>DASWLY010000058.1:0-6150 GCA_036400035.1 Allosphingosinicella sp.
GGCGAGTGGGTGATGTTCCGCCTCAAGGGCCGCCCCGGCGAGCGCGCCGAGAACTGGATGCTCAAGAAGGTGACCGACGAGCATGCGGGCGGCTCGATGGGGCTGACGGAGCGGTATCTGACCAGCATCAAGACCGGCCGATCGATGCAGGAAATCGCGGCGGGCAAGAAGGCGAAGGAGCTGAAGGGCTGGAAAACGGCTCCGACCAAACCGTCATCCCGGCGCAAGCCGGGATCTCAGGTCGGAAAGGCTCCGGTGCCTGAATCTCCCGGAGACCCCGGCTTGCGCCGGGGTGACGGGAAGCGCTCCACGAAGCTCCCCCCCTTCCGCGAGCCGCAGAAGGCCACCCTCGTCGACCATGTCCCCGCCGGCTCCGGCTGGATCCACGAGATGAAGTATGACGGCTATCGCTGCCTGCTGGGGATCGGCGGCGGCAAGGCCAAGGTCTATACCCGCTCGGGCCTCGACTGGTCGGACAAGTTCCCGGAGATCGCCGAGGCCGCGGCCCGGCTGGAGGTCGGCTCGGCCCTGCTCGACGGCGAGATCGTCGCCCTCGACGAGAAGGGCAATACCGGCTTCTCCGCGCTCCAGCAGGCGATCAGCGAGGGCGGCTGCGGCCTCACCCTCTTCCTCTTCGACGCGCTCGAAATAGACGGCGAGGACCTTACCGCCCTGCCCACGATCGAGCGCAAGGGCCGCCTCGCCTCGCTGATCGGCGACGGCCGGCCGCCGACCCTGATCTACGCAGAGCATATCGTCGGCCATGGCGAGAAGCTGTTCGACGCGATGTGCGAGGCGGGCCAGGAAGGCATCATCTCCAAGCGCGCCGACGCGCCCTATCGCGGCGGTCGAACCAAGACCTGGCTGAAGATCAAATGCACCTACCGCCAGGAGTTCGTCATCCTCGGCTGGTCCGAGAGCGACAAGAAGGGCCGCGGCTTCCGGGCGCTGCTGCTCGGGGTCCATGACGAGGGCACGCTGCGCTACGCCGGCAAGGTCGGCACCGGCTTCTCGAACCAGGTGCAGCACGATCTGCTCGAGCGCTTCGAGCGCCTCGCCGCCGCCAAGCCGGCGGCGGCGGTGCCGAGGGCGGAGGCGCGCGGGGCCCATTGGGTGAAGCCGCGGCTGGTCGCCGAGGTCGCCTTCGCCGAGTTCACCGCCGAGGGAGTCGTCCGCCATGCCAGCTTCCTCGGCCTTCGCGGCGACAAGAAGGCGGCGGAGGTCGTCGAGGAAACGCCCGAACCGATCGAGCGCGCCGCGCCCGCGGCCGACGGCGTCAAGGTCAGCAACCCCGAGCGGATCCTCTTCCCCGACGCGGGCGTCACCAAGGGCGAGCTGGTCGATTATTACCGCACCATCGGCCCGATGATGATGGAATGGGCCGCCAACCGCCCCTTGAGCCTGGTCCGCTGCCCGCAGGGCCGAGCGCGCAAATGCTTTTTCCAGAAGCACAATACCGGCAGCTTCGGCCCCCACGTCCACCAGATCCCGATCGAGGAGAAGAAGGGCCAGATCGAGGATTATGTCTATGTCGAGCAGGCGGCGGGAGTAATTGCCTGCACCCAGATGGGAACCATCGAGTTCCACGGCTGGGGCTCCTCGGTGGCGGACGTCGAGAGACCTGATCGGCTCGTCTTCGACATCGATCCGGACGAGGGCCTCAGCTTCGACCAGGTCAAGCGCACCGCCCGCGACATCCACCGCCACCTCGCCGACATGGGCCTGCAGAGCTTCCCGCTGACAACCGGCGGCAAGGGCCTCCACGTCGTCGTGCCTCTGACGCCGGAGGCGGAATGGCCCGTGGTCAAGGATTTCGCCCAACGCTTCGCCATCGCGCTCGCCACGGCGGAGCCGGAGCGGTTCACCGCCAACCTCGCCAAGGCGAGGCGCAAGGGCCGCATCTTCCTGGACTATCTGCGCAATCAGCGCGGCGCGACGGCGATCCTGCCTTATTCCGCCCGTTCCCGGGAACGCGCGCCGGTGGCGGCGCCGATAAGCTGGGACGAGCTCGAGGGCCTCCAGTCCGGAGCGCCGTTCACGGTGCGCGACGGGGCGCAACTCGTCGAGCGCGCCTCCGGCCGGGCACTCCAGGGCTGGGGCGAGGCGAGCCAGGTGCTGCCGGACCTATGAGCGAGCCGCTCGACATCAACGCCGCGAGCAAGGAGGAGATCGACGCGATCGAGGGACTTGCCGGCCACGGCCACGAGATCGTCCGCTACCGCGGCGAACGCGGCCGCTTCACCTCGCTGCGCCAGCTCGACGAGGTGCCGGGCCTCGCGGGCAAGCTCGACTCGGAGACGCTGAAGCGGCTCCGGGTCCAGGACTGAGCCCACTCATTCCTCGCCGGAATCGTCGATCGCCCTCACGATGTAATAGCCGCCGACCACCGCCGCGGCGAGGAGGACGATGGTAACGACCGTGCTCACGCCGTTGAGGTTGTGCTTGCGCCCCTCGTCGCCGGTGACCGGCACCCCGGCCAGATAAAGCGCCGGCTTCTTCGCCCCGAGCAGCCGAAGGTCCACCGTGTCGCTTTCGACGAACATGGCCTTCGGCGCGCCGGCGCCGCGATAGTCGTGGACGGCGGTCAGCCGCAGGCCCGCGGACGGTCCGAGCCCGCGGCTCTGGGTGCCCAGCGGAAGCCGGACATAGCCGCCGAGCGCCGCGCCGCTGCGGCGGGCGCCGGGATCCTTGTCATCGATCAGCTCCGCGGCCGAACAGGGCGCGGCAGCGAGGGATAAAGCGGCGGCGGCGGCGGCGAGTTGTTTCAGCACGGCGTTTCCCCGGTCTTTCGGGCACGACTGGCACCCGGCCGCAGATTGCCTCGACCTCGGGGATCCGGTCCAGCACATTTTGCACCTCGTCGCCCTGAACTTGGTTGGGGTCAGTTCTCCACCCGCGAGGCGGCTCGCGCCTGGATGCTGAAACAAGTTCAGCATGACGGACGGTCATGACGGCTTGGCTTTTGCCGCCGTCTGCCGCACCTTGGCCAAGGGGAGGCGATCGTGCGCAGGCTCAGCGGCTACTATGTCTTCTTCATCATCTGCGCGGCGGCTCTGACGACTCGGGCCGTGCTCGATTCCAGCTTCCGCAACTCAACGCTGCTCTACCTGCTCATCCCCTTCGCGATCTCGATCGCCCTCCATCTCGCCACTCCCGTCGTCGAGGGCGATTCGCCGATCCAGCGCTACGGCCGGCACATGCGCGGGGCGACGATCATCATGCTCGCAAGCTCCGCGCTGCTGTTCGAAGGCTTCCTCTGCGTCCTGTTCTTCATGCCCATCTATTATGCGATGGTCACGGTAGGCTTCCTGTTCAGCTGGCTGGCCGACCGTGACGGCGGCGGCCATTCCGGCGCCTATGCCATCCCCGTCGTGGTCGCCGTGCTCGTCGCCGAAGGCCTCACGGGCCCCACCACGGTGCAGCGCTACAACGAGGCGACCTACACCCAGATCCTCCCCGGCAGCATCGAGTCCCTGCAGGCCAACATGGCCAGGCCGATCAGGTTCGATGCCACAAGGCACTGGTTCCTCTGGCTCTTCCCGATGCCGACCCGGATCGAGGCTGGAACCTTGAAGGCCGGCGACGTCCACCGCCTCCACTTCGTCTACAGGCGATGGTTCTTCACCAACATCCAGCGCGGCGACATGGCGATCCGGATCGCCGAGGTGAGCCCGGCGCGGATCCGCACCGAAATCGTCCAGAACGACAGCTACCTCTCGCACTACATGAAGATCGACGGGACCGAGGTGCGCTTCCGCGACGTCGGCGGCGGTCGCACCCGGGTCTCGCTCACCGTCAAATATCACCGGCTGCTCGACCCCGCCTGGTATTTCGGGCCGATGGAGCGGCTCGCCGCCCGGCAGAGCGCCCGCTACCTGATCGACACCATCATCGCGCACAAGGATGGCTGACATGCACGACGCAGCGGCCGGACGCTCCGCCTTCAAGGTCAACTCGCTGACCGACCTCGACACGGCGAGCCCGGTCGAGGGCGAGGTGCTTTGGGATCCCGGCCGGTCGCTGTGGAACAGCGGCTTCCTCGCCGCCGCTCTGGTCCTGGGCCCGCTCACCTTCAGCTGGAGCGCGCTGGCGGTCTTCCTCGGTCTCTCCGCCGTCACCTTGTGCGCCGGCCATTCGGTCGGCTTCCACCGCCGCCTGATCCACCGAAGCTTCGAATGCCCCAAATGGCTGGAGCGGACCCTGGTCTACCTGGGGACGCTCGTTGGGATGGGCGGGCCGGTCTGGACGATCGGCCTCCACGACAGCCGCGACTGGGCTCAGCGCGAGGCCGATTGCCACTGGTTCCTTCGCCACGGCAAGCCGCTGTGGATCGAAGGCTTCTACTATCTCAATTTCAAGCTGAAGCTGAAGCACCCGCCCGGCTTCGATCCCGGCCCAGGCATTGGCGACGACCCGTTCTACAATTTCCTCCAGCGGACGTGGATGGCGCAGCAGATCCCGCTCGCCCTCCTCCTCTACGGGCTCGGCGGCTGGCCCTGGGTGGTGTGGGGGATCGCCGTGCGGGTCGCCGCCTGCACGACCATGCACTGGTTCATCTCCTATTTCGCCCATAGCCGCGGCCCGCAGGACTGGACTCTCGATGGCGCGGCGCTCCAGGCCTACAACGTTCCGATCATGGCCATCCCGACGATGGGCGAGAGCTGGCACAACAACCACCACGCCTTCCCCAGCTCCGCCCGCCACGGCCTCTATCCCGGCCAGGTCGACCTCGGCTGGTATTTCATCCTGCTTCTCGAAAGGCTCGGCCTCGCCTGGAACATCAAGCTTCCCGCGATCCTTCCGCCGAGGCCGGGAATTACACCCATGACCGAGCGGGCCCTGACGGTCGCGGCGCCCGGTCAGGGTGAGATGTGACCAGGCCCCTTGCCTCCTCATGCGGCACGCATGGGGAGGGGGACCCTGCGCAGCATGGTGGAGGGGTAGCTGGCCCCGGACCAAGGAGGATCGCATGCGAACCGCCTGACTCCTCGCCCCCTACCCCTCCACCATACTTCGTGTGGTCCCCCTCCCCATCTACGATGGGGAGGCAAAGCGTCGCCGATGCTCTGCGCGCCTTCCGAACCGCCAACGGCCTGTGTCAGGATGAGCGCGACGCCCGCTGGTGGATCGTCCGAGCCGACCTGCTGGTGTTCCCTCTGCCCAATTTCGCCTGGCGCCGCCGGGCCATCGACGCGCACGACGTCCACCATTTGCTCACCGGCTATCCGTGCACGGTGGAGGGCGAGCTGCTGATCGCCGCCTGGGAGTTCGGCGCCGGCCGATATCCGCACTGGGGCGCGACCCTGTTCTGCGGGCCGCTGGTGCTGGCCGGCCTGCTCTACATGCCGCGCAGGATCCTGGCGGCCTGGCGCAGCGGGCGGAGAAGCCGCAGCCTCTACCGCGATGTCGACCTCGACCAATTGGCCGATCTGCCGCTCGCCACCACGCGCTCAGTGGTCGGCGCTGAGGCTCTGTATTAGGCGAATAACACACTTTGCCCCTTGCGCTTGCCGCCTTCCCTGCCCCATTTAGCCCCCAAAGCGTAACGGAGCGATCAAGATGGCCACCCAGACCGAGACCAAGCTGAAGCTCGACGCCCCCGAGGCGCTGCAGACGGTCGCGCCCGCCGACGCGGCCGGCCTCGTGCCGATCGAGGAAGGCGTGAAGTCGAAGCTGGAGACGGTCGTCGACAAGTTCGTCAACGAGCTGGTCGCCGCCGACGCCAACAGCCCCGAATTCGGCAAGAAGGTCGACGAGCTCACCAACATGGGCCGAAAGCAGATCGCCGAAGCCGCCGGTCATTCGAACCGCTTCCTCGACCGGCCGATCAAGGCGATCGACAAGGACACGGGCATCGGCGCCGACCTGCTCGAGCTTCGCCGCACCGTCGAAGAGCTCGATCCCGGCCGCCAGGGCAATCTCAGCTCGTCGAGGAAGATCCTGGGCTTCATCCCCTGGGGCAACAAGCTCGGGAATTATTTCCAGAAATATCAGAGCTCTCAGACCCATATCTCGAAGATCCTGAACAGCCTCGCCTCCGGCAAGGAGGAGCTCCAGTACGACAACGAGGCGATCAACACCGAGCGCGCCGCGATGTGGAAGACGATGGGCCAGCTCGAGCAGATGATCCACATCTCCAAGGCGCTCGAC
>DASWLY010000059.1:0-5787 GCA_036400035.1 Allosphingosinicella sp.
GCGCCTTTCGGCTTCACCACCATCCGGCTCGAGGCGCACATCATCGCGGCGGGCGCGACGTGGAGGATATCCCAGCAGGCGGCGCTGATCTCGGGAACGTCGGCCGCCGAATCCATCGCCGGGAAGAGGACGAGGCCGGCCGCCGCCCCCAGGCCCTCGCGCCGGCACAGCGCGGCATAGCCGGCCTGGGCCTCCGCGAGGCTTTCGCCGGGGAGCTGCCGCCCCGCGATGGCGGTCGTGAAGCCGTTCGCCTCCAGCCAGCGAAGGCCGTCGATCGCCTTGGTCCAGGTGCCCGGTCCGCGTTCGGCCTCGTGCACCGCGGCATCGTGGTGGTCGAGGCTGACCCGCAAGGTCAGCCGCTCGCGCGGCAGCGCCTCGAGCGCCGCCTCGAAGCGCCGCATCGGCCGCATCGCGTTGGTCAGGACCAGCACCTCGAAGCCGCGCCCCAACGCCGCCGCGATCATGGCGGGCGAATCCCGGTTCATGAAGGGCTCGCCGCCGGTGAAGCCGATCTCGCGGGTCCCGAGCGCCGCCGCCTCGTCCAGATAGGGCTCGATCTCGGCCAGCGCCGGGTAGACCAGAGAGTCGTTCGTCGGCGAGCTTTCGATGTAGCAGCTGGCGCAGGCGAGATTGCAGAGCGTGCCGGTGTTGATCCAGAGGGTGTCGAGCCGCCCCAGGGCGACGCGGGCGCGGGGCTCGCCTTTGGCGGTGAAGGCGGGGTCGCGGAACTTGGCCGGATCCAGCGGGCGCGCGGCCGGGTCGAGGAAGGGCGACTGGGGTGCAGCTGCGAGGGTAGCCATTTGGGAAGGATAGGCGATAAAGGCCGCGAGCGGTAACCCTGAAACCCCTCTCCCGTTCTTCACGGGAGAGGGAGGGGCCCGCGAAGCGGGAGGGTGAGGGTCTGTCCACCGACGTCAGCAAGACCCTCACCTCCCACCGCTTCGCGGTGGGCCCCTCCTCTCCCGCGAAGAGCGGGAGAGAATGATGAAGGGCCGGATCCTCCTCCTGCTCCTCATCGTGGCGGCGATCGCCGCCTTTTTCGTCTTCGACCTCGGCGCCTATCTCACCCTCGCCAATCTCAAGGCGCGGCAGGCGGAGCTGGCGGCGTCGGTCGAGGCTCGGCCCTTCGCCGCCGTCGCCGCCTTCTTCCTTCTCTACGTCGCGGTCACGGCGCTTTCGCTGCCCGGAGCGGCGATCCTCACGCTGGCGGCGGGCGCCGTCTTCGGGCTGTGGGAAGGCACCCTGATCGTGTCCTTCGCCTCGACGATCGGCGCCAGCCTCGCCTTCCTTTCCTCGCGCTATCTGCTTCGCGACTGGGTGAAGGCCCGGTTCGGCGCCAGGGTCGCCGCGATCGATCGCGGAATCGCGAAGGACGGGGCCTTCTACCTGCTCACCCTGCGACTGATCCCGGCCTTCCCCTTCTTCCTCATCAACCTCGCCATGGGGCTGACCGCGATCCGCCTCGCCACCTTCGCGCCGGTGAGCCAGATCGGGATGCTGCCGGGCACGATCGTCTATGTGAACGCGGGCACCCAGCTCGCGGCGATCGAGAGCACGGGCGACATCCTCTCGCCCGCCTTGATCGGATCGTTCGTCCTGCTCGGCCTGTTCCCGCTCCTTGCCAAGGCCCTGGTCGGCGGATGGAAGCGCCGTCTCGTCTATCGGGGCTGGCGACGGCCCCGCCGCTTCGACCGCAACATGATCGTCATCGGCGCCGGAGCGGGCGGACTCGTCACGGCCCTCATCGGAGCGACGGTCAAGGCCAAGGTCACGCTGATCGAGGCCAGGGAGATGGGCGGCGACTGCCTCAACACCGGCTGCGTCCCGTCCAAGGCGCTGATCCGAAGCGCGCGGGCGGCGCACGAGATACGAACCGCCGCGGCTTTCGGGATCGCACCGGCCGAGCCGGTCGTGCGCTTCGGCGAGGTGATGGAGCGGATCCACCGGATCATCGCCGAGATCGCTCCGGCCGACAGCGTCGAGCGCTACACGGCCCTGGGCGTCGACGTCCGGAAGGGCCACGCCCGCCTCGTCGACCCGTGGACGGTGGAGATAGACGGCGGCGAGCGCCTGACCGCCCGGGCCATCGTCATCGCCGCCGGGGGCGAGCCGGCGGTGCCCGGAATCCCTGGCCTGGCGGAGAGCGGCTTCCTGACCAGCGACACGATGTGGGAGGCCCTGCGAGGCCGCGAGACGGTTCCGGGCCGGATCGCCATCGTCGGCGGCGGCCCGATCGGCACCGAGATGGCGCAGGCTTTCGCCCGGCTCGGCGCGAAGGTCACCCAGATCGAGAATGGCGACCGGCTGCTTTCGAAGGAGGATCCGGAGGTTTCCGAGCTAGTCGCCTCGGTGCTTCGCGAGGAGGGCGTGGAGGTGCTGACCGGGCACTCGGCCGTCAGGGTCGAGGGCAAGATCCTGATCGTCCGCGCCGGCGAGGAAGAGATCGCCATCCCCTTCGACGAGATCCTCGTCGCCGTCGGCCGCAAGGCGCGGCTGAGCGGCTACGGGCTCGAGGCGCTCGGCATCGAGACGGACCGGACGATCGCCGTCAACGAATGGCTGGAGACCCGCTTCCCCAACATCTACGCGGTCGGCGATGTCGCCGGGCCCTACCAGTTCACCCATTTCGCCGCCCACCAGGCCTGGTTCGCGGCGGTCAACGGCCTGTTCGGGCATTTGAAGCGCTTCCGGGCCGATTACCGGGTGCTGCCCTGGGTCACCTTCACCGATCCCGAGGTCGCCCATGTCGGCCATAACGCGCTTTCGGCGACGGCGGCGGGGATCGACCATGAGGTCGTCCGCTACGACCTTTCGCATCTCGACCGCGCCCTGGCCGAGGGGGCGAACCGGGGCTTCGTCAAGTTGCTCGTCCAGCCGGGCAAGGACCGGCTGCTCGGCGCCACCATCGTCGCGGCCGGCGCGGGCGAGCTCATCGCCGAGCTGGCGCTGGCGATGAAGCACGGTGTCGGCCTCAACAAGATCCTCGGCACCGTCCACGCCTATCCGACGCTGGCCGAAGCGAACAAATATGCCGCCGGCGAGTGGAAGAAGGCGCGCAAGCCCGAGCGGCTGCTCGCCTGGCTGGAACGCTACCACGCCTGGCGGCGCGGGTGACCCGGATCGTGGTCTTCGCCAAGGCGCCGGTGGCGGGACGGGTGAAGACGCGGCTCATCCCGGCTCTGGGGGCGGAGGGAGCCGCCGAGCTTGCGCGGGAGATGCTGGCGCGGACGATGGAGGAGGCGCTGGCGACGGGGCTGCCGGTGGAGCTTTGCGGCGAGCCGGACCCGGCGCGGTGGCACTCGACGCGGCCGGGGCTGGCGCTGACGGCGCAAGGCGCAGGCGGCCTCGGCGAGCGGCTGGCGCGGGCGGCGGAGCGGGTGCTTGGCGGGGAGGCGGTGCTGCTGATCGGCGCGGATTGTCCCGAGCTGGACCGGGAGCGGCTGCGGGCAGCGGCGGCGGCGCTAGTGGATCATGACGCCCTGATCCACCCGGCCCATGACGGCGGCTATGCGTTGCTCGGACTGACGCGGTTCGACCGCTCGATCTTCGAGGACATAGACTGGAGCACAGAGCGGGTCGCGGCGCAGACGATGGCGAAGATCGAGGCGCTGGGGTGGTCGCTTCACGTGGGGGAGACGCTTCGGGATATCGACGAGCCGAAGGACCTCCGTCATCCCGGCGAAAGCCGGGATCCCAGCGAGAACCCGCACCTGCGCCTCTTCTCCACGAGGTCCCGGCTTTCGCCGGGATGACGGGGAGGTTAGACGCCCCCAATGCACCCCCTTCCCCCTTATGCCGAGCTTCTGGGCCTTCGCACCGAGCGCACCGGCGACGGCGCGTTGCTCTGGGTGATGCCGTTCCGCCAGGAGGTGGTGGGCCGCCCGGGCTTCCTTCACGGCGGCGCCATCGCCGGGCTGCTCGAATTCGCGGCGCTGGGCACGCTCTACGAGGCGCTGGGCGGCGGAGCGGCGGCCAAGCCGATCAACGTCAGCGTCGACTTCATGCGCGGCGGCGTCGAGCATGACACCTTCGCGTCGGCGGTGGTGACCCGGCTCGGCAGCCGGGTGGCGAACGTGGAGGCCCATGCCTGGCAGCAGGACCGGGAGAAGCCGATCGCGGCGGCGCGGATGAATTTGATGATCAGGCGGGGCTGACCGAGGGTGGGACGAGGCTGACCGTCATCCCGGCGAAAGCCGGGACCTCGGCGAGGACCTGTGCCGGAGCCCTTCACCCCACGAGATCCCGGCTTTCGCCGGGATGACGCCCACGGCGCCACATCCTTCCGGCTCCATCCCTCCGCCCTAGCCTCCCCGCCGCTAGCCTCCCCGCTTCATCACTTCCCGGGCGATGACCAGCTGCTGGACCTGGCTGGTGCCCTCGTAGATCCGGAACAGGCGAACGTCCCGGTACAATCGCTCGATTCCGTAATCGGCGATATAGCCGGCGCCGCCGAAGATCTGGACGGCGCGGTCGGCGACCCGGCCGACGGTCTCGCTGGCGAAATATTTGGCGGCCGCCGCTTCGAGCGTGATCGGCTCGCCTTTATCCTTGAGAGCCGCCGCTTCGAGGACCAGCGCCTTCGCCGCCATCGTCTCGGTCTTGGAATCGGCGATCATCGCCTGGATGAGCTGGAACTCGGCGATGGGCTTGCCGAACTGCTTGCGCTCCGCCGCATAGCCGACCGAGTCGGCGATCAGCCGCTCGGCGATGCCGACGCAGACCGCGGCGATGTGGAGACGGCCGCGGTCGAGCACGCGCATCGCGATCCGGAACCCCTCCCCTTCCTCGCCCAGGCGGTTGGCCGCGGGCACCGGGGCTGCGTCGAAATTGACGTCGCAGACATGGGCGCCCTGCTGGCCCATCTTCCGCTCGGGCTTGCCGACGCTGATCCCGGGCAGATCGGCGGGGACGAGGAAGGCGGAGACGCCCTTCGCGCCCGGCTCGCCGGTTCGGGCCATGACGGTGAACAGCGAGGCCTTGTCGGCGTTGGTGATGTAGCGCTTGGTTCCGGTGAGGCGATAGACGTCGCCATCGCGCACCGCCTTCGTCTGCACGGAGGCGCTGTCGGAGCCGGCGCCGGGTTCGGTGAGGGCGAAGCTGGTGATGATCTCGCCGGTCGCGATCCGCGGCAGCCACCGCGCCTTCTGAGCCTCGCTGCCGGCCATCGCCAGGCCCTGGCTCCCGATCCCGACATTGGTGCCGAAGACGGAGCGGAAGGCGGGGGTCGTCCGCCCGAGCTCGAGCGCGACCCGGACTTCCTCGGACATGGTGAGGCCGAGCCCGCCATATTCCTCCGGGATGGAGAGGCCGAACAGGCCCATATCGCGCATCTCGGCGACGATCTCGGCCGGAACCTCATCCTCCCGGTCGACCCGCTCCTCGAGGGGACGAAGGCGCTCGGCGACGAAGCGGCGGACGGTGGAGAGGAGGAGGTCGAAGGATTCGGGATCGAGGGGCATTCGCTTCTCCGATAATCGTCATGCCGGACTTGATCGGGCATCCATGAAACTGTCGTGCGAGGCGTCTCGCGTTCGTGTTCATTGACCCCGGATCAAGTCCGGCGTGACGGCCTTGCCGTCAATAGCCCTTCATCCGCGCCACCTTGTCGGCGTGGAAATTGGCGTCCCCGAACAGCTCGTTCAGCGCCCGATCGCGCTTCATGTAGAGGCCGATGTCATATTCGTCGGTCATGCCGATGCCGCCGTGCATCTGCACGCCTTCCTGCACCGCGCGGTTGGCGGTGAGGCTGGCGCGGGCCGTGGCCTGCGCCACGCGCAGCGGCGCATC
>DASWLY010000060.1:0-2016 GCA_036400035.1 Allosphingosinicella sp.
ATCCCCCGAAGCCAGGCGCAAGCGGCTCGCCCAGGCCAAGCTGCGCTTCGGCAAGATCCGCAACAACATGCGGCCGGGGGAATATGGCTTCGAAGTGGTGAAGCGGGTGGCGGTCGGAGTCTATAACGACGGCTTCATCCACGCCGGCAACCTCGCTTACCTCGCTTTGATGACGATCTTCCCGTTCGTCATCGTCGCCGCCGCCGCGGCGAGGCTGTTCGGTCAGAGCGAAGGGGGGGTCCAGACCGTCGTCGCGGTCCTTCAGACGATGCCGCCCGACGTCGCCGACGTGCTCAGGAAGCCGATCAGCGACGTGCTCCAGGCACGGTCGGGTAACCTGCTCTGGCTTGGAGCGCTCGTCGGCCTGTGGACGACCGGGAGCTTCATCGAGACGATCCGCGACATCCTCCGCCGCGCCTACGGGGTCACTGGCGGGGCGCCCTTCTGGGAGTACAGGCTCGGGTCGATCGGCCTCATCTTCGCGTCCGTGATCCTGATGCTGATCTCCTTCAGCGCCTCGATCCTGCTCTCCTCGGTCGAACAGTTCATCCGAACCGCCTTGCCCTTCGCGGAGGACGTACTCGGTCTCCTCGCCTTGTTCCGGATTATTCCGGGCCTGGTGCTGTTCGGTTCCATCTACCTCATCTTCCTGTCGCTGACCCCGCGGCGCTACCGGCGGATGAAGTGCCGCAAGTGGCCCGGCGCGCTGGTCGTGACCTTGTGGTGGCTTGCGACGACGGCGCTGCTTCCAGTGGTGCTCAGCAGCCTCGGCGGCTACGATCTCACCTACGGCAGCCTCGCCGGAGTGATGATCGCCCTTATTTTCTTCTTCATCATCGGCCTCGGCGTGGTTATCGGCGCCCAGCTCAACGCCGCTCTGGCGGAACCGCCGGAGCCGACGGTAAAGGAGGCGCAGCTGGAGATTGCGGCGGACGAGGCCGCGGAGAAGGCGCAAGAGGTCCAGAAGGCGAGGCTGGACGAAGAAGAAGCCGAAGACGAAGCCGAAGACGAAGCCAAGGGGGAGGGCTCATGACCGAATTGATGGCGGGCAAGCGAGGCCTCATCATGGGCCTCGCCAACGACAAGTCGCTGGCCTGGGGGATTTCGAAGAAGCTCGCCGAAGCCGGGGCCGAGCTCGCTTTCTCCTATCAGGGCGAGGCGCTCCACAAGCGGGTAGGGCCGCTCGCAGCCTCCGTCGGATCGGACTTCCTGATCGAGTGCGACGTCGCCGACATGGCCGATCTCGACCGATTGTTCGAGCAGTTGAAGACGCGCTGGGACACGATCGACTTCGTCGTCCACGCCATCGGCTTCTCCGACAAGAACGAGCTGCGCGGCAAATATGTCGACACCAGCCTCGACAATTTCCTGATGTCGCTGAACATCTCCGCCTACAGCTTCACCGCGGTCGCCCGCCGCGCCCGCGAGATGATGCCGAACGGCGGAGCGCTCGTCACCCTGACCTATTACGGCGCCGAGAAGGTCATCCCCCATTACAACGTCATGGGGATCGCCAAGGCGGCGCTGGAGACCAGCGTCAAATATCTCGCCATGGACCTCGGCCCCGAGAATATCCGGGTCAACGCCATCTCCGCCGGCCCGATCAAGACCCTGGCGGCCAGCGGCATCGGCGACTTCCGCTACATCCTCAAATGGAACGAATATAACGCGCCGCTTCGCCGCAACGTCACCATCGAGGATGTCGGCGGCGCCGGCCTCTATCTGCTCTCCGACCTCGCCTCGGGAGTGACCGGCGAGATCCACCATGTCGACGCCGGCTACAACGTGGTCGGCATGAAGGCGGAGGACGCGCCGGACATCGCGACGACCTAAAGCGTTTTCGAGCTGGCGGGAACAGCCAGCGACTCGGAAAACGCGGCTCAAAAATCCAGGAGCGATTCGACCTGGTCGAACTCGCTCCAGCCTTGACCCCTCTCCCTGCAGGGGAGAGGGGGGGACCCGCCCGCATAGCGGGTGGGGGGGTGAGGGGAGTGCGAGTATATGATCGGCATTGCC
>DASWLY010000061.1:0-7356 GCA_036400035.1 Allosphingosinicella sp.
GCTAGAGCCCGCGCCAACCGCACCGGGCGGCTTACGGCCAAAGCCCGGCTCTCGAAGCCCTTAAGCGCAAGGCCCTGCGATGACCGCCGTCGGCAACAACTCCCTCAACACCCGCACCAACCTCCAGGTCGGTCCGAAATCCTACGCTTATTACAGCCTCGAGAAAGCCGCCGCCCAGCTCGGCGACATCTCCCGCCTGCCCTTCTCCATGAAGGTCCTCCTCGAGAACCTGCTCCGCTTCGAGGACGGCGTCATCGTCACCCGCGCCTAACTTCGCATCGCCCGCAACGTCTCCACTTCCTCCGGATGCCGGATCAGAAGCTCGATCAGCCCCACCGCCGCGTCCGAAGGTGGGGTCGCGCCGCTCTCATATTTCTGGAAGGCGCTGGCCGCCGCCGATGATCCGTCCCGCCTCTTCCTGGCTGAGCTTCAGCCGCTTGCGCGCCTGGCGGACGTGGGCCGCATATGCGTCGCGCAGCTCGCGAAAGGCGCGATCGGCTTCGGCCAGGTCTGTGCCGGTGTGAACGCCGTCGCCGCCGTCGTCTGGATACCGGCACGTCCACCTCACGCGCCAGCGAGCCGAAGCGAACGGTCTGCCGGCGAACGCCGCGGCGCAGCGTTGCGCCCGTCTCCGGCGGAAACCGCTCCCCGCTCACCGCGCCCACTCCTCCACCGCAAGCCCCTCCACCCGCCGGAACTCCCCCACATTGCGGGTCACCACCGTCAGCCCCCGCGCCCGCGCCTGGCCGGCGATCAGCACGTCGTTATGGCCGATGGGCGTGCCCCGGCGCTTCAGCTGAGCCTTGATCTCGCCAGCGGCGCGGGCGTCGTCAGCGTCGAAGACCAGCAGCGGCAAGTCCAGCTCTCGAATGGCTTCGAGACTATGCGTCCGACGCTTGCTCTCGAAGGCGCCGGCATAGAGCTCGTGCAGGACGATTGCCGAGAGGGCGCTTTCGCCCCAGTGGAGGTTCAGCCGGTGGCTAGCCGGGGGATCGTGACGAACGGTGACCGCGATGAAGATGTTGGTATCGATGAGATACCGCATGCTTCAAAGCTGATGTCCGGCCGCTCGCGCGTCTTCCCGCGCTGGCTGATCGAGGGCTCCGTGCGCGAAATCTTCATCGAGGGTGCCCGCGAACCGGGCGACCCAGCTCATGCCGGTCGGGGCCGGCTTCAGGCGGGGCGCGACGCGTCCCGGCTTCCGGGCGAACTTGGTGATGTCGTTCACAAGCGGCTCCTCGACCGCTCTGGTACAGCTTCTCTAGCCGCTTTGCAAGCTGTGGCTTCTTGAAAGCCATCGTTTTCCGCAAGTTCGGTGGCAGCCTGAACTTGTTTCGCAGGTCCAATCCTCCGCCCGCACCGGAACTCGTCGCTGGAGCTGAAAACAAGTTCAGCATGACGGCCCGTGCCCTTCCCCCCTGCCGACGCCCTTGCTAGAGCGCCGCCAACTACGTGCATGTGTGTCGCTATGCATGCAGCGTGCTTCCTGATGGAAAGGCTCCCCATGACCGCCGTCGGCAACAACAGCCTCAACACCCGCACCACCCTCACCGCCGCCGGCAAGACCTACGCCTATTACTCCCTCGAAAAGGCCGCCGCCGCCCTCGGCGACGTCTCCCGGCTGCCCTTCTCGATGAAGGTCCTGCTCGAGAACCTGCTCCGCTTCGAGGACGGCGTCACCGTCACCCGGGCCGATATCCAGGCGCTGGTCGACTGGCAGAAGGAGAAGAGCTCGACCAAGGAGATCCAGTACCGCCCCGCGCGCGTGCTGATGCAGGATTTCACCGGGGTGCCCGCCGTCGTCGATCTCGCGGCGATGCGGGATGCGATGGCCAGGCTCGGCGGCAACGCGGCCCAGATCAACCCGCAGGTGCCGGTCCATCTCGTCATCGACCATAGCGTGATGGTCGACGCCTTCGGCACCCCGCAGGCGTTCGAGAGGAACGTCGAGCTCGAATATCACCGCAACATGGAGCGCTACGAGTTCCTGAAATGGGGCTCCAAGGCGTTCAACAATTTCGAGGTGGTGCCGCCGGGCACCGGCATCTGCCACCAGGTCAATCTCGAATATATCTCCCGCGGCGTCTGGTCGTCGGCCGATCCGTCGGGCGAGCCGGTCGCCTATCCCGACACCCTCGTCGGAACCGACAGCCACACGACGATGGTCAACGGCCTCGGCGTTCTGGGCTGGGGAGTCGGCGGGATCGAGGCGGAGGCGGCGATGCTCGGCCAGCCGGTCTCGATGCTGATCCCCGAGGTGGTCGGCTTCCACCTCACCGGCTCGCTCCAGGAGGGGATCACCGCCACCGACCTCGTCCTCACCGTCACCCAGATGCTTCGCGCCAAGGGCGTGGTCGGCCGCTTCGTCGAATTCTACGGCGCCGGCGTCTCGGCTCTCTCGGTCGCCGACCGGGCCACGATCGCCAACATGGCGCCGGAATATGGAGCGACCTGCGGCTTCTTCCCGATCGACAGCAAGACCCTCGAATATATGCGCCTGACCGGCCGCTCCGAGGACCAGATCGCGCTCACCGAGGCTTATGCCCGGGCCCAGGGCCTGTGGCTTGAGCCGGGCGCCTATCACGAGCCGCTCTTCACCGACACGCTCGAGCTCGACATGGATGGAGTCGAGCCGTCGCTGGCCGGCCCCAAGCGGCCCCAGGACAAGGTGCCGCTCAGCCGCGTGGACGAGGAGTTCGTCGCCAATTTCACCAAGGAATATGGCCACACGCTCGCCGAGCTCGAGCAGCGCCACCCGGTGGCCGACGATCCCGCCGTGCCCGACATCGGCCATGGCGACGTCGTCATCGCCGCCATCACCTCGTGCACCAACACCTCCAACCCCGCCGTCCTCATTGCCGCCGGCCTCGTCGCCCGCAAGGCGCGCGAGAAGGGGCTCGATTCCAAGCCCTGGGTGAAGACCTCGCTGGCGCCGGGCTCGCAGGTCGTCACCGACTATCTCGACCGCGCCGGCCTGTCGGAGGATCTGAACGCGATCGGCTTCGATCTCGTCGGCTATGGCTGCACCACCTGCATCGGCAATTCGGGGCCGCTGCCCGAGCCGATCTCCGCGGCGATCGCCAGGCACGATCTCGTCGCCGCCTCGGTCCTTTCCGGAAACCGCAATTTCGAGGGCCGGGTCTCGCCGGACGTGCGCGCCAACTACCTCGCCTCGCCGCCGCTCGTCGTCGCCTATGCCTTGAAGGGCACGGTCGCGGGCGACATGATCGAGGAGCCGCTCGGCATCGGCTCCAACGGCCAGCCGGTGTTCCTCAAGGACGTCTGGCCGTCGAACGACGAGATCCGGCGGCTGATCGATGCCCATGTCCATGGCGACCTGTTCCGCGCCCGCTACGCCGACGTCTACAAGGGCGACGAGCAATGGCGCTCGATCCCGGTCGCGGGGGGCGAGACCTATGCCTGGTCGGCGGGATCGACCTACATCCAGAACCCGCCTTATTTCGAAGGCATGACGATGACCCCGACCGCGCCGTCCGACATCGAGAATGCGCGCCCTCTGGCGATCTTCGGCGATTCCATCACCACCGACCACATCTCGCCCGCAGGAGCGATCAAGGCCGACAGCCCGGCCGGCACCTACCTCTCGGAGCATCAGGTCGGCCGCGGCGACTTCAACTCCTACGGCGCCCGCCGGGGCAACCACGAAGTCATGATGCGCGGCACCTTCGCCAACATCCGCATCAGGAACCGGATGATTCCCGGCACGGAGGGCGGCCTCACCCGCCACATCCCGACCGGCGAGACCTTGCCCATCTACGACGCCGCGATGCGCTACAAGGCGGAAGGCACTCCGCTCGTCATCGTCGCCGGCAAGGAATACGGCACCGGCTCGTCGCGCGACTGGGCCGCCAAGGGCACCAATTTGCTCGGCGTCCGGGCCGTCATCGCCGAGACCTATGAGCGGATTCACCGCTCGAACCTGGTCGGCATGGGAGTGGTGCCGCTCCAGTTCGTCGGCGACGTCCCGATCTTCGACGGCACCGAGACCTTCACCGTCACCGGGATCGCCGACCTCCAGCCGCGCCAGGAGCTCGTGGTCCAGGTGACCAGGGCGGACGGCGGCGCCTTCGCCTTCACCGCCCGGGTCCGGATCGACACGCTGAACGAGCTCGAATATTTCCGGGCCGGCGGAATCCTCCACTACGTACTTCGGAAGCTCGCCGCCTGAGCGGGATCGAGATCGCGGTGGAGATCGCCGGCTGGGTGGGAGCGCTGCTGATCCTGCTCGCCTACGCCTTGCTCTCGCTGGGGCGGCTGACCGGCCAGTCGGCGCTCTACCAGGGGATCAACGTCGTCGGCGCGGCCGGCTTCATCGTCAACGGCTGGTGGCACGGCGCCATTCCGTCCGCCTCGCTCAACGTGGTATGGATGCTGATCGGCGGCTTCGCGCTCCTGCGCATCCTCAAGCGCCGCCTGACGGAGGGGACGTCGCCGTGATCGATCTGCTGCTGCTAGCCATGCTCGCCAAGGCGGAGGCGCCCTACGAGCCGCCGCCCGCGGTCTTCTACCCCCAGGCCGTGGGCTGCGCGGTCAGCACCTTGATCGCCAACAACAACAAGGCGCTCGGCAAGGACGTCCCCGACCTGATGACCTGGAGCATGATCGTCGCCGACATGGGCCGAAAGGCGGGCCGCACCGCCGAGCAGGTCGAGAGCGAGTCGCAAGCGGCCTTGCCCTATTTCCGGTACCTCAAGGAGAAGAAGCCCAAGGCCTTCGCGGCCCACCTCGCTTATTGCCGGGCGATGTTCCATGCTGATCGACCTTAGCCACGCCATCGAGGACGGCATGGTCACCTACAAGGGCCTGCCGGCGCCGCACATTTGCGACTTCTGGGACCGCGAAGGCTCGGCCGGCCATTATGACGACGGCTCCACCTTCCAGATCGGCCGGATCGACATGGTCGCCAACACCGGCACCTATCTCGACACGCCCTTCCACCGCTACGCCGACGGCGACGACCTCGCCGCGGTCTCGCTCGAGCGGCTGGCCGGGCTCGACGGCCTGTGCGTCCGCGCCGAAGGCATGGAGGCCGGAGCGGCCCTGTTCGAAGGCCTCGAGGTCGCCGGCAAGGCGGTGCTGGTCCACACCGGCTGGGACCGCCACTGGCGCACCGACGCCTATTTCTCGGACCACCCCTTCCTCGCCGAGGCCGCCGCCCGCCTGCTCGCCGAGCGTGGGGCGGCCCTGGTCGGCATCGACAGCTACAATATCGACGACACCCGCACCCGCCGCCGCCCGGTCCACACGATCCTGCTCGGCGCGGGGACGCTCATCTGCGAGCATATGACGGGCCTCGCCGCGCTTCCGCCGAGCGGCTTCCGCTTCACCGCGGCCCCGCCCAAGGTCGCCGGCATGGGCACCTTCCCGGTCCGCGCCTTCGCGGAGCTTCGCTGAAGGCATTCGCGGCCGCCGACCGTCATGCTGAACCAGTTTCAGCATCGAGGGTGGAGCCGCCGCGCGAGTGGAAACCCTGGACCTGCGGGACGAATTCAGGGTGACGCGGAGGCGCCAAGCGCCGCCGCAAGCCAGTCCGGCACCAGGGCGCCTTCCAGATCGTCCACCCGCCGATGCTCCACCGCCAGCCCCAGCTCGGGATAGTGGATCCGGGTCCGCTCCCCGGGCGAGGCCGCCGGCACCACGACAAGCCTCCGGTTGACCTTGGAGCGGTAGTTCATCCGCGCCGTATTCTCCTGGCCGACATAGCAGCCCTTGGTGAAGCTCACCCCGTTCAGCTCGGCGGCATTGCATTCGAGCCACAGCGTCTTGTCCGAACCGAGCTCCGCCCGCCCTTCGGCGACACCGAGCGAAAGCCGGTGGGCGAGCCAGCTCTCACCCCCGGCGTCATTCTCCGGCGCCAGCCAGCGATGCCCAAGCTCCGGAAGCCGGGGATCATGTGGTCCCGGCCCCGCCAGGGACCAATGGACGCACAGCACCGGCTCCCGCTCGATCGCGATCTTCCGCCGAAGCCGGTAGAGCGTCAGGCGCTTGGCGAGGTCGGCGGCGGCCTCGCGTTCGCAGTCGATCAGCACGTCCTCGCCGTCCGCCCACAGGATGAAGTCGAACAAGGCCTTGCCCTGCGGCGTCAGCAGGCCCGCCCAGAGCGGGCGCTCCGGGGCGAGCAGGGATAGGTCGTGGGTGACGAGCCCCTGGAGGAACCCGCGAACGTCCTCGCCGGAAAGACGCAGGAGCGCTCGGTCGATGAGGGTGGTCGCGGCCATGGAGCCGATCTAGTGGATCGAGCGCCCCGCTCCAACCGTCACCCTGAACTTGTTTCACCGTCCGGTTTCGAGCATCGCGGGTGACACAGGACTGGATGCTGAAACAAGTTCAGCATGACGAAAGCGCGATGACCCAACCCACCCGCCTCACCCTGCGCCGCCCGGACGATTGGCACGTCCACCTGCGCGACGGCCCGATGCTCGATGCGGTGGCGCCGTATACCGCCCGGCAGTTCGCGCGGGCGATCGTGATGCCGAACCTGGAGACGCCGGTCACGACCGCGGCCATGGCGGTGTCGTATCGCGAGCGGATACTGGCCGCCGCGCCGGGCTTCACGCCGCTGATGACCTGCTACCTGACCGACGATTCCGAGCCGCGGGAGCTGACCGGCGGGTACGAGCGCGGCGCGTGGGCGGCGGCCAAGCTCTATCCGGCCAATGCCACCACCAACAGCGCCCACGGAGTCACCGACGTCGCGAATATCTATTCGGTGCTGGAGGCGATGCAGCGTGCCAGCATGCCGCTGCTGATCCACGGCGAGGTCACCGACCCGGAAGTGGACGTATTCGACCGGGAAAAGGCGTTCATCGACCGGACCTTCTCGGCGTTGCTGCGCGAGTTTCCGGGCCTGAAGATGGTGTTCGAGCATATCACCACCGCCGACGCCGCGGATTTCGTCATGGCCGGCGGCGACAATATCGCGGCCACGATCACGCCCCAGCATCTGATCATCAACCGCAATGCGCTGTTCGCCGGCGGCCTCAGGCCCCACGCCTATTGCCTGCCGGTCGCCAAGCGCGAGGAGCATCGCCTGGCGGTGCGAAGGGCGGCGACGTCCGGCTCGCCGAGATTCTTCCTCGGCACCGACAGCGCGCCGCACGGCGTCGAGCGCAAGGAAACCGGCTGCGGCTGCGCCGGGATCTTCAACGCGCCCTTCGCCCTCGAAAGCTATGCGACGGTGTTCGAGGAAGAGGGCGCGCTCGACCGGCTGGAGGCGTTCGCCTCGGAGAATGGGCCGCGCTTCTACGGGCTGCCCCTCAACGAGGACCGGGTGGTGCTGGAGCGGGTGGAGGTGACAGTGCCCGATTGGCTGCCGGCCGCGGGGACGAACGTAGT
>DASWLY010000062.1:0-3653 GCA_036400035.1 Allosphingosinicella sp.
CGGAGAGCGGGATCGACGAGCTGATGGACATGCCCCTGCTCGCGTCGCACCTCGAAGCCGGCCTCGCCGCGTTCGATTACAGCTGCGACGGCGTGGGACAGCTGGATTGACGGATCGTCGTCGCGGGAGGGACCCCATCAAAGTACTACTTTGGTGGGAACCCGAAAGCCGAGACCTCGGGAAGACCCGCCGAGACTTCTCGACCTGAGGTCCCGGCTTTCGCCGGGATGACGGTCAGCCTCTAAACACGAACTGCTTCACCGACTCCCAGGGGCCGTCCAGATAGCGCCACAGGGCCAAGCCCTTGATCGCCAGCGGCCGCCTCTCGAACGATGCGCGAAGCTGCGCCTGGAGCGCCTTCGCCTCCTTCGGCTCGACCTTGTTCTGAATCGTCACATGAGGCCGCCAGGGCGCCATGTCCTGGGGCGTCAGCAGACCGCGCAGCGCCAGAGCGAGGTCGTAGCGTATATCCTCCAACCCTTCGCTCTCCACGCGCAGCGCGGTGCCCCCTCCCAGGTCCATGATCCCGGCGATCGCCGCCGGAGGCGCGGGAGTCGCGGCATAATCGGCGAGGCGGCGGCCGAGCTCGCCCCGACCGCTCGGCGGCAGGTGGCGGAAGAGGGTCAAGTGGGCCGGAACGCGGTTGCGCTCGGGCGGATAATGGGCCCGCCGCAGCTCCTGAAGCCAGCCATTGTCGCCGTCGCCGAACAAGGCGGTGACGATGAGGGGGGCGGCGGAGTCGCTCAGATTTCCACCTGGCTGCCGAGCTCGACCACCCGGTTGGGCGGCAGCTTGAAGAATTCCATCGCGCTTTCGGCGTTGCGCAGCATCCATCCGAAAAGATGCTCGCGCCATACCGGCATGCCGCGCTTGCGGGCGGCGATCAAAGTCTGGCGGGACAGGAAGAAGCTCGTCTCCATCATCCGGATATCGCGCCCGCAGCTGACCGTCGCCAGCGCCGCCGGCAGGTCGGTCTCCTCCATGAAGCCGAAGCGCAGGATCAGCCGGAAGAAGCCTTCCCCGAGATCGGTGAGGTCGCAGCGCCGGTGCGGCTCGACGTGGGGCATGTCCTCGATGACGACGGTGAGGAGCATCACCCGCTCGTGAAGGCAGCGATTGTGCTTGAGGTTGTGGAGCAGCGACGGCGGCACGCCCTGGTTCGAGGTCGTGAGGAAAACGGCCGTGCCGGGCACCCGGACGACGCTGCCGGCGGCGGACCTGATGAAGATCTCCGTGGGCATCGCCGAATCCGCGAGGTTGGCGCGCATCAGCTGCCGCCCCTTCGCCCAGGTGGTGAGGAGGATGAAGGCGACCACTCCGACGAGCAGCGGGAACCAGCCGCCGTCCGGCACCTTGGTCAAAGTGGCGCTGAAGAAGGCGAGATCGACGGCGAGGAAGAGGACGAGCAAGGGTATCCGGCGGGACGGCTTCCAGGTCCAAAGCGACGAGATCAGGGCCGCGAGCAGGAAGGTGTCGATCAGCATCGCGCCGGTGACGGCGACTCCATAGGCCGAGGCCAGCTCCGACGAGTTGCGGAAGCTAAGGACCAAAGCGAGCGCGGCCGCCATCAAGGCCCAGTTGACGACCGGAATGTAGATTTCGCCATGCTCGGCGGTGTGCTCGATCCTGAGGCGCGGCACGAAGCCGAGCTGGATCGCCTGCTGAGTCACCGAGAAGGCGCCGGTGACGACGGCCTGCGTGGCGATGGTCGCGGCAAGAATGGTGAGGAGGACGAGCGGAAGCTCGAAGCCGGCCGGGGCGAGGCGGAAGAACGGGCTGACGGTCGCCGCCGGCTCGGAGAGGATGAGCGCTCCCTGCCCGAGATAATTGAGCATCAAGGCGGGAAGGACGAAGAAGAACCAGCCATAGCGTATCGGGCGGCGGCCGAATCGGCCCATCTCCGCGTAAAGGGCCTCCGCGCCGGTCACCGCCAGCACCACCGATCCCAGGGCCAGGAAGGCCAGCCAGGGATGCTCGGCGAAGAATCGGAAGGCGTGGCGCGGGTCCACCGCCAAGGCGACTTCCGGGTTCCGGGCCAGCGCCAGCGCGCCGAGAAGGCCGATGGTCAGCAGGTAGACTGAGATGACGGGGCCGAACCAGCGCCCGAGCCTCGCCGTGCCGCCCTTGCGGCCGACGAACAGGCCGACGATGATCCCGGCCGTCAGGGGCAGGACGAGCGGGGCGAGGCGAGGGTCGACGACTTTGAGGCCTTCGACCGAGGCGAGCACCGAAATCGCCGGGGTCACCATCGAATCGCCGTAGAAAAGCGCGCAGGCGAAGACTCCGAGCAGGACGATCCCACCGCTCCAGCGTCCCTTGCCGCCGGTCTTTCGCGAGATGAGAGCGAGCAAGGCGAGGCTTCCGCCCTCGCCCTTGTTGTCGGCGCGGATGAGGATGGTGACATATTTGAGGGTCACCACGATCGCCATCGCCCAGAAGATCAGGCTGAGCACGCCGAAGACGTTGAGCGCATTGGGCGCCAGCGGGTGGTGCCCGGTGAATGCTTCGCGGAAGGCGTAGATGGGGCTGGTGCCGATGTCGCCGAAGACGACTCCGATCGCTCCGAGCGCGAGACGGGCCTGTGATCGCGCGCGCGCGTCGGGCGCGGCCGGTGAGTCCGCGGTCGGATCGGAGGCGGGAGGAGCGTCGGTCATCTGGGGAAGGCGGCGGCGTCTAGCATGGCGGCCGGCGCTTCCGCAACGGCGACAAAGCCGGATCGCGCCGCTATAGGGCCGCCCAACCCCCGCTTCAGGAGTCGCAATATGCGCGTCGGCGTCCCCAAAGAGATCAAGAACCACGAATATCGAGTCGGGCTGACCCCGGCTTCGGTCGCCGAGCTGGCGAACGCCGGCCATGAGGTGATCGTCGAGACCCGGGCCGGCCTCGGGATCGACTTCGACGACCAGGACTATGTCGACGCCGGAGCCCGCATCGCCCCCGACGCCGCCTCGACCTTCGCCCAGGCGGACATGATCGTGAAGGTGAAGGAGCCGCAGCCGCAGGAGATCGCCCTGCTCGAGGCGCGGCACCTGCTCTTCACCTACCTGCACCTCGCGCCGGACCCGGAGCAGGCGAAGGGCCTGATGAAGTCGGGCGCCACCTGCATCGCCTATGAGACGGTGACGGCCAATGACCGGTCGCTCCCGCTGCTCAAGCCGATGAGCGAGGTCGCGGGCCGGATGTCGATCCAGGTCGGCGCCCATTATCTCGAAAAGGAGCAAGGCGGCCGCGGCGTGCTGCTCGGCGGAGTGCCGGGCGTCGCTCCGGCCAAGGTCGCGATCCTCGGCGGTGGGGTCTCCGGAGTGAACGCGGCGCAGATGGCGGTGGGCATGCGCGCCGACGTCACCATTTACGACATCTCCAACGCTCGGCTCGCCGAGCTCGACATGTTCTTCGGAAGCCAGATCAAGACGGCCTATGCGTCGCGGGCGGCCATCGCCAAGGCGGTGACCAAGGCCGAGCTGGTGATCGGCGCCGTGCTGGTGCCCGGAGCGGCCGCGCCCAAGCTGGTCACCCGCGAGATGCTCAAGACGATGAAGCGCGGCTCGGTGCTGGTCGACATCTCGATCGACCAGGGCGGATGCTTCGAGACGTCGCGGGCGACGACGCACGACAATCCGGTCTACGAGATCGACGGCGTGATCCATTATTGC
>DASWLY010000063.1:0-31054 GCA_036400035.1 Allosphingosinicella sp.
CGGGTCAGGTCGCGGGCGCCCTAGCAGGGGCTTTGCTGCGATGCAAGGCGAGTTGACCCGGCACCGGCACAGCGTAAGATAGCAGCCGGGAAGAGGGGGCGCCCATGGCGATAAGATTGCTTGCCACCGACCGGGCGAAAGTCGCGCTTGAAAACGCCAAGCTGACCACCGCCCTGGTTCGCGACTTCACGATCGGGCTGCTTCTCGTGCTCCTGTTCCTGGCGCCGGCCTTCATCAACGACAGGCTGACCGCCGCAGGGTTCGAGGAAGGGAGCTTCCTCAGCCTCAAGTGGAAGAAAAAAGTGATTCAGGACGATACGGCGCTCAAGGAGGCGCGCGAGATCATCCAGCGCCAGAAGGAGCAGCTCGAACGCCAGCATCGCGCCTTGACCGCCCTCCAACGGCAGGTGCCCGCAGTGGCCGCCGTGCCTGGGGTCGCGCGACTTCAGGAGGAAACGCGGCAGCTGGCGGTTCAATCGCAGTCGGGGCTCGATGCACTCCAGTCGACCATCCGAGAAAACCGCTCAATCGTCGCCAAGGCCGCGGAATCGGCGGCCGACCCCCGCTGGGTCGTCATCTTCGGCGGCGACTCGACGCCCGAGGCTGCCCGGGACGAGATTGCCAAAGCGATCCGCCTGAACCTGCCCGAGCCGCAGATCATGCACCGAGGCAACAGCTATCGGAGCATCCTGATCCAGCCGGACCGCGAAAGCGCCTATGCGTTGCTTCCAAGAGCGCGACAGATCCAGTCGGACGCCTATGCGGTCAGCTTGAATTCGTGGTGCCCGCGCTTCGGTAAAGCGGACGGCTATCTCGAATGCCGCCAGTCCTGAGCCGCAAGGCCCCGTCTGGCCGGACCATCCGGACGGAATAGCTTCCAGCTTTGAAAGCAAGCGCCGGGACGTCGAGACCGCCGCAAGCGCCTAGATCGGCTCTCAACCCACGGGAGCTTTACCATGACCTATCGGATAGAAGGATTGGAACGCGAAGCCTATGCCTATTTGTTGCGCCTCGGCGACGACGATCTCGCCGGGCTGAGCGCACGCCGGGTGACTGCGGATCGCAAGCCCGGGTTCCCCTGCCGGGTCACGCTTGAGGATGCCGAGCCGGGGGAGAGCCTGATCCTGTTCAACCACGTCTCACACGATGTGCCGACCCCGTTCCGAAGCGCCTATGCCATCTACGTCCGCGAGACCGCCCTGGAGCCGGCCGTCCATGCCAACTCGACTCCGCCGGTCTTCGAAGGCCGGGCGCTCGGCTTGCGCGGCTTCGATCGCGAGGGGATGCTTCGCGGCGCGCTGCTGGCGCTGCCGGGCGAGGCCGACGGAAAGATCAGGGAATTGTTCGACCGGCCGGAGATCGAGACGATTCACGCGCACAATGCCGCCGCCGGCTGCTTCGCCGCGAAGATTGTGCGAGACTGAGCCATGGCGACTCTCCTTTCGAAGGAACTGGAAGCTCCCGATCCCGACGCCGCCTGGGCGGCCGTGCTCCGCCGCGACCGGGCCCTGGACGGGCGCTTCGTCACCGGCGTTCTCACCACGGGCATCTATTGCCGCCCTTCCTGCGCCGCCCGGCACCCGAAGCGGGAGAATGTCCGCTTTTTCGCCGACGGGTCGGAAGCGGCGGCGGCCGGCCTAAGGGCCTGCTTGCGCTGCAGGCCCGACGACGTCAGCCGTGACTGCGCGGCCATAGAAGCGGCCCTGAAGCTGATCGAAACCGCTGAGGAGCCGCCTTCGCTGGAGCAGCTCGCCGCCCGCGCCGGCTATTCGCCCTTCCACTTCCACCGCCTGTTCAAGCGCGCCACCGGAGTCACTCCGGCCGCCTACGTCCGAGGAAAGAGAGCCCGAGCCATGACCGAGACGCTGGCCGCCGACGGCCGAGTGACCGATGCCATCTACGATGCGGGCTATTCCGGCCCCGGCCGCTTCTACGCCGAGGCGAAGGACCGGCTCGGAATGACTCCGACGCGCTGGCGCGACGGCGGCCGCGGCGAGACGATAAGCTGGGCCACCGCCGAGACGTCGCTCGGGACGATGCTGGTCGCCGCCACGGGCCGCGGCATCTGCCGCCTCTCGTTCGACGAAGGCGAGGCGGAGCTTCGGGCGCGCTTCCCCAAGGCGGCGATCGAGCCGGGCGGGGCGGCGATGGCGGAGCTGGTGGCGCGGACCGTCGCCGCCGTCGAAGCTCCGGAACGGCCCCACGACCTCCCGCTCGACGTTCGCGGCACCGCCTTCCAGGAAGCGGTGTGGCGCGAGCTCGCCCGCATCCCCCCGGGCGAAAGCCTGTCCTACGCCGCGCTCGCCGCTAGGGCCGGGCGGCCGCGGGCGGTTCGGGCGGCGGGCACGGCCTGCGGCTCGAACCGGATCGCGATCCTCATCCCCTGCCACCGCGCGCGACGCGGCGACGGCTCGGCCGGCGGCTATGCCTACGGGCTCGACCGCAAGGCCAGCCTGCTCGAACGCGAGGGCTGGCGGGACTAGGTGACGTTCCCGTCATTGCGAGGAGCGAAGCGACGCGGCAATCCAGCGGGCCTCGCGGGCAGCACTGGATTGCTTCGCTTCGCTCGCAATGACGATTTGTAGCAAGCCGTAGCGATCACGCATCAGGCTCGGCGGGCTTCTTCTCGGCCCCCTTGGTGGCGGCGTCCCAGGCCTCGAGCGCCGCCTTGGCCCCGCTCGAATCGAGCTTGGCGATGACGGCCGCCACCGCCTGGCCGAACGTGCCGCCGTGCGGATCGTAGGCGATCGGCGCGAGCGCCCGGCGGGCCTCCGAAGCCTTGCCGTCGACCAGGAGCTGGCGGGCGGCATTCATCCTCAGGCCCGGATCCTGAGGCGCCAGCGCGAAAGCCTGCAGCAGTCCCTCGACCGCCAGCTTGGTCGGCGCGCTGCCCTGCTCGGCGAAGCTTCGATAGTAGAGGATGAGCGGCCGGGGATGGTTGGGGTCGGCGCGGTTGGCCTGCACGATCAGCCGCCGCACCGCTTTCCAGGCGGCCTCGCCGCCCGCGCCGGGAGCCTTGGCACGTTCGAACGCCACCATGGCGCGGTAGATGAGAGCGTGGACATTCTTCGGATCCGCGGCGATCGCCCGTGCCGCCGCCGCCTCCGCCGCGTCGAGATTGCCGGAGTCGAACTCCGCTTCCGCGAGGGCGGCTTGAACGGAGGGGTCGTCCGGCCACGCCGCCGCCGCCTTGCGCATGTCGCGGGCGACTCGGCCCGCATCTTCCGCGGTGACTCCGACGTGGGAGCGCATCCGCAGGTCCATGATCGCCGACTCGCCCGGCCGAAGCGTCCTGATCGCGACCGGCTGGATGGTCAGCAGCTCCGCCTTCATCGGCAGATAGGGGATCATCTTGCGGGCGAGATAGGCCTTCAGCTCGCGGTCGAGCAGCTTGAGGTCGCCGAAAGCCGCCTGCGCCGCCTCCAGGCTCCCCTTGCCGCTGTTGATCGCGTTCAGATAGGCGGTGAGCTGGCCGCTCCGCTTGCTGTCGAACGTCAGATAATGGGTGAGCAGCCAGCCGCGTCCGTAGATGGTCGCTCCCCATTCCGTCTGGCTGAGCTTGCGCCGGGTCGGATCGAACAGCAGCTCGATCGGCAGCGGGCTCACTCCGATCAGGCTCCGGGCACGATGGTTGGCCGCGGCTCCGAAGCCGATCGAGCCGTCCTTCTCGAACCTCGCCGTCGAGTAGAATTCGGCGAAGCCTTCGCGGAACCAGGCCGGATAGGCCGCCGCCGCGCTCTGCAGCATCAGGTGGTGCGAATATTCGTGGAGAAGGATGATCGCGGGATCGAGATCGTTCATCCCTCCCGAGCCGCTGGCCCGCGGAACCACCGCGATCGAACCGCCGGCGCGGCCGCTATAGAAGCCGGCAACCGCGGAGCGGCGCATGCGCCCGAGGCGCTGCACCGCCGCTATGTCGTCGACGACGAACACCGTCACCCGGTTGCCGGGGCCGAGATCCTCGTCGGTAAAGCCGAGGCGAAGCCGCATCGCCTTGTCGAACTTCTCGAGCTTGGCCGCGAAGTCCCGGACCGATTGCTCGGAGCCCTCCGAATAGACGAGGAAGTGCCTGCTGCTCGCCTCCCGCCATTCGGCGCTCGCCGCCGCCGGAAGGCACATGAGCAGCGCCAGCCAGGCAAGCTTGATCGACCGGTTCATTCATCCCACCCTGATTTCGCTGGAGTGGCGGATGTTTAGCCGGCTCGCCGAAAAACGCCATATTCGATGGAGCCCTGAATTCGGCGTCCGACACCGAAACCTCAAAGGAAGCTGTAGGGATCGACGTCGACCGTCACCCGCACCCCGCGCGGCCAGCTCAGCCTGCCGAGCCATTCGCGGATCAGCTCCTGCATGTCGAGCGAGCGGGCGGCGTGGACGAGGAGGCGCTGGCGGTGCCGGCCGCGAAGCATGGCGAGCGGCGCCGGCGCCGGCCCGAACACCGCCATATTCTCCACCCGAGGCGCCGAGCGGCCGATCAGCCGCGCCGCTTCCGTCGCCTCGGCCAGGTCCTCCGACGAGATGACGATCCCGGCAAGCCGGCCGAAGGGCGGCATCGCCGCCTCGCGCCGCGCCTGGGTCTCGGCGGCGTAGAAGCTCTCGGCGTCGCCGCTGACGAGGGCCTCGATCACCGCGGCCGAAGGCTCGTGGGTCTGGATCAGCACCCGCCCCGGCTTCTCGCCCCGTCCCGCCCGTCCGGCCACCTGGGCGATCTGCTGGAAGGTACGCTCCGCCGCCCGAAGGTCGCCGCCCTGGAGGCCGAGATCGGCGTCGACCACGCCGACCAGGGTGAGGTTGGGGAAATGATAGCCCTTGGTGACGAGCTGGGTACCGACGACGATGTCGATCTCGCCCGCCTCCATCCGCCCGACGAACTCGGCCGCCTTGGCCGGGGACCAGATCGTGTCGGAGGTGACGATGGCGGTGCGCGCGTCCGGGAACAGCGCCGCGACCTCGTCTGCGATCCGCTCGACGCCGGGGCCGACCGGAACCAGGCTGCCTTCCTCATGGCATTCCGGGCAGTCGGCGGGCGGCGGCATCATATGCCCGCAATGATGGCAGGCGAGACGGTGGACGAGCCGGTGCTCGACCATCCAGGCGGTGCAATTGGGGCATTGGAAACGATGCCCGCAATGGCGGCACAAGGTCAGCGGGGCATAGCCTCGGCGGTTGAGGAAAAGGAGCGCCTGCTCCCCCTTCGCCAGAATCTCCTCGAGCTCGCGGACCAGCCGGGGCGCAAGCCACCGCCCGCGCGGCGGCGGGTCGGCGGTAAGGTCGAGCGCCTCGATCTCCGGAAGCTCGGCCACGCCGTAGCGCTCGGGCAGCTTCACCTCGGTATAGACCCCGATCTCCGCCATCTGCCGCGATTCGATCGCCGGGGTCGCCGACGCAAGGACGATCGGGATCTTCTCCAGCTTGGCCCGCATCACCGCCACGTCGCGGGCGTGATAGGGCACGCCCTCCTCCTGCTTGAAGCTGGTCTCGTGCGCCTCGTCGACGACGATCAGGCCGAGCTTCGGATAGGGCAGGAACAGCGAGGAGCGGGCGCCGACCACCACCTTGGCGTCGCCGTTCGCGATCGCCCGCCAGGCCCGGCGCCGCTGCGACTGCCTGAGCCCTGAATGCCAGGCGACCGGCTCATGGCCGAAGCGGGCGGCGAAGCGCTTGAGGAACGGCTCGGTGAGCGCGATCTCGGGGAGCAGGACCAAGGTCTGCCGGCCGCGCCGGAGCGCCTCCGCCACCGCTTCGAAATAGACTTCCGTCTTGCCCGATCCGGTCACCCCGTCGAGCAGGAACGGCGCGAACCCGGCCGACCGCACCGCCTCGACCAGGACGTGCGCCGCCGCCCCTTGCGCCAGCTCCAGCTCCGGCGGGGCATGTTCGGGATCGGGGATCGGGTAGGGGTCGTCGACCGAAACCTCCACCGCCTCGATCGCCTTGGCCTTGACCAGCCCCCGAATCACCCCGTCCGACACCCCGGCGGCGATCGCCAGCTCGCGCACCAGGCCCTGCCGCTCGCCGATCCGCTCCAGCGCCTGCGTCCTCTGCGCCGTCGGCCGCTCCGGCACCAGGCCGGTGGCTCGATATTCGGTGACGGTCCGGCCTCCCTCGAGCGCGCTCGCCGAAGCCAGCGCCATCCGAAGCACCGACGCGAGCGGCGCCAGATAATAATCCGCCGTCCACTCGATCAGCCGCCGAAGCGCCGGCGCCAGCGGCGGCAGGTCGTAAGCCTGGAGCAAGGGCCTCAGCCGATTGTCCCCGACCGTCTCCGTCTCAAGCCGCTCGGGCTCCCACACCACCGCGATCATCTGCCTGGGCCCGAGCGGCGCGAGCACGATCGACCCGGGCCCCACCTCCATCCCCGCCGGCACCCGATAGTCGAGCGGCCCCAAGGCGGCGTTGAGAAGGAGGACTCGGCAGCGGTTCATCCCCGCCTAGATCGAGTCCCGCGGGCCGAAAGGCAACCGCGGGGTTATCTCCGTCATCCCGGCGAAAGCCGGGATCCCAGGACAAGAAGTCCCGGCGCGCCTCCACCGGATCCCGGCTTCCGCCGGGATGACGTGTCGGTGGACGCTCCGATGCGTGTCGCCTCCCGTCATCCCGGCCGCCTCCCGTCATCCGGGCCGCCTCCCGTCATCCGGGCCGCCTCCCGTCATCCGGGCCGCCTCCCGTCATCCGGGCCGCCTCCCGTCATCCCGGCCGCCTCCCGACAGCCCGGCGAAAGCCGGGATCCCAGGACAGGAAGCCTCGGCGGCCCTCCACCGGATCCCGGCTTCCGCCGGGATGACGGCGTGGCTCGGATGCAACAAGCCGCGCGCAGGTTTGTTACACCCCCGTATGAACTCCTCGCTCACCCGCCGCCACCTCGTCGCCGCCGGCCTGATGCTGCCGCTGCTCGCTCTGCCCGGCTGCGCCACCCGCCTCGGCGACCTCGCCGGTTTCGAGGGCGCGATCCGGCGCCTGCTCACCTTGTCGTCGCAGCGCGCCTTCGCCCGGCTGCTGGCCGACGAGGGCTTCTTTCGCGACGATCTCGCCCGCGTCCAGCTTCCGCCGCAGCTCGGCGGCAGCCGCACCACCGCGGCCCTCGCCGTCGCGCTCGGCACCCGTGCCGTCCAGGACCGGCTGCTTCGAATCGTCAACGACGCGGCCCGGGAGGGCGCCGGGGCGGCGGCGCCGGTCGTCTACGATTCGATCCGCGACATGACGATCGCCGACGCCCTCTCGATCGTCCGCGGCGGCCCGACCGCGGCCACCGACCATCTCCAGCGCCAAGTCGGCGAGCGCCTCTTCGACGTGGTCTTCCCCGAGGTCGGCCGGGTCCTGCGGGTCGCGAACGGCGACACCGTCCAGCGAGTTCTGCGGGTCGCGACCGGGATCGACGTCGCCGGCCTCCAAGCCGACGTCGCCCGCAAGGCCTCGGCCGGCATCTACCGCGCCATCGGCCGCGAGGAAGCCGCCATCCGCGCCGACCCCAGCGCCGCCGGCGACCCGCTGCTGGCGGGCATGTTCCGGGTGCTGCGCTAACCGTCATCCCGCCCCACTCGTCACCCCGGCGAAAGCCGGGGTCTCAGGACGAGAAGGCACGGCGGGTCTCCACGAGATCCCGGCTTCCGCCGGGATGACGGGAGTTCAGGCGAACGTCGGCGGGATCCGCCGCCGGTGCCAGGTCTCGCTTCATCCAAGGTCGCAAGGCGGTCCCCGTCGCGCTAAGGGGGCCCGAATCCTTCTCCGAAAGGCATCGGGCAAATGAAATTCTTCGTCGACACCGCCGACACCAACGAAATCCGCGACCTGGCGGAAACCGGGCTGCTCGACGGGGTCACCACCAACCCTTCGCTGATCCACAAGGCGGGCAGGGATTTCCTCGAGGTGGTTCGGGAGATTTGCTCGATCGTGCCCGGCCCGGTCTCGGCCGAGGTCGTCGCCGCCGATTTCGCCGAGATGATGCGCGAGGCCGAGGTGCTTCGGAAAATCGCCGGCAACATCGCGGTCAAGGTGCCGCTGACCATCGACGGGCTCAAGACCTGCAAGGCGCTGACCGGGGAGGGGACGATGGTCAACGTCACCTTGTGCTTCACCGCCAACCAGGCGCTGCTCGCGGCCAAGGCGGGCGCCACCTTCATCTCGCCCTTCGTCGGCCGCCACGACGATACCGGCTTTGACGGTATGCAGATCATCTCCGAGATCCGGACCATCTACGACAATTACGATTTCGAGACCCAGATCCTCGTCGCCAGCATCCGCCATCCGATCCACGTCCTCCAGTCGGCGATGATCGGCGCCGACGTCATGACGGCCCCCCCGGCCGTCATCCGCCAGCTCTTCAAGCACCCGCTCACCGACAAGGGCCTGGAGAGCTTCGCGGCGGACTGGGCGAAGACCGGCCAGAAGATCGGCTGAGGAGAGGCAAGGGGAGGCCGCACCTCCGATCCCCCCGTCATACCGGCGAAAGGCGGGACCTCGTGGCGACCCCCGCCATCCCGGCGAAAGCCGGGATCTCGTGGAGATCACCGTCATCCCGGCGAAAGCCGGGATCTCAGGACAAGAAGTCTCGGCGGGTCTCCCCGAGATCCCGGCTTCCGCCGGGATGACGGTGAAGCACGCCGCCCAGCGCTCCGGGGCCGCCCTCAGCGTCCCGAGAAAACGCCGGGCGATACGGTCCGGGATCTCGTGGCGACCCCCGTCATCCCGGCGAAAGCCGGGATCTCGGCGAGATGCGGGCGCCGCACGCTCCACCCCACGAGATCCCGGCTTCCGCCGGGATGACGTCTTCTTGCTCACGATGTCAAAGAGCCATGGCAGTCCGCGACTCGCCCACGACCCGATCTAATAGGAAAAACCCTACAGTACAAGAACAAAACCAAAACAATTTTATCGGAGCGAAAAATGGCCATCGCTTCTTAACCTTATCCGGTTTACCTTCCTCGCCATGGGAAAGGTGATCAACTTCGAGGACCGGGCGGTCGCCAAGCTTCGCGCCCGGGTCGCGGCGGCGGAGGAGGCCAATCAGGACCTCATCGCCTTCGCCCGCGGCCATTCGGGGGCTGTCGCCTCGATCCACGAGGCGGTGCTTGCCGCGATCGAGGCCGAGGGCTTCGATCACCTCATCCACATCGTCACTCAGGAATGGCCGCAGATCCTCGGCCTCGACGCCGTCGCCGTCGCCTTGTTCGCGGGCGACAAGGGCGTCCGCGCCGACGCATCGGGCCTGCAGTTCGTCGATGCCAGGGTCATCCGCCGCTCGATCGAGGGACTGGACGGGGTCGTGCTTCGCGGAGTCGGCCGAGGCCATCCCCTGTTCGGGCCGGCCTGCGAGCTGATCAAGGCCGAAGCCCTGGTCCGGCTCGACAGCGAGCCGCCTCTGCCCAGCGGCCTTCTCGCGCTCGGCCAGCGCGAGGCCCAGGGCTTCGAGACCCGCCACGGCTCGGAGCTGCTCATGTTCCTGGGCCGGGTCCTCACCCGCTCGATGGGCCGGTGGCTGATCCCCTGAGCGGCCACCCGGCCGCCGCGACCGCTTTGCGCTGGCAGCAGCATCTGGAGCGCGACCGCCGCCGCTCCCCGCACACCGTCCGCGCCTATGGCGCCACCGCTTATCGCCTGATCGATTTCCTCGCCGGCCATCTCGGCGGCCCGGTCGACGGCCCCGCCCTCGCGGGTCTGGAGGCGAAGGACCTTCGCGCCTTCCTCGCCCGCCGCCGCGGCGAAGGGCTGGGCAACAGCTCGGCGGCGCGCGAGCTTTCCGCCGTCCGCGGCTTCCTCGCCTTCGCGGCGGGGGAGCGAGGAGGGGAGCAGGCCCTGCCTCGCCTGAAGGGCCCCAAGCGGCCGCGAAGCGTCCCCCGGCCGGTCGCTCCCGACGACGTCATGGCGCTGGCCGACGAAGCCGGCGAGGACGCCAGCTCGGAATGGATCGCCGCTCGCGACTATGCCGTGCTCCTCCTGCTCTACGGCTCCGGCCTCCGGGTCGCGGAGGCGCTCGGCCTGACCGGCGCCGCCCTTCCGCTCGGCGAGGCGCTGAGCGTCACCGGCAAGAGGGCGAAGACCCGGATCGTGCCCCTGCTGGCGCCGGTCCGGGCCGCGATCGAGCACTATCTGTCGCTCAGCCCCTACGTCCCGGGGCGCGACGAGCCCCTGTTCCGCGGCGCTCGCGGCGGCCCGCTCAACGGCGAGATGATCCGCCGGGTGGTTCGAAGGGCGCGCGTTCGCCTCGGCCTGTGCGACCGGACAACGCCGCACGCCTTGCGCCACAGCTTCGCCACCCACCTGCTCGGACGAGGCGCCGACCTCAGGTCGCTCCAGGAGCTGCTCGGCCACGCCAGCCTGTCGTCGACCCAGATCTACACCGCCGTCGACGCCGCCCACCTCCTCGACGTCTACCGCAACGCCCATCCGCGCGCCTAACCGTCATCCCGGCGAAAGCCGGGATCTCGCGGAGACCCCCGTCATCCCGACGAAAGCCGGGACCTCGCGGAGACCCCCGTCATCCCGGCGAAAGCCGGGATCTCGGCGAGATGCAGGCGCCGCGCTCTTCACCCCACGAGGTCCCGGCTTTCGCCGGGATGACGGGCTCTACGGATGCCGCCTGCGCCAGGTGAACTGGCGCCAGACATAGGCCACCACGATCAGCGCGATCACCGCCGTCGACAGCGGCCCGAGGATCTTGTCGACGTCGCGGAAGGCCTTGCCCAGCCCCCAGCCCGCGCTGGCCAGGGCCGCCGTCCACAAGCTGGTCCCGATCGTCGACCAGATCAGGAAGCTCTTCAGCCGCATGTTGAGCAGGCCGGCCGGGATGGAGATGACCGAGCGCACCGTCGGAAGCATCCGCCCCCCCGAGACGATGAACCCGCCATATTTCCCGAACAGTTGCTCCGACTTCTCGACATCGTCCCAGTCCATCGTCAGCCAGCGGCCGTAGCGGACGATGAAGGGCTTGAAGCGCCTCATCCCGATCACCCGGGCGAGCGCGTACCAGAACAGGTTGCCGAGCATCGCGCCCCCCGTCCCGCTGGCGATCACCGCCCACAGGGCCAGCTGCCCCTGCGCCGCCTGTACGCCGGCAAGCGGCATGATCACCTCGGAGGGGATCGGCGGGAAAATCGTCTCCAGGAACATGAGCAGGAAGATTCCGACATAGCCGGTCTGCTCGATCAGGCTCGTCGTCCAGTCGCCCATCTCAGCGGATTTTCGCTTCGATCGAGTCCCAGATCAGCGCCGGCGTGTCGGTGCCGTTGAACCTGTCGATGGCGACGATCCCCGTCGGCGAGGTGACGTTGATCTCGGTGAGCCATTTGCCGCCGATCACGTCGATCCCCACGAAGAGCAGGCCGCGCGCCTTGAGCTCGGGGCCGAGCGCCTCGCAGATCTCACGCTCCGTCTCGCTGAGCTGCGTCTTCACCGCCGAGCCGCCGACGGCCAGGTTCGAGCGAATCTCGCCGGCGCCCGGGATGCGGTTGATCGCTCCGGCCACTTCGCCGTCGACGAGGACGATCCTCTTGTCGCCCTCCGCGATCTCCGGAACGAAGGCCTGGACCACGTGCGGCTCGCGATAGGCGGCGTTGAACATCTCGATCAGCGCCGAAAGGTTCGCGCCGTCGCGGCCGACCTTGAACACTGCCTTGCCGGCATTGCCGTGGAGCGGCTTGACGACGATCTCGCCATGCTTCTCGAGGAAGCGGCGGGCGGCTCCGAGCGACCGGGTGAGGAGCGTCGGCGGCATGTAGCGGGCGAAGTCGAGGACCCAGATCTTCTCCGGCGCATTGCGGACGGAGGCCGGGTCGTTGACCACCAGGGTCTCGCTTTGGATGCGTTCGAGCAGGTGCGTCGCGGTGATGTAGCCGAGGTCGAAGGGCGGATCCTGGCGCATCAGCACGACGTCGATGTCGCGGCCGAGGTCGAGGAGGACGTGCTCGACGAGCCTGTGATGGTCGCCGGGCACCGGCTGAACGACTACCGGCTGCGCCATCGTCCACAGTCGGCCTCCCTCGAAGCTGAGGTCCTCCGGGCGGTAATAATATAATTCGTGCCCGCGGCGCTGCGCTCCGAGCATGATGGCGAAGGTCGAATCGCCCTCTATGTTGATCCCCTCGATGGGGTCCATCTGGACGGCGACGCGAAGGCTCATGGGGGGCGCTTAGCGGGGCAGGGGGCCCCTGTCATCCATGCCAGATATTGACCATGTGCCTGGGCAGCCGGCGCGGCACGATGAAGATCGCGTCGAGGCGGATGTCGTCGCCGGCGCGGGTGTAGCGGTGGGCGAGCGCCTCCGCGGCGGCCGCGACCCGCCGAAGCCGCCACTCGTCGAGCGCGAAGCCTGCCTCCTCGACGGTCGCCCGCGCCTTCACCTCGACGAAGGCCACGATCCTGCCCCGGCGGGCGACGAGGTCCACCTCGCCCACCGGCGTCCGCACCCGGCGTCCGAGGATCTTCCACCCCTTGAGCTGGAGCCAGAGCGAAGCGAGCCGCTCCGCCCGCCGGCCGCCTCGCTCCGCCCGCTGCCGGCTCATTTGAGCTTGAGCGCCCGTTCGTAAGCCTGGCGCCTCGGCACGCTCAGCCTCTCCGCCACCTCGGCCGCCGCCCGGGAGGCGGAGAGGCGGCCCATGGCCTCGCGAAGCGCCGAATCCACTTCCTCTTCCCCGGCGGCTTCGGCTTCGCCCGGCGGAGCGACGACGACGACGATCTCACCCTTCGGCGCCGCCTCGGAATAGCGCGACGCCAGCTCGGACAGGGTCCCGGTCACGGTTTCCTCGAATCGCTTGCTGATCTCGCGCGCCACCGCCGCCTCGCGATCGCCCAGCCCTTCGCGCAGCGCCCGCAGGGTCGCGGCGAGGCGCGGACCGCTCTCGTAGAGGACGAGCGTCGCCCGAACCGCCGCCACCTCCGCGATCGCCGTCGCCTTGGCCCCGGGCTTGGGCGGCAGGAAGCCGAGGAACAGGAAACGGTCGGTCGGTAGCCCGGCCAGGGTCAGCGCCGCCACGACGGCGGAAGGGCCGGGAATGGTGGTGACCGCGATCCCGGCCGACCGGGCGTCGCGCACCAGCTTGTAGCCCGGATCGGAGATGAGCGGGGTCCCCGCGTCGGAGACGAGCGCCACCGAGCCCCCCCGCATCCGCTCCAGCAGCTGCGGCCGAACCCGCTCCCCATTATGGTCGTGATAGGGCAGCATCGGCCGCTTGATGCCGATATGGTGGAGCAGCTTGGCGGTGACCCGGCTGTCCTCGACGGCGATGAGATCGGCGCGGGCCAGCACGTCGGCCGCGCGCGGCGACAGATCGGAAAGATTGCCGATGGGCGTGGCGACGATGTAGAGACCGGGCGGTAGCGCGTTCATGAGGAACAGGGTCATGGCAGAGCAGTCCCCCGGGTCGCAAGCGCGGCGCTATATTCTCGGCCTCGGAGCGTCGGCGCTTCTGGCCATGTCGCTGGCCGGCTGCCAGCTCGTGCCCAAGCCCAGGCTCGACATCCCGACCGAGGAGGAAATCCGGCCGGACGTGGAAGAGCCGCTCGAGGAGGATCCCGGACCCGAGCTGCCGCCGGAGGAGAGCCGCAACCGGGTCGCCGTGCTGGTGCCGACCTCGGGCTCCAACGCCGGAGTCGGCCAGTCGATCGCCAACGCCGCCAATCTCGCCTTGCTCGACGCCGGCGGCGAGCGGATCCGGATCACCGTCTACGACACCGCCCGCGGCGGCGCCGTCGCCGCGGCCAACCAGGCGCTGGCCGAAGGCAACGGCCTGTTCCTCGGCCCGCTCCTCGCCGACGACGTCCGCGCCGTCGCTCCGGTCGCCCGCCGCGCCGGCGTCCCGGTGATCAGCTTCTCGAACGACACCAGCATCGCCGGCGGCGGGGTCTATCTGATGGGCTTCACGCCCGGCCAGTCGATCGCCCGGGTCGTCGGCTTCGCCCACGAGCGCGGGCTGGACCGCTTCGGCGCGCTGGTGCCCACCGGGGTCTACGGCCGGCGCGCCTCCCAGGGAATGATCGACGCCGTCGAGGATGCCGAGTCCAGGCTGGTCGGTGTCGAGACCTATGACGGCGCCCCCGGCAGCCTCAGGACGGCCGTCGCCAGGCTTCACGGGCTCGGCCCGCTCGACGCGGTGCTGATCGCCGACGGCGGCCGCAACGCCGCCGCGGCGGCTCCGCTGATCCGGAGCGGCGCTTCCGCCGGCATTCGGCTGCTCGGCACCGAATTGTGGGCGACGGAGACGGGTCTTGGCCGAACCGCGGCCCTGCGCGGCGCCTGGTATGCGAGCGTCGGCGACACGATGTTCAACCAGCTTCGCACCCGCTACCGCGCCCGCTTCGGAGCCAACCCCTATCGCCTCGCCAGCCTCGGCTACGATTCGGTGCTGCTCACGGTGCGGATCGCCAAGAACTGGCGCCTCGGCCGCCCCTTCCCCGAACGCGAGCTTCGCGATCCGACGGGCTTCGCCGGAGTCGACGGCGCGTTCCGCTTCAACTCGGCGGGAATCGCCGAACGCTCGCTTGAGGTGCGGGAGGTGACGGCTTCGGGGACCATCGTGGTGTCGCCGGCGCCGAGGAGCTTCGACTAACCCCCTCTCCCTGTATGGGAGAGGGAGGGGCTCAAAGCGAAGCTTTGGGAGGGTGAGGGCCTTCCGATCCTCTGAACATGCCCTCACCCTGCCGCTTCGCGGCTGTCCCTCTCCCCTGCAGGGAGAGGGGCTAGAGCGCGATCTCGGCGAGGATCGCGTCCAACAGCAGGCGTCCCGCCGGCTTCACGACCAGCCGCCCATCCTCCCGCATCAGCAGCCCATGCCCCTCCAGCCGCTCCACCGCGCGCAGATCGAGCCGGCCGCGCACCGCTTCCATCTCCACTCCCTCACCAAGCCGAAGCCCCATCAGCAGCGCCTCCATCGCCTGCTCCTCCGGGTCCAGCGGAGTCTCCTCGGCCAAGCCGTGGCCATTGCGAACCAAAGCGGAAAGCCAGTTCTCCGGCTTGCGGTGGCGCTGGGTCGCGGTCCCTCCGCGCCGCCCGTGCGCCCCCGGCCCGACCCCGAGATAGGGCCGGTAGCGCCAGTAAGCGAGATTGTGGTGGCTCTCCTCGCCTGGCCGGGCATGGTTCGAGATCTCGTAGGCGGGGAGGCCGGCCCCGGCCGCCATCGCCTGGGTCGTCTCGTAGAGCGACGCCGCCTCGTCCGGATCGCGCGGCGCCAGCTCTCCTCGCGCCGCCATCGCCGCGAAGCGCGTGCCGGGCTCGATCGTCAGTTGGTAGAGCGAGAGGTGGCCGGTGCCGAAGCCCAGCGCCCGGCCGAGCTGCGCCGCCCAGTCTTGCTCGCTCTGGCCCGGAAGCGCGTAGATGAGGTCGAAGCTTACCCGCGCGAAGCATTCCTGCGCCGTCGCCAGCGCCGCCAGGCCCTCCGCGACGTCATGGGCTCGGCCGAGGAAGCGCAGGGCCGCATCGTCGAGCGATTGAAGGCCGAGCGAGACCCGGTTCACCCCCGCCGCCGCGAGGTCGGCGAAGCGCGCCGCCTCGACCGACGAGGGATTGGCTTCCAGAGTGATCTCCACGTCCGGCGCCAGTCCCCAATGGCGGTCCGCCGCCTCGATCAGCGCCGCCACCGTCGCCGGCTCCATCAGCGAAGGCGTGCCGCCGCCGAAGAAGATCGAGGAGAGGGGGCCGCTCGGCCAGGCTCCGGCTTCCCAGGCGAGGTCCTTGAGCAAAGCCGCCCGCCACGCCGCCTGGTCGACCGACTCGCGGACATGGCTGTTGAAGTCGCAATAAGGGCATTTGGAGACGCAGAACGGCCAGTGGACGTAAAGGGCTGTCGTCGCCCCAGCGTAGGCTGGGGCCCCGGCGGGTGAAAGGCGCCGGCGCTCTTCACCCCTCGGGATGCCAGCCTTCGCTGGCATGACGGCATTCACAACAGCGCCGCCACCAGCTTGCCGAAGGCATCCGCCCTATGGCTGATCCGGTGCTTCTCCTGCGGGTCCATCTCGCCGAAGGTGATGTCGTGCCCGGCCGGGACGAAGATCGGATCGTAGCCGAAGCCTTGCCCGCCTCTCGGCGGCCAGACCAGGGTCCCCTCGACCCGCCCCTCGAACCATTCGCTGCGCCCGTCGGGCCAGCAGACGGCGAGGGCGCAGACGAAATGGGCGTTGCGGCTCGCCTCCGGCCCGAGCGCCTCCAGCTCCTCCCACACCCGCCGCATCGCGAGCCCGAAGTCGCGCGGCCCCTCGATCTCTCCGGGACCGGCGGCCGGGGCCACGCGCGGATCGGCGGCGAGCGCCCAGCGCGCCGAGAAGATGCCCGGCCGGCCTTCGAGCGCCTCGACGCACAGACCGCTGTCGTCGGCGAGCGCTGGAAGACCGGAAAGATCGGCCGCCTCGCGCGCCTTGAGATCGGCATTGTCGATGAAGGTCGTGCCGATCTCGTCGGGCTCGGGCAGATCGAGCTCGGCCGCCGAGACCGGCTCCACCCCATAAGGTCCGAGCAGCTCTCGGATTTCGCGAACCTTGCCTTCATTATGGCTGGCGATGACCAGCCGGCCCGCCTGCAGCTTCCTCATCGCCCGGTCGCCCGGTCCTGAGCCGCGAAGATCTCGCCGCAGCCGATGCGGGCGAGGCGGAGCAGGCGAAGCAGCCCCTCCTCGTCATAGGTCTCGCCCTCGGCGGTCACCTGCGCCTCGACGATGTTGCCGTCGCCGGTAAGGACGAAATTGCCGTCCGCCCCGGCGGTCGAATCCTCCTCGTAATCTAGGTCGAGGACGGCGGCGCCGTTGTGAATGCCGCAGCTCACCGCCGCGATCTTCTGGCGGATCGGATCGACGGTGAGGAGCTGCTGGCGAAGCAGGCCGTCGACGGCGATCCTGAGCGCCACCCAGCCGCCCGAAATGGCCGCCGTGCGGGTGCCGCCGTCGGCTTGGATGACGTCGCAGTCGACGGTGATCTGGCGCTCGCCCAGCGCCTGCAGGTCGACCACGGCCCGAAGCGAGCGGCCGATCAGCCTCTGAATCTCCTGGGTGCGGCCGGATTGCTTGCCCGCCGCCGCCTCGCGTCGGCCCCTCGTGTGAGTGGCTCGGGGAAGCATTCCATATTCGGCGGTCACCCAGCCCTTGCCCTTGCCTCGGAGCCAGGGCGGCAGGCTCTGCTCGACGGAAGCGGTGCACAGCACCCGCGTGTCGCCGAAGCTGATCAGGCAGCTGCCCTCGGCGTGGCGGGTGAAGCCCGCCTCCATCACGATCTCCCGCATCTGGTCGGGCGCACGTCCGGATGGGCGCATCTTGGTCCTTTCAAATCGAAGGCCGCGCCTTAGCCAGAGCGGGGCGGGTAATCCAGCCGCTACTCTTCCCCGGCGCCCCCGCCGCGCTGAGCGTCGGCCGGATCGTGGACGTAATCGAGCAGGTCGCCGGGCCTGCACTCCAGCACCGCGCACAAGGCCGCGATGGTCGAGAAGCGCACGCCGCGCACCTTGCCGGACCGGAACAGCGACAATTGGGTCTCGCTGATGCCGATGGTCCGGGCCAGCTCCTTCGCCTTCATCCGCCGAGCCGCCAGCATCGAGTCCAGGGTCACCACGATCGGCATCAGAAGAACTCGCCCAGCTCGGCGCGAAGGTCCTGCGCCTCCTGCTGCACCTCGGCGGCGCGCTCCAGCAGGCCGCCGAGCAGGAACAGCGCGATCCCGACCACCCCCACCGCGAGATAGGCGGTGTCGAAGATCAGGACGGACCCGAATCGCCGCAACGGCTCCGGGACCAGCCCGTGCTGGGCCAGCAGCCGGATGGCGTTGGGAACGCCCAGCGCGCTCGCGCTCGCCCCGACCGCCAGCGCCACTCCGGCACGCCGGCACCCCTTCGCCACGGCCGAACCGAACAGCCCTCCGCGGGCGAATGCCCCGAACGCGCGGCCGATCGCCCAGAGCGCGTAAAGGTAGAAGAAGGTCGGGAGCCAGAACACCGCACGGAAGAGGATGTGCGGGGCTGCCGCGTCGGCCGGGATGACGGAGCCGAAGCCGTTCGTGATCGGAATCAGGATGACGAGGGCGGTCGCGCCGAACAGGAACAGCGTCAGGCGCGACAGCCACAGGCTGTGCCGGCGCAGCCGCTCGATCTTCTCCCCGTCCATCCCGGCCTCCGAAATTTATATTGCAGTTAAATAAATCCATATCTAACTTAAACCCATGGATCGGGTGAGTCGAGCCTTCACGGTTTGGCAGGGGGAGAGAAGATGATGGCTTTGGCAGTGGAGACGAGCGCGCTGAGCCGGCGCTTCGGGCGGCAGGAGGCGGTGTGCGGAGTCGATCTCGCCGTGCCCCAGGGCTCCGTCTACGGCTTCCTCGGCCAGAACGGCGCCGGCAAGACGACGACGATCCGGATGCTGCTCGGCCTGCTTCGCCCGAGCGGCGGCAGCGCCCGCCTGTTCGGCCACGACGTCGGCCGCGACCGCATCGCCGCCGTCCGCCTCGCCGGGGCTCTGGTCGAGACTCCTTGCCATTACGATCATCTCACCGGCCGCGAGAATCTGGCGATAACCGCGCGTCTGCTGAGCGCCGCCCAAGGAGAGATCGACCGGGTGCTCGAGATCGTCGAGCTGGCAGGCGCCGCGGACCGCCGGGTCGGCGGCTATTCGCTCGGGATGCGCCAGCGCCTCGGAGTCGCCCGGGCGCTGATCGGCCGGCCGCGCCTCCTCATCCTCGACGAGCCGACCAACGGCCTCGATCCCCAGGGCATCAGGGACATGCGGCGGCTGATCGCTACCCTGGCCGAAGGGGAAGGCGTGACGGTGTTCGTCTCCAGCCACATCCTCGCCGAGGTCGAGCAGACCGCCACCCATGTCGGGCTGATGCACCAGGGCCGCCTGCTCCTGCAGGGCCGCGCCTGCGCCTTGAAGATCGGCCGGAGCAAGCGGATCGTCTTCGACGTCGACCGGCCGGAGCCGGTGGTCGAGATGCTTAGGGACGCCGGCCTCGCCGCCCGCGCGGGCGGTGCCGGGCGGGTGCTCATCGAGCCCGCCTCCGTCGACAGCGCCGACGTCGCCGCGATCAACTTCATGCTGGTCGAGCTCGGCATCCGGGTCTTCGGGATCGAGGTCAGCGAACCTTCGCTCGAGCAGATTTTCCACGACACGATCGAGCAGGCCGACCTGCTCCTCGCCGCCTGAGGGGTCCGCGATGCTCCGAGTCCTGATCGTCGAGGCGGCCAAGCTGCGCCGCTCGCTCGTCCTCCTGCTCTGCGCCGCGGCGCCGGCCATGGTGGCCTTGCTCGGCGCCTTGATGTTCCAGCAGAAGGAAGGTCCCGATCAGCCCTGGGCGCACTATCTGCTCAGCGCGTCGGCCATCTGGAGCTTCTTCATGCTCCCGATGACGGTCACCGCGCTCACCGTCCTGGTCGCCCAGCTCGAGCACGGCCCCAAATTCTGGAACCACCTGCTTGCTTTGCCGGTACCACGGGCCTCCTTCTTCGCGGCCAAGATCGTCACGGTCGTGCTGCTCGTCGCGGCGATGAGCGCTTTGCTCTTCGTGCTGACTCCGGCGCTCGGCTGGCTCGGCGACGCCGCCGCGCCGGGGCGCCGGCTCACCGGCGAGCTCGCCTTGGGGCAATTCGCCGCGACTCTGGCGAAGATGTTCGGCGGGGCGCTCCTGCTCATCGCCCTGCAGCTCTGGGTGGCTTTGCGCTTCCGGAGCTTCGTGCCCCCGCTCGTGCTCGGCATCGGCGGCACCTTCGTCGCCGTCGTCGCCACCGGCTCCGACTACGGGCCCTATTTCCCCTGGCTGATCGCCACCAACGCGCTGGCCACCGATCCGGGACGGGCGCAGATGGCGCTGGGGGTGGGGCTGGCGGGCGGCTTGATCGCCGCCGCAGCCATGCTCGTCGACCTGTCGAGGCGCGAGATCGTCTAGCCTCCCCTCGCTGCAAGGGAGGGTAGAGTGACGGCCGGCGCATCCGTCATCCCGGCGAAAGCCGGGAACCCAGGACGAGAAGTCTCGGCGGGTCTCCCCGCGGTCCCGGCTTTCGCCGGGATGACGAGTTCCCTACATAGCCCCCATGGCCTCCACCCCCGTCAGCGAGCTCACCGAACGCGCCCGGGAAGTCTTCCGGATGGTGGTGGAGAATTATCTCGGCTCGGGGGCGCCGGTCGGCTCGCGGACCCTCTCCAAGCTTCCCGGCCTCAACCTCTCCCCGGCCTCGATCCGCAACGTCATGCAGGACCTGGAGGAGCTCGGGCTGCTCGCCCATCCCCATACGTCCGCCGGGCGGATTCCGACCGAGACGGGCCTTCGCCTGTTCGTCGACGGAATGATGCAGGCGGCCGAGCCCAGCCCGGAGGAGCGCGCCGCGATCGAGGCCCGTCTCGAGCGGGGCGGGCCGATCGAGGAGGCGCTTTCGGCGGCGACCTCGGCGCTTTCCGGCCTCTCCGCCTGCGCCGGGATCGTCCTGGTGCCCAAGCGGGAGCCGGTGCTCCGGCAATTGGGCTTCGTCCAGCTGTCGCAGACCCAGGCGCTGGCGGTGATGGTCGGAGCCGAGGGCAGCGTCGAGAACAGGGTGGTCGATCTCCCGCCCGGGATCAACGCGTCCGCCCTGGCCGAGGTCGGCAATTACGTCAGCGCCCGTCTCTCCGGCCTCACCTTGCCCGAGGCGCAAAGGCGGCTCGCGGCCGAGATCGAGGCCGGCCAGGCCGCGCTCGACGATGCCGCCCGCCAGCTGATCGACCGCGGCCTCGCCATCTGGTCCGAGGACGGCGCCCAGCGGCCGGTGCTGATCGTTCGCGGGCAGGCCAATCTGCTCGAGCCGGGTCCGGCCGCCGACTTGGAGCGCGTCCGCCAGCTGCTCGAGGAGCTGGACGGCAAGGAGGAGATCGTCCGCCTGCTCGACAGCGCCCGGGCGGGGCAGGGGATGAAGATCTTCATCGGCTCGGAGAACAAGTTGTTCGCGCTTTCCGGGTCGTCGGTGATCGCCGCGCCCTATCGCGGCCGCGAGGGCAAGGTGGTCGGCGTGGTGGGGGTGATCGGCCCGACGCGGTTGAACTATGCGCGGGTCGTACCCATGGTGGATTTCACGGCACAGGCACTATCGAGATTGATGGCATGAACGAAGACCAGGAACTGCAAGAAGAGACCAACGAAGCCTCCGGCGAGGCTGGGGACGGCGCCGCCGGGGAGCGGGCGCCGGGGCAGGATTTGTCGGAGCTGGTCAAGGAGCTGGAGCAGGTCCGCCAGCACGTCCTCTATGCCCAGGCGGAGACCCAGAACGTCCGCCGCCGGCTCGAGGCCGAGAAGCAGACGGCGGCCACCTACGCGGCCACCGGCTTCGCCCGCGACGTCCTGTCGGTGAAGGACAATCTCGACCGCGCCCTCGCCGCGATCCCGGAGGACCTGCGCCAGGACGAGCGGATGAAGGCGCTGATCGCCGGCATCGAAGCGACGGGCCGCGAGCTCGAGACGGTCTTCCAGAGGAACGGGATCACCCGGGTCGAAGCGCTCGGGCAGCCGCTCGACCCCCACCGCCACCAGGCGATGGTCGAGCTCCCAAGCGACGCCGAGCCCGGCACCATCGTCCAGGAGATGCAGGCCGGCTACATGATCAAGGACCGGCTGCTGCGGCCGGCTTTGGTCGGGGTGGCGCGGAAGGGCTGAGGAGACCCCGGAGCCGGTCGGCCAAACTTCGGACGGCTCGCCGACTCTCGCCGAACTCTTCCTCGGACATCACAATGTAGGCTGGGATACCGAACGCCGCATCCAAGGCGTTTTGAAACAGCGCGACGTCGGTGCCAGCGCATTGTCCGACCTTCATCGCCGAATGGACGATCGTCGCGCGCAGAGAAAGCAACGATTCGCACTCTGGCACGAGGGTCTCAAGCGCCTGCAACGTCCGTCCAGAGCAGCTGGAGCTCTTTGCCGCCGTTCGCAGGGCTCCGAGTCGCTGGCGGATTGAGTGGCTGCGCGGCAAAGGCGACGGGCAGAAGCGAGCTTCACACCTCAATATCGCGACTTCGAGCCGGCCGAAGCAGTCCATCCAATCACTGCGCGCTTGAGCAAATAGGGCGCGCGAACGCAGGTCAAACTCGCTTCGGTTGGGCTGCGCCGTCATGTGGAGGTGGTAGCAAGCTTCGATTGCGAAACCGTAAGTCCTCAATAATCCTCGTGCATCATGTCGATCTCGCGCACCCGGCGCTTCTGCCGAGCCGTCTCGACCAGCCGGCGAAGCTCCTCGCGGCGAACGGCGGCGCGCTCGACGTGGCGCAGGGTCAGCGGCGCATCGCGAGTCGTCTGGTCGCTGGAGGTGACGGTGATGGTCCCGATTCCGGCCATCTGGTTGATCAGGCTGAAGTCGAGCCGGACGTCCTTCACGCGGTAGAGCTCGATCTCGTCGAGGCTCTTGATGAAGATCCCTTCGCGAACGATCAGCCGGTCCGTGCAGATATCGTAGCGCGCCGCCATGTTCTCGAACCATTTCCAGAGCACGATCAGCAAGGCGAGGCCGCTGATCAGGAGCGGCCAGCGCCCCCATTCGCCCGTCGCCGTCAGCAGGATCCCGATGGGGACCAGGGCGATGGCCCCCCAGCCGGCGAGCGTACCGCGGAGCCAGCCCCAGGTGGAGGAGCGGAAGGTGTCGAGCGGCTGTTCCATGTCTCTCTCCTTCAATGCACCGCCCGGTCCTGCCGCTCGCCCTTGGAGGCGAGGGAGAAGCGGGGTTCGGGGCCGGCGAGCGTCCCCATGATCATCTTCGCGGCATAGGCGCCGACGGCGGGGCCGTGCTTGAAGCCGTGGCCCGAGCCGGCACCGACCAGGGCCACGTTGGGCCGCCGGGGATGGAAATCGATCAGCAGGTCGCCATTGGCGCTGTTCTCATATTGGCAGACCCGGGCCTCGCTGAGGGGGGCGCCGCGCAGGGCCGGGAAGCGGCGCTCCATATAGGCGCGCACCTCGGCGAGCGCGGCGGGGGAGGGGGTGCGGTCGCCCTGGTCGGGATCGATCGGCGGCCCGTGCAGGTCGTGGCCGATCTTGAAGCCCCGCCCTTCGAGGTCGGGGAAGCCGTAGAAGATGTCGCCGGCGTTGAAGTCGGCCCAGCCGGGCAGGGCACCGGGGCCGAAGCTTTCGTCTCCGGCGGGCGGTCGGAAGAAGAACACCTCCTGGCGGGTGGGGAAGATCCGGCGGCCGAGCAGGTCCGGGAACAGCTTGGGAAGCCAGGGGCCGCAGGCGAAGGCGTAGCGCGCCGCGGATAATTTCTCACCGTCCTGCATGATTATGCGCTCGAGCGGCCCGTCGCCCCTTGGCGGGGCCGCTACGGCGCCCTGCCGGTATTCACCGCCCGCGGCGACGAACTCGGCGACGACGGTCTGCACCGCCCGCCGAGCCATCAGCAACCCGAACTCCGGCTCCCACAGCCCGAGCTCGACCCCGTCGAAGTCGATCATCCGGAAGCGGAGCTGCATCTCGCGCCGGTCCATGAGCCGGGTCGGCAGCCTGAGGCGCCGGTGCACCTCGACGGTCCGGTGGACGTAATCCTCCGCCTTCGGGAAGAAGAACAGCACCCCGGCCCGGTGGAACAGCGGCAGCTCGGCGCGCGCGGAGAGGGCGCGCCATTCGGCGAGCGAGTCCCAGGCCATCCGGGTGTAGACCTCGTCGCCGCCGTAGCTCCCGCGGGTCAGCCGCGATTCCCCGCCGGACGAGGCGCGCGCGTGCGCCGGCGCCCAGGCGTCGATCAGAAGCACCTTCTGCCCCGAGCGCTGGAGGGCGCGGGCGGTGCAGGCGCCGAACACGCCGGCGCCGATCACGATGGTGTCGAGGGGGCGGGCGGCGGCAACGGCGGGAGCACCGGACGCGGCGACGGCCGCCGCTCCCGCCTTGATCGCCGACCGCCGAGTCATTCCCGCCATCCACCCCTCCGGACCGCGGGCAGCATTCGGGCCGGGGGGCGATTAGTCAAGCGCGGCCGCCGAGCCTCCCTCCACCGTCAGCGTGAACTCGTTTCACGGCCCAGGCCTCCGCCGCCCCGCCGTAGCCGCCCTGGATGCTGGATCGGGTTCAGCATGACCGGACCGGGCAGGCGCCGCCGCCTGTATCGCTTCTGCAACAGTGTGGCAGTTTTCCCTGCCCGAGGCTCCATTCGACTTGATATTGACCCCTCGGATAGAGATTGTTGCACTGCCACAACGAAGGGGGAAATTGAAGATGGCTCGTCTCTGGAACCGCAACCGCGTCGGCAAAGCCGTGTTCATGGCGGGCGCCTCGTTCGCCGCCTGCATCGCCGCCGCCTCGCCGGCTTACGCCCAGACCGAGGCCGAGCAGGAGGCCCAGGCCGCCAACGAGGCGGCCGAGGAGACCGGCGACGATTCCACCATCTACGTCACCGCCACCAAGCGCGAGACGACCTTGCTCGAGGTCCCCTTCTCGATCAACGCCCAGACCGAGGAAGACATACAGCGGCTCGGCGCCGGCACCATCGAGGACCTGTCGCGCAACGTCGCCGGCCTCAACGTGCAGAATCTCGGGCCCGGCCAGAGCCAGGTCTCGATCCGCGGAGTCTCCGCCGGGCAGATCATCCGCGACCAGCCGGGGGTCAAGGAACAGGTCGGAATTTATCTCGACGAATCCGTCATCTCGCTGTCGCTGTTCCAGCCCGACCTCGACCTGTTCGACCTCAACCGGGTCGAGACCCTGCGCGGGCCGCAGGGCACCTTGTTCGGTTCCGGCTCGGTGGGCGGCACCATCCGCTACATCACCAACCAGCCGAACGTGGAGGGCGTCGAAGGCCTCGTGGAAGGCAATCTCAGCCTCGTCGACGGCGACAGCCTGGGCGGCCACCTCAAAGGCGCCGTCAACCTGCCGCTGGGCGATAAAGCGGCGGTCCGGGTGGTCGGCTACCACACCGAATATGCCGGCTTCATCGACGCCCGCCGCGAGGGCGGCGGGCTCGACGAGGACATCAATGACGGGCGCCGCACCGGCGGCCGTATCGCCCTGCTGTTCCAGCCGACGCCGGACATCTCGATCACTCCGCGCGTCGTCTACCAGGAGGTGCGCGCGAACGGCTTCAACCGCCAGGAGGTCTACAACCTCTACGCCAACCGCTTCACGACGACCCGTCCGGCGGTGACGTTCCGCGAGCGCGAGCAATTCCTCCTGCTCGACGAGAAGTTCGCCGACAACACTCTCCTCGCCGACCTCACCGCCAGCATCGGCCTCGGCGCCGTCGAACTCACTTCGGTGACGACCTATATCGACCGCGATATTCTCGTCAGCCGCGACGCCAGCGCGTTGACCGGCAGCGTCTCGGTCGATCTGGGCTTTCCCGCCGCGGGGGTGCTGCTGCCGTCGAACCTCGTCGACAGGACGGACCTGCAGACCTGGACCCAGGAAGTTCGCGCCTCGTCAACCGGCGACGGGCCGTTCCAGTGGGTGATCGGGGCCTTCTATTCCGACGTGAACCGGGTCTATGCGCAGCGCCTGCCGACCCCGGGCTACGACGCCTTCACCGACGCGCGCTTCGGCGCCGGGACCTCGGCCGCGGTGGCGAACGGGTTCCCGCTCAACTCGCCCTACAATGCGGACCTGCCCTACGACATCAAGCAGAAGGCGGTGTTCGGCGAGGCGAGCTACGACCTCACTGAAGCCCTGACGGCCACCGCGGGCCTTCGCTATTACGACTTCAAGGAGGAGCGCGGCTTCAAGTCCGGCGGCCTCTTCGCCAACGGCGACAACCAGACCGACGAGACCAAGTCCGACGGTCTCTCGCCGAGGCTGCTGCTCAGCTACGAGGCCGCCGACGACGTGATCGTCAACCTCCAGGCGTCCAAGGGCTTCCGTCTCGGCGGAGTGAACGATCCGCTCAACGAAGGGCTGTGCAGCGCCCAGGACCGGATCGATTATGGCGGCTTCGACCGCTACGAAGACGAGACCTTGTGGAATTACGAAGCGGGGGTGAAGTCGCAATTCGGAGCGATCAGCTTCAACGCCGCCGCCTTCTACACCGACATCAGCAACCTCCAGGTCACCGCCGACGCCGGATCCTGCTCGTCGCGGGTCGTGTTCAACGCGGACGCGCACACGATGGGCCTGGAGTTCGAGCTGACCGCCCGGCCCACCCGGGGACTCGACCTCTCCATCGCCGGCAGCCTCGTCGAAGCGGAGTTCGACGAGACCCGGCTGAAGCAGAACGGCCAGGTCCTCGAGGGCATTCGCGAGGGCAACAGGCTGCCGTCGGTGCCCAAGTTCCAGATCGCCGCCAGCGCCTTCTACAACTTCCCGGTCGGCGGCGGCGAGGACGAGGCCTATATCGGCGCCACCGTCCAGCATGTCGGCACCCGCTTCACGCAGCCCGGGGACCAGGAGAACAACCCGCGGACCTTCGTCCACGGCCTGCCGTTCGGCGGGGCTCCGGCCGGGGCTTCGACGACCCTCGACCTCAAGCTGCCCGACTACCAGCTGGTCAACCTGAGCGCCGGCCTCGACATGAAGAACGGCCTGTCGTTCATGGTCTACGTCAACAACCTGTTCGACGAGAACGCCATCCTCGCCTTCGACCGCGAGCGGGGCGGCCGCGCCCGGCTCGGCTTCCACGTCGGCCAGCCGCGCACGTTCGGCCTGACCGTCCGCAAGCGCTTTTAGAGTATGATCGTCTTTGGCTGATCCGTCATTGCGAGGAGCGAAGCGACGAGCGATCCAGCAGGCCCCGGAGGCCGCACTGGATTGCTTCGCTTCGCTCGCAATGACGGAGTGTGTCAGCCTGAGCCGAATTCGCTCTAGCGGGGAGCGGGGACCGCCCGCGCCATCATCGGCGCGGGCGTCAGCCAGGTCGCCGCGGCCCGGCGCAGGTCGTCGAGGGTGAGCGCCTCGAGATCGGAGCGCAGGCCGGTCAGCTCGCGCAGCGCCGCCGGTTCCGACCCGGCATAAGTGAGCGCCGACGCCCAGGAGCCGTTGTCCCGCTGCGCCTGGTCGGCGGAGGCGAGGAGCGGAGTGCGGGCGGCGTCGAGCTCCTCCTGGGCGATCCCGCCCTTGGCCAGCTCGCCGGCCACGGCCAAGGTGGCGTCGACCAGCTGGCGCATCTCGCCCGGAGCCGCCTCGACGGTGACGCTGAGCAGGCCCTGGTCGGCATCGTCGGGCGAGGCCATGACGACGCTGGGCGCGTAGATCTTGCCCATCATCACCCTCATCCGGTGCATCAGGCGGGTCTCGAGGACCGAACGAAGCAGGACAAGGGCATATTCCTCCCGCCGACGCTCGGGGGTGGCGACGTAAAGCGGCCAGACGAGAATGGCGGCGGCCTTGTCCGCGGGGCCGCTGTGAGTCTCCGTCACCGGCGGCGGCATCCGCTCGGGGAAATGGCGGAACGGGCCGGCGCCTGCCGGCAGCGGCGGGAGCGCCGGGCGGGGCGGCAGGGCGCCGAAAGTCGTCGCCACCGCGCGCTTCGCATCCTCTTCCGAAATATCGCCGACGACCGTCACCTCGATCGGCGAGCGGGTCAAGGCGGGCTTCAGCATCCGCTCGAAGTCGGCCGCCCGGTAGGCCGCGAGGCGCTCGCGCGGCGGCATCGACTCGCGGCCCGGGAAGACCGCCCGCTCCAAAGCGAGGCCCGCCACGAACGAGGGATCCGTATTGAACATCCGGTAGGCCAGGTCGACCACCGTCGGCAGCTTCTCGTCGATCAGCGGCCGGAACCCGGGGTCCGTCATATAGGCCGCGAGGAGGCGCATCTCCGGTTCTACATTGTCGCTGAGGGTGGTGCTGTTGAGCACGAAGGCGGTCGGTCGCGGCTCCAGGGTGAAGTTCCAGGTCGTGTTGGCGAGCGCCGAGGAAATCTGCTCATAGTCCATCCTGCCCAGCCCGCCATTGGGGAACAGGCCCGCGCCGAGCATCATCGGCATCCGGTCGGCAACGCTCAGGCCGCGCTCGCCGTGGCCGAACCGGACCCGGATCTCGACTCCGCCGGACTGGAAGTCGGTCTGCTTGAAGTTGAGCGCCACGCCGTTCCTGAAGGTGAGCCGGGTGAACTCCGCGCCTTCCTCGCGCGACGCGACCTTGCCGCGCTTGCCGAACTTCGAATAGGCCCACACCGCGGTCTCGCGGTCGGTGAAGGTCGCCAGCGGCGGCGCCGCCTCGTTCGCCCGCCAGGCGGCGAGGAGCTCCCCGGGGGGCAGCTCGACGGGACCGGTCAGCGCCAGCAGCGGCCCGCTGCCGCTCCAGTCGGACTCGAAGGCGCGCTTGACGTCGTCGGGGGTCAGCCCGGCGACGAGCAGATCGTAGACGCGCATCGCCTCCCTGGGATCGAGATAGGGAGTGCGGGCCATCTCGGCGTCGGCGATCGCCTGAGCCAGGTCGCGCGTGGCCCGGGTGCCGCTCTGGTAGGCGGCCCCCCGCAGCCTGGAGCGAAGCTGCTCCGCGGCGGTCTCGACCTCGACGGGCGTGGGGCCAGTCTCCGCGAAGCGGCGCAGCTCCGCCTGGGCTTCGGCCAGACCCTCCCGCCACTTGCCCTGGTTCGGCATCGCGACAAGGCAGGTGACCCGCGCTTCGGGAAGGCTCCTGCTGACCATCGGACCGGCGCCGAGCAGCGTTGAACCCGCCTTGGCCGTTGCCAAGGTCGTGCGGCCGGTCAGGATCGTCTCCCAGATTTGCGAGAGGGTGTCGCGGCGCATCCGCTCCAGGCTGGAGTCCCGCCGTCCGTCGGGCGGAGCGATCCGGCAGGCGGTCCCGACGAGCGGCACCGCGGGATCGTTGCGGGTGAAGGCGTCGAGGCCGCGCGGGGCCAATGCCGCCGCCGCCGCGCGAATGCCCGCCGCGCCTTTGCCCTTCCAGGTCCCGAACGCCGCTTCCGCCGCCTTGAGCAGGGCGTCGGTATCGGCATCGCCGACGATGACCAGCACCGCATTTTCGGGCCGGTACCAGCGGTCGTAAAAGGCCTCCAGCCCGGCCGGAGTCGCCGCCCGCAACGAGGCCTCCGTCCCGCCCGCGTCGCGGGTCATCGAGCGCAGTTCCGGCGCCTGGAATTTGGCCGTCTCCTTCATCACGATCGACGCCGGGGTCGTGCGCGCCCGAAGCTCGGCCAGAACGACGCCGCGCTCCACATCGACGGCCGCCGGCGTGAACAGGATGCCGTCGGCCGCGCCGCGCAGCCATTCGAGGACCTTCGCGACGGCGGCCGGGTCCGAGGTCGGGAGATCCATCTGATAGATGGTCGATTCGAGGCCGGTGACCGCATTCTCGTCTCGCCCGGAGGCGAGTCCAAGATTGGCGAACCTCGTCCCCATCGATCCATCCGGCGCCTGGCGGGTGGAGCGGAAAGCCATATGCTCGACGAAGTGGGCGAAGCCTTGCTCGGCGTCCGTCTCGTCGTAGCTGCCGGCGCGGACGGCGAGGCGGATGGAGACGGCGCCGGCGGGAGCGCCGTTGCGCATGAGCGCGTAGCGCAGGCCGTTGGCCAAGGTGCCGGTCCTGACCGCGGGATCGGGCGTCGCCTTGGCGCCCGCGGGAAGCGGATCGATCGCCCGCGCGGGGGCGCACACAAGCAGCAAAGCCGCCGCCGCGACGAGCGTACGGCCGAAAGCACCAGAGATCATCGATTCCCCCGCTAAGTTCTCGGCCGAATAGCTGAAAACGGGTTAAATTTCAATCGCTCAGCGGCGTGCCCTGAGCTCGTCGCGGATCTCGCGAAGGGTCAGCAGCTCCTCGCTCGCGGCAGGCGCCGCCGGCTCCACCGGCGGGCTCAGCCGCGCAGCCGCGCGGACGAGCTGGTAGATGGCGAAGGCCAGGATGAGGAAGGCGACGAGGGCGGTGGCGAACTGCCCGTAGCCGATCATCGGCACGCCGGCTTCCTTGAGCGCGGCATAATTGTTCGGATCGCCGGCATAGCCTGCCGGAATCGGGCCGAGGCGCAGGAAGTAGCTGGAGAAATCGAGCCCACCCAGCAGCCAGCCCATGACGGGCATGATGATGTCTCCGGTCAGCGAGGTGACGATGGCCCCGAAGGCCGCGCCGATGATCACCGCGACCGCCAGGTCGAGCACGTTGCCCCTGGCGATGAATTCCCTGAACCCGGACATGAGCGCTTCCTTGTTGTTCCCGGCGCAGGTTAGCGGCATCGCCCACCCCCGTCACCCCGGCGCAAGCCGGGGTCTCAGGGGGTGAAAGGCTCGGCGTCTGTTTCTCACTGAGACCCCGGCTTGCGCCGGGGTGACGTAGCTCGACGCCCTCGTGCGGACTCTCCGACGCGCCTCAATGCCCCTCGTGCGGGCTCTCGTCGCCCGCCGCCCGCACCTCGGCCTCCACCGTGATCGGCGGGGCGACGTTGAACGAGAAGGTCAGAGGGACGCGCTGGCCCGCTTTGACCCTGGCGTCGATCCCGAACAGCATGGCGTGCCGCCCGCCCGGCTCGAAGACGAGCTCGCCGCGGCTCGGGAACTCGATCTCCTTGCGCCGCTTCATTTTCGCGGTGGTGCCGCTCATCGTGGTTTCGTGAAGCTCGATCCAGCGCACGCTGGGGCTCGAGACCCCGACGAGCCTCGTGCCCTCGCTTCCCGCCTCCATCCGGAAATAGGCGCCGCCGGGCCGGTTCTTCGCCGCCGGCAGCCGCACCCAGACATCGCTTACCCGGACGGTGCCGTCGGGCGGCGGCCGGTCGCAGCCCGCCAGCATCATCGTCCCGCCGAGGGCCGCGAAAACGAGGCTTTTGAGCGTCTTCTTCATGTCGGCGGCTCCGTAGCGGCGCCCGCACTTCTTGTCGCCTCGGAATCCACCCCTATATCGCTTCCGAAACACTCCGCGTGCCTGACTCGAAGGACGCAGGGGTGCGGTAAACTTTTGGGGCACAAGAGGAATAAGCATGGCTAGAGTCATCGGAATCGATCTCGGCACCACCAACAGCTGCGTTGCCGTCATGGAAGGCGGCAAGCCCAAGGTGGTCGAGAATGCGGAAGGCGCCCGCACCACGCCGTCGATCGTCGCTTTCGCCAAGGACGGCGAGCGGCTGGTGGGCCAGCCGGCCAAGCGCCAGGCGGTCACCAACCCGGAGAACACCGTTTTCGCGGTGAAGCGCCTGATCGGCCGCCGCTTCGACGATCCGATCACCAAGAAGGACACCGAGCTGGTCCCCTACAAGATCAGCCGCGGCCCCAAT
>DASWLY010000064.1:0-3401 GCA_036400035.1 Allosphingosinicella sp.
CAGGATTTCGCGCTCGGCGCCGACAAGTTCGCCCAGATGCTCCGCGACACCGAGATGGTCGATATCCCGCTCGCCGAGCTGGAGGCGATCGGCCGGGCGGACCTCAAGCGCAACCAGGACGCCTTGCGCTCCAGCTGCGCCCGCTACGCGCCGGGCGCCAGCCTTCAGGCCTGCATGACCAAGATGGCCGCCAACAAGCCGAAGGGCGGCGCCGTTTTGGCGGCGCGGGCGCAGCTCGCCGGCCTGAAGCGCTTCATCGTGGACAAGGACCTCGTCTCCATTCCCGGCACGGAAGAGGCGCGGGTCGAGGAATCGCCGCCCTACAACCGGCAGAATTTCGCCTATATCGACATTCCCGGGCCTTACGAGCGGGGTCTTCCTTCCGTCTATTACATCGCTCCGCCCGATCCTTCCTGGCCGGCGGAGGTGCAGGCGGGATTCGTCCAGGGCGAGGCGGCCCTGCTCTTCACCTCGGTGCACGAGGTCTGGCCCGGCCACTTCCTCAACTTCCTCCATTCCAACCGCTCGCCCTTCACCTTCGGCCGGGTCTTCGTCGGCTACGCCTTCGCCGAGGGGTGGGCGCACTATACCGAGGAGATGATGTGGGACGCCGGCCTTCGGAACGGCGACCTCGAGACGCACATCGGCCAGATCTCCAACGCCCTCCTGCGCGACTGCCGCTATCTTTCGGCGATCGGGATGCATACCGGCCGGATGACCCAGGAGCAGTCGAGGCAGATGTTCCTGTCGGAATGCTACCAGGACGAAGGCAATGCGAGGCAGCAGAGCGCCCGGGGCACCTACGATCCGGCTTACCTCAACTATACGATGGGCAAGCTGCTGATCCGCAGGCTCAGGGACGACTGGACGCGGACGAGGGGCGGTCGTCAGGCGTGGAAGCAATTCCACGACAAGTTCCTGAGCTACGGCGGCCCACCCATTCCGCTGGTGCGGGCGCAGATGATGGGGGGCGACGCGAGGGCGGAGTTCTAGGAACCCGTCATCCCGGACTTGATCCGGGATCCATGAACACCGCTTTTGAGACCTCGCACTATCGTGTCCACGGCTTCCGGCTTTAGCGGGCAGTGTAGTGAGAGCTTGGGTACTTTGAAAAATCTCGGGAGGGCCCCCTTCGTTTTCACCTTGTCCCTTCGCGTCTTCTCTCAAACCGGCAACTGAGCCGTCCGACCAGCGGGCAAGAGCGTCGGGCCGGGTGCAAGGCCGACCCGACGCTTCTGCGTCGCGCGATTTTATTCGGACGATGTGCGTGGATCTTTCTTGAGAGAAGGCACGAAGGCGCAAAGGGACAAGTTAGAAGGTAGAAGGGCATTGGCGGTTAGCCCGTCGGCATACAATCTTTGGATAAGCTTTGCTTCTTACAGCATTATCGCTCGGCACGCGCCCTTGCAGGCCTATGGATCACACGGGCCGCTCGCGGCGTCTCCAGCGCAATGAGCAGGTCAAGGCGCTGTCGAACCTGACCGGCAACGGAGGCCTGGCGTTTTTGATCGCCGGCGCGGGTCGATGGTTTGTCGAAGGGCTCGACGGGCATGTGATGCTGTGGCTTCTCGACATCGGCGCGATTATAGGCGTGGGAGTGATGCTTCTTCTCACAGGGCTCGAGGCGGAGAAGTAGGATGGATGGGCCGAACGAATGGGCCCCGACGATCGTCGGCACCGGCTTCATGACGGAGTGAATCAGTAACAGGTGATCATGCTCTAGAAGCTCACCCTAAATCCACGAAGCTGTCCAAAACCCGCTTCCGCCCCGCATGCTCGAAGTCGATCTCGAGCTTGTTGCCTTCTATCTCCGCCACTAGGCCGTAGCCGAACTTGGCGTGGAAGACGCGTTGGCCCACCGCAATGTCGCCTCGGCCAGGGTTGCCGAGGCTGATCGCGCTCGCCCGCGCTTCCATCACCCGCGGCGGAGTGCGTTCGAACCCTCCCGTCACAGCCCGCCGCCAGCCCGGCCCTCGGCCCGAGCCGCGCGCCACGTCGGCGAACGGATCCGCGCGCTCCGACCAGTTCGCCCGCCACAGCGACTCCCCGCCCGACATCGTCTGCTCCTGCTGGATGTGGGCGTCCGGCAGCTCGGCGATGAAGCGGCTTGGGATGGAGCTCGTCCACTGGCCGTAGATGCGGCGGTTGGCGGCGTGGAAGATGAAGCATTTTCGCCTCGCCCTCGTGATCGCGACGTAGGCGAGGCGGCGTTCCTCCTCGAGGCTGGCCTGGCCGCCTTCGTCCAGGGAGCGCTGGGAGGGGAAGACGCCTTCTTCCCAGCCGGCGAGGAAGACGGTCTCGTATTCGAGGCCCTTGGCGGCGTGGATGGTCATGATGGTGACCTTTTCCGTGTCGCGCTCGGCGTCGTTCTCCATCACCAGGGAGACGTGCTCGAGGAAGCCGCCCAGCGTCTCATATTCCTCCATCGCCCGGGTGAGCTCGGCGAGGTTCTCGAGGCGGCCGGCGCTTTCGGCGGAGCGGTCGGCCTGGAGCATCGCCGTATAGCCGCTTTCGTCGAGCACGAGGCGCGCCAGCTCCGGATGCGGAAGCTCGTTGAGGCGGGTGCGCCAGCGGGCGAAGTCGCCGACGAGGTTGCCGAGCTGGCGCCGCGCCTGGGCGGTGAGCTCGTCCGTGTCGAGGATCTGGGCCGCGGCCATCAGCAAGGGCGTACCTTGCGCCCGGGCGAGCGAGTGGATCTTGGCCACCGCCTTGTCGCCGAGGCCGCGCTTGGGGACGTTGACGATCCGCTCGAAGGCGAGGTCGTCCGAGGGCTGGGCGATGATGCGCAGGTAGGCGAGGGCGTCGCGGATCTCGGCGCGCTCGTAGAAGCGGAAGCCGCCGACGATCCGGTAGGGCAGGCCGATGGCGATGAAGCGGTCCTCGAACTCGCGGGTCTGGAACTGGGCCCGGACCAGGATCGCGGCCTGGTCGATCCGGCCGCCGCGGCGCTGGACCGCCTCGATCTCCTCGCCGATCCGCCGCGCCTCCTCCGGCCCGTCCCAGACGCCGACCACCTGGACCTTGTCGCCGCCGTCATGCTCGGTCCACAAGGTCTTGCCCAGGCGGCCGCCATTGTGGGCGATGAGGCCGGAGGCGGCGGCGAGGATGTGGGGCGTGGAGCGGTAATTCTGCTCGAGCCGGACGGTCTTGGCGCCCGGGAAATCCTTTTCGAAGCGAAGGATGTTGGCGATCTCGGCGCCGCGCCAGGAGTAGATGGACTGATCGTCGTCGCCGACGCAGCAGATGTTCTTGCGCTCCTGCGCGAGCAGGCGGAGCCACAGATACTGGCTCTGGTTGGTGTCCTGATATTCGTCGACGAGGATATATTTGAAGCGCTGCTGGTAGTGAGCGAGCACGTCGCGATGCTCCTTGAGGATCACCAGCATGTGGAGCAGCAGGTC
>DASWLY010000065.1:0-34767 GCA_036400035.1 Allosphingosinicella sp.
TTCTTCACCTACCGGGTCGAAGGCCATTCCACCTCCGACGACCCCTCCGTCTACCGTCCCCAGAACGCCGGCGCGCAATGGCCGCTCGGCGATCCCGTCGCCCGGCTGAGGGCCCACCTCACCGCGCTTGGCGAATGGGACGACGATCGTCATCAGGCGCAGCTCGAAAGCCTCGATGCAGAGGTCCGGGCCGCGCAGAAGGAGGCGGAGAAGCTCGGCACCCTCCAGTCCGACCCGTATCTCAACATCGCCTCGATGTTCGAGGACGTGTTCGAGGAATTGCCCTGGCACCTCAAGGAACAGCAGGCCCAGGCGCTGGCCGAGGCGGAGGCGAAGCGCAAATGAGCGTCATGAACATGATCCAGGCGCTCAACTCGGCCCATCACGTGATGATGGAGCGCGACCCCGCCTGCCTCGTCCTGGGCGAGGATATCGGCTATTTCGGAGGAGTCTTCCGGGTCACCGAGGGCCTCCAGAAGAAGTTCGGCAAGGAACGCGCCTTCGATTCACCGATCAGCGAGAACGGGATCGTCGCCATCGCGGTCGGAATGGCCGCCTACGGCCTGCGCCCCGTCGCCGAGATCCAGTTCGCCGATTACATCTATCCCGGCTTCGACCAGATCGTCTCCGAAGCCGCCAAGATGCGCTACCGCTCGGCGGGCGAATGGCATCTGCCGATGGTGATCCGCACCCCCTATGGCGGAGGCATATTCGGCGGCCAGACCCACAGCCAGTCGCCCGAGGCCCTGTTCACCCACGTCGCCGGAATTAAGACGGTGGTCCCGTCCAACCCGTACGACGCCAAGGGGCTTCTGATCGCCGCGATCGAGGACAACGATCCGGTCATCTTCTTCGAGCCCAAGCGAATCTACAACGGCCCGTTCGACGGCTTCTACGAGCGCCCCGTCACACCCTGGGCCAAGCACCCGGCGGCCGAGGTTCCGGACGGCCATTACACCGTCCCCCTCGGCAAGGCGGCGATCGTCCGCGAAGGAGAGGCGATCACCATCCTCGCCTATGGCACCATGGTCCACGTCGCGCTCGCCACCGCCGCGGCGGAAGGCATCGACGCGGAGGTGATCGACCTTCGCACTCTCGTGCCCGTCGACATCGAGGCGATCGAGGCTTCGGTGAAGAAGACCGGCCGCTGCCTGATCGTCCACGAGGCGACGCGCACGTCGGGCTTCGGCGCCGAGCTGTCGGCGCTCGTCCAGGAGCGCTGCTTCTACCATCTGGAAGCGCCCGTGACCCGGGTCACGGGCTGGGACACGCCTTACCCGCACTCGATGGAATGGGCCTATTTCCCGGGCCCCGTCCGGCTCGGGCTGGCGCTGAAAAAAGCTTTGGAGGATTGACGGGATCATGGCCGCATTATCCCGTCATTGCGAGCGTAGCGAAGCAATCCAGTGCGGCGCGGGGCGAAGGCTGGATTGCTTCGTCGCTGCGCTCCTCGCAATGACGACAGCCCGAGACTAGAGGAACAGCATGGCGCGCTTCGAATTCAAGCTGCCCGACATCGGCGAAGGCATCGCCGAGGCCGAGATCGTCGCATGGCACATCAAGATCGGGGACTCGGTCAAGGAAGACCAGCAACTCGCCGACATGATGACCGACAAGGCGACGGTCGAGATGGAGAGCCCCGTCGCCGGCAAGGTGCTCGAGCTCGCCGGCGAGGTCGGCGACCAGATCCCGATCGGCTCGGTGCTGGTCGTCATTGAGACGCAAGGCGAAGGGGGCGGCTCCGGCTCCCCCGGCGCCGACGAGACCTCCGCCGACGGCGAGCGACAGGATCAGGTCGCGCTCGCGGACGGGCTGGTCGAGGAGCGGCCCGAGCTCGCGGCCACGATCCCAAGCACCGGCGAAGACCGGCGGGGTGAAGACCGGCGTGATGGCGAGGATCGCCGCTCCGAGGCGAGGGACGACCCCGACCGCCGCCAAAGCGAGCGGCGGGACGAGGCCGGCGGCGGCGCGTCCACCAGCCCGGGCGAAACGAAAGCCTTCAATCCCCAGCCCGATCCCCCGAAAGACCATCAGGGGCTTGTCGTGAATCCCGGCGACCTCGTCGGCCTCAATCCCCAACCCGAGCCGCCGGGGAAGGAGAAGCCGAGGATCCTCGCTTCCCCCGCCGTCCGCGCCCGCGCCCGCGATCTCGGCGTCGACCTGGGGCAGGTGAAGTTCGCCGGCGACCGAATCCGCCACTCCGACCTCGACGCCTACCTCCTCTACAATGGGGGCGGAGTGTCGCGTTCCGGCGGCGCCCGCCGCGCCGACGAGACGGTCAAGGTCGTCGGCCTTCGCCGCAAGATCGCCGAGAATATGCAGGAGGCCAAGCGGCGCATCCCGCATTTCACCCTCGTCGAGGAATATGACGTCACCGCGCTCGAGCAGACCCGGCAGATGATGAACGCCGACCGGGGCGGCAATCCCAAGCTGACCCTGCTTCCCTTCCTGATCACCGCCATGGCCCGTACCCTCGCCGATTATCCTCAGATCAACACCCGCTACGACGACGACGAGAACCTCCTCCACCGCTCCGGCGCCGTTCACATGGGAATGGCGACCCAGACCCCGAACGGCCTGATGGTCCCGGTCATCCGCAATGCCGACCGCCTCTCCATCTGGGACATAGCCCGCGAGATACTGCGCCTGTCCGAGGCCGCCCGCACCGGCAAGGCGGCGCGCGACGAGCTCTCCGGCTCGACCATCACCATCTCCAGCCTCGGTCCTATGGGGGGCATCGCCTCCACGCCCGTCATCAACCGCCCGGAAGTCGCCATCCTCGCCGTCAACAAGGTCGAGGAGAAGCCGGTCGTGATCGACGGCGAGCTCGAGATCCGCAAGCGAATGAACCTTTCGCTCAGCTGCGACCACCGCGTGGTCGACGGCTGGGACGCGGCGAACTTCATGCAGGATCTGAAGAAGCTGGTGGAAAGCCCGCTGAAACTGCTGGCGTAAGAAATTCCTCCCCCAGCTTGCTGGGGGAGGGGGACCAGGCAATGCCTGGTGGAGGGGCAATTCTGAGTCGGCATTGCCCCCCCACCACGCCGCTTCGCGCCGCGGTCCCCCTCCCCGAGACAAGCTCGGGGAGGAGCAGTTGCGCCACCGCTTCAACCCCGCCACACTCCTCCCCATGACCCTCGACCTGGACCGCCGGCTCCTCCTCAAGGCGGGTACCCTCGGCCTCGGCGCGCTCGCGGTCCCCGGCGTCGCCCAGATCGCCGCCGCGCGCGGTTTCACTCACGGAGTCGCGAGCGGGGAGCCGAGCCAGCGCTCGGTGCTGCTGTGGACTCGTCACGTGCCGATCCTCCGCGATACCTCCCGGCTGGCGTGGGAGGTCTACGAGATGGACGAGCCCAGGCGGATCGCCGCCGCGGGGGAGGTCGAGTCGACGCCCGAGCGGGACTGGTGCGTGAAGGTCGCGGCCGGGGGACTGAAGCCGGGCCGCGAGTATCGCTATCGCTTCCTCAATCGCGACGGCGCCGCCGCGGCGGTGGGCCGAACCCGAACCCTGCCCGAAGGGCGGACCTCGCGCTTCACCCTCGGCGTCTTTTCCTGCTCGAACCTCGCCTTCGGCCATTTCAACGCCTACGCCCACGCGGCCGAGCGCCGCGACCTCGACCTCCTCGTCCACCTCGGCGACTATCTCTACGAATATGACCGAGGCAAATATCCGGCGTCGGGCGAGGCGGTGGGCGGCCGCCTGATCGAGCCTGCGGGCGAGGCGATCGCCCTCGCCGACTATCGCCTCCGCCACGCCGCCTACCGCGCCGATCCGGACCTTCAGCGGCTCCACGCTTCCGGCCCGATGGTGATGATGTGGGACGATCACGAGAGCGCCAACGACTCCTGGCAAGGCGGCGCCGAGAACCACGATCCGGCCAAGGAGGGTTCGTGGAGCGCCCGCAAGGCGGCGGCGCAACGCGCCTATCGCGAATGGCTTCCTGTTTCCGACAACGCCTGGGAAAGCTATGACATAGGCGATCTCGCCACGCTCTTCCGCCCGGAGACCCGGCTGACGGCCCGAAGCCGCCCCCCCGAATTTGCCGAGCAGCTCCGCCGGGGCGAAAACATCGAGACCTCGCTGATGCGCTTCCGCGACGGCGCCTGGCGCGATCCCGAGCGGACCATGATGGGCTCCGAGCAGGAGGCTTGGCTGGCCGGCGCCTTCAAGCGCTCGACTGCGCAGCGGACCCGCTGGCAGCTCCTGGCTCAGCAGACCGTCATGGGAAGCTTCGCCTCGCCGCCGGAGGCCCGGACCTGGCTTCGCGCCGACGCGCCCGAGCGAGTCAAGGCAGCGACCGGGATCCGCGCCGCCGCTTCGCGGGTGGGCCTTCCCGCAAACCTCGACGCCTGGGACGGCTATCCGGCCGCCCGCGACCGCCTGCTCCGCTCCGCTCTGGACGCCGACTCAAACCTCGTCGTCCTCTCCGGCGACAGCCACAATGGCTGGGCCTTCGACCTCGACCTCGCCGGCACCCCGGCGGGGGCCGAGTTTGCCGGCCATTCCGTCACCTCGCCGGGCATCGAAGCCTATTTTCCAGGGATCGCTCCCGCCGACGTGGCCCGGGCGCTGCGCGCGCGCAATCCGGCGCTCAAATGGACCGACGTCCAGCGCCGCGGCTACATGACGCTGACCCTGACGCGCGAGCGCGCCACCGGCGAATGGCTGTCGCTTGACACCGTGCGCACCCGCTCCACCCGCCTCGCGGCGCGCCACACCATGAGCGTCGCCAGAGGCACCAACCGTTTCGCCTGACCTGTAATTCCTCCCCCAGCTCGCTGGGGGAGGGGGACCGCGGCGCGAAGCGCCGTGGTGGAGGGGCGATGCCGACTCCGAATTGCCCCTCCACCAAGCTTCGCTTGGTCCCCCTCCCCGAGCAAGCTGGGGGAGGAATTCAGGGCGCCGCATCTTTACACGAACTTGTGTTCCCTCTATGTTCCTCAAGTGTCCCTTCCCGAATTCCTTCGCTTCGCGCCGGTGCCGCTCAAGGCGCGCCAGGACGGCTGGACCCCCGCGCTTCAAGTGCGCTTCATCGCCGCGCTGGCCCGCGGAGTCCCGATCGACGCGGCGGCGCGCTCGGTCGGCAAGAGCCGCACCACCGCCTACGCCCTCAGGAGACGCCCGGGCGCGGAGAGCTTCACCGCCGCCTGGGTGGCCGCGCTCCATTATGCGAAGCGGCGGCGTGTTGCTGGGGACGAGGCCGCGGCCGAGGCGCCGCTCCCGCCGGCGCCTTCCACCCCGGCCGAAGCCGCCGCCTTGTTCGATCGTCTCCATCCCGGGTGGCGCGGCAAAGCGCGCGACGCCGGCCAAGCCGACGAAGCGGGCGAAGCGGGCGAAGCTGGCGATGTCGACGCCCCCTGACAGGGTCGTATGGCATGTGTGGGGGATCGCAAGTTAATCTGTCAGCTTCGTTCGGACGGAGCTAAGGCGCGATCATGCTGAAGAAGACCTCCGCGCCCGATCTCGACGCCCTCCGACTGATCGAGGAACGCCTCCGCTGGCTGTCCGCCTGGACCATCCACAATGCCAACCACCTGCGGACAAGCCCCGACGGGCTGAAGGTCGGCGGCCACCAGGCGAGCTGCGCCTCGATGACCGCGATCATGGCCGCGCTCTATTTCCACGCGCTCGGCCCGAATGACAAGGTGGCGGTGAAGCCCCATGCCGGGCCGGTCCTCCACGCCGTCCATTACCTGCTCGGCACCCAGAGCCGCGAGCAGCTCGAGAATTTCCGCGGCTTCGGCGGGATGCAATCCTATCCGAGCCGGACCAAGGACAGGATCCCGGTCGATTTCTCCACCGGCTCGGTCGGCCTCGGGGTGGCGATCACCGCCTTCGCCAGCCTGGTCCAGGATTATCTCGTCGCCCACGGCGAGCTGGCCGCCGCCGACTCGGGGCGGATGGTCGCCTTGATGGGCGATGCCGAGCTCGACGAGGGGAATATCTACGAATGCCTGATCGAGGCCTACAAGCACGACATCCGCAATTGCTGGTGGATCGTCGACTATAACCGCCAGTCGCTCGACGCGACGACCGCGGAGCGCATGTTCCGCCGCTTCGACGAGATCTTCGCCAGCTGCGGGTGGCGGGTGGTCACGCTCAAATACGGCAAGGCGCTGGAAGCGGCGTTCGCCGAGCCGGGCGGCGAGGCCCTCAACGCCTGGCTCGAGAGTGTCGGCAACGCCGATTACGCCGCGCTCACCTATCTGGGCGGGGCGGCGTGGCGCGAGCGGCTTCTCAAGGACTCGCCGGAGACGAAGCCGCTGCTCGACTCGCGTGACGACGAGGCGCTGGCGGCCCTGATGACCAACCTCGCCGGCCACGACATGGCGAGCCTCGTCGAGGCGTTCGACTCCGCTCAAGACGACGTGCCGACCCTGTTCATCGCCTATACGATCAAGGGCTTCGGCCTCCCTTTCGCCGGCCACAAGGACAATCATGCCGGCCTGATGAACCCCGGCCAGATCGCCGCCCTGCGCGACCGGATGGGAATTGCGGAAGGGGAGGAGTGGGAGCCCTGGACCGGCCTCGGCGGCAATTCCGTCGAGGCGGTGAGGTCCCTGGTCGAGGACAGCGCGATCGCCAAGGCGAAGCGCGAGCGGCCGTGGAACCAGGTCGAGGTGCCCGGCATCCCCGCGCCCAGCGGCGAGGAGCAGTCGACCCAGGCCGCGTTCGGCCGGATCCTGCTCGATCTCAGCCGCGCCGGCGGCGGCCTCGCGGACCGGATCGTCACGACCTCGCCCGACGTCACCGTCTCGACCAATCTCGGCGCCTGGGTGAACCAGCGCGGCCTGTTCCGCCGCCAGGCGCTGGCCGACGTTTTCGCCGCCGCCAGGATCCCCTCCGCCCAGAAATGGGGCGCCACCGACGCGGGCCAGCACATCGAGCTCGGGATCGCCGAGAACAACCTGTTCCTGATGCTCGCCGCTTTGGGCCTGGCCGGCGACCTGTTCGGCACCCGCCTCTTTCCCATCGGAACCGTCTACGATCCGTTCATCGCCCGAGGCCTCGATGCGCTCAATTACGCCTGCTACCAGGACGCGCGCTTCCTGCTCGTCGCGACCCCGTCGGGCGTCACGCTCGGGCCGGAGGGCGGCGCTCACCAGTCGATCAATCCGCCGCTGATCGCGCTCGGCCAGCCGGGCCTTCGCCACTACGAACCGGCCTTCGCCGACGAGCTGGCCCTGTTCATGGAGGAGGCCCTCCGCCTCATCCAGGCGCCGGACGGCGAGAGCGTCTACCTTCGCCTCACCACCCGGACCATCGCTCAGGTCGAGCGGCCCGGCGACGGCTGGAAGGCGGACGCTCTGGCCGGCGGCTATTGGCTGCGCGAGCCGTCGCCCGGGGCGGAGGCGGCCCTCGTCTATTCCGGCGCCGTCGCGCCGGAGGCGCTCGCCGCCTGGGAGGCGCTCCGGGAGGACGTTGCGGGCCTTGGGCTCCTCGCCGTCACCTCGCCCGATCTGCTCCACCGCGGCTGGAGCGAGCGCCGCCGCGGCCGCTGGGGCGGGAAGGGGACGGCGCCCTCTCACGTCGAGCAGCTCCTCGCGCCGCTGGCGCCGGGCGCCGGCCTCGTCACCCTGCTCGACGGCGCCCCGGCCTCGCTGTCCTGGCTCGGCGGAGTCATCGGGCACCGCGTCAGTCCGCTCGGAGTCGAGCGCTTCGGCCAGACCGGCACTCTGCCCGACCTCTACCGCGAATACCGCCTCGACGTGGAGGCGATCGTCGAGGCGGCGGCCGAGCTGTTCCTAGACTAGAATCCCTCTCCCGCTTTCGCGGGAGAGGAGGGGCCCAAGCGAAGGCTTGGGAGGTGAGGGTCTTGCTGAGTCCACGGTCCAGACCCTCACCTCCCACCGCTTCGCGGCGGGCCCCTCCTCTCCCGTGAAAGACGGGAGAGGCGGATTAGGAGAGCGGAACCTCTCTCCCTCTCCAGCGCTCTCCCCTGCGAACCTTTCAAGGAGTAGTGTTATGATCGGCAAAATCGCGGGAGCGGTCCTCGGCCGCAAGCTGGCGGGACGTTACAATGGCGGCACCGGCCTCCTCGTCGGCGCCCTGGCCCCGGCCCTCGCCCGCCGCGCCTTCGGGCCCGTCGGCCTCGCCGTCGGCGGCGCGTGGGTCGCCAAGAAGCTCTGGGACCGCCGCAACCGCTCGGTGAAACCCGCCCGCACCTACTGACTTTTCGTCATTGCGAGGAGCGTAGCGACGGAGCAATCCAGCAGGCCTTGGAGGCCGTGCTGGGTCGCTTCGCAATGACGGCTAAGCGGGCTTCATCTCCAGCAGCCAGATCGCCGCGATCAGTGACAGGGTCGCGGCGACGGCGGTCCACGTCACGACCTTGAGATTGACCGGCCGGAGCTCGGCGGCCTTGTGCTTGTCGAACCGCTCCATCACCGAGGCCGCCCGCCGCTCCGCCACCACGATCACATAGGCGCCCGCCAGCAGGAAGGCGGTTGCGATTGCCTTGGGAACCCAGTTGGGCTCCATCGCCTGGAACAACAACTGGAAGCCCAGACCGATGCCGACGGCGGCGAAGCCGGTCCTCATCCATCCCGCGAAGGTCCGTTCGTTGGCGAGGATGGTCCGGTCCTGCGCCAGGTCGGTGCGCTCCTCGGCGAGCTGCTCCTTCTCGCCCGTCAGAATGTGCCCTCTTCGTCTTCGGGCAGAGGCTCGTCCCTCGGCGGCGGCCCGGCGTCGTCGCGCGGATCGCGCGGCTCACGGCGGGGATTGTCGGTGGGTTCGCGCTCGCCGCGCGGCGGCGGCAGGTCGTCGGCCGGGACGGGCAGGGGATCGGCCGAGACGGTGAGGCCGTTCTCGTCCACCTGAACCCCGACCTCGTAGCCCGTACCCTCGATCGGCAGGGTCAAGGAGCCGTTGGCCGCCTCCGCGGGCAAGGGCGCCTGAAGCGGCGGCGCCAGGGTGCGGGCAGGCGCGGTGCCGACTGCCTGGGTCATGAAGTCGCGCCAGATCCGGGCGGGCAGGCCGCCGCCGGCGATCTGGCCCGCGAGCGGGCTGTTGTCGTCATTGCCCACCCAGACCCCGACCACCAGATCCTGGGCGAAGCCGACGAACAGGGCGTCGCGGCTGTCCTGGGTCGTCCCGGTCTTGCCGAAGGCCGGCACTTCGAGCGCGGCCGCTCGACCGGTGCCCTGGCTGACGACGGCGCCGAGCATCTCCCTGAGCTCGTCGAAGGCGGGGTCGCCGCTGGCGCCGGCGGTCGCCCGGCTCCACATGCGCTGCCACCAGGGCTTCACCTCGTCCTCCAGCCCCTTGGGCCGCACCGGATAGGCGCCCGCGGCGACCGCCGCATAGGCTGAGGTCAACTCGAGCAGGGTCACGCCCGACGTGCCGAGCGCGAGGCTGGGATTGTCGTTGAGCGGGCTCCTGACGCCGAGATCGCGGGCGGCTCGAATGACGTTCTGACGCCCGACCCGCTCGGACAGCCGCACCGAGGCGACGTTGCTGGACAAAGCGAGCGCGTCGCGCACGGTCAGGGTGCCGCGGTAGCGGTCGCCGTAATTCTTCGGCTGCCAGTCGCCGATCCGGAGCGGCGCGTCCGAGATCGGGCTGTCCGGAGTCAGGCCAGCGCGGAGCGCGGCGAGATAGACGAACAGCTTGAAGGCGGAGCCCGGCTGCCGCCGAGCCTGGGTCGCCCGGTTGAACGGGCTCCGCGCATAGTCCCGGCCGCCGACCATGGCGACGACCCGTCCGTCCGGCCGCATCGCCACCAGGGCGATCTGCGCCCGCCCGAGCCCGGCCCGGCGGACCGTCGCGAGAGCGAGCTTCTGCATCCGGCTCTCGAGGGTCGTCTGCACCTCCTCGTCGCCATAGCCGGCCTCGCCCCGGGCGCGCGCCATGGGCAGCACCCAGTCCGCGAAATAGGTGCCGGTCGGGACCACTTTCTCGCGCTCCACCTTGAGCTTCGGCGGCTTCAGCCGGTTCGCCTCGCGCTGGGTGAGCACGCCTTCGCGCACCATGGTCGCGATGACGATCTTCCCACGCTCGCGAGCAGCCTTGTAGTTGCGGGTCGGAGCGAGGCGGGAAGGGGCCTTGACCATTCCGGCCAGCATCGCCGCCTGGGTCACGCTCAATTTCTCCGGCGGGACGCTGAAATAATGGTGGGACGCGGCTCTAAGGCCGTAGGTGTTGTCGCCGAGATAGACGTTGGAGAGATAGCGCTCGAGTATCTCCTCCTTGCTCAGCCAGGCTTCCAGCCAGAAGGCGATCAGCACTTCCTGCGCCTTTCGGCCCATGGTCCGGTCGGCGGTGAGGAAGGAGATCTTGGCGAGCTGCTGGGTGATCGTGCTTCCCCCCTCGCGGACCCCGCCGGCGCCGAGGTTGCGCCAGGCGGCGCGGGCGATCCCGCGAAGGCTGATGCCGAGATGGGAGTGGAAGCTGCGGTCCTCGATCGAGATGAAGGCGGCGGGAACATGCTTGGGCAAGGCCGAGATCTTGACCGGCTCGCGTATGTCGGCGCCCCGCCGGGCTATCGGGTCGCCCTCGACCGAGACGAGGGTGAGGCTCGGAGCGGCGACCGGCTGAAGCGACTTGGAGAGCGGAGCGGTGATCGCCAGCCAGGCGACGATCAGCATGAACAAGGCGAGCGAAGCGAGGACGATCCGCCGCCAGCCCCAGCGCAGCGGGTTGTACCAGGCGCGGCGAGGCGGCCCGGGTGGTGGTTGCTGGGGTGGTCCTCCCGGGGCCTGATACTCGGCCGGGGTCGGTTGCCACTGGGCTGTCTGGTCCAAACGCATTCCTTCTTATTAGCGGCAGAACGACGCCACGGGAATCAGGTTGCGCCGCCATGCGACGAGCGGAGCCGCTCGGGTCGAATCAGCGCTTCCACCACCCCCAGCTCGGCCAGTCCTTCGGGCCAGGCCGCGCCGGTGACGAGCGCCTCGACGATGGCGGCCATGGCGGGCGCGGTCTGAAGGCCGTAGCCGCCCTGGCCGACCAGCCAGAAGAAGCCCGGCGCCTCCGGGTCGAAGCCGGCGGTGGGCGTCCGGTCGCCGACGAAGGAGCGAAGGCCCGCCCAGCGGTGGGCGATGCGGGTGACGGGGACGGTCGTGTAATGCTCCAGCCGGTCGGCGGCGAGCGCCACGTCATATTCCTCCGGCGCGGCGTCGCAGGGGCCGCCTTCGACCTCGTCCATCGGCGAGGCCAGAAGCTGGCCCGCCTCCGGCAGCATGTAGAAATCGCCCGCCGCGCTATGGGCGAACGGCCAGGCGGAGAGGTCGGTGCCGGCGGGAGGATCGACGACGATGATCGTGCGCCGCTTCGGCTCGACGCCGATCGGGCGCACTCCGGCGAGCAAGGCGATCGGATCGGCCCAGGCGCCGGCGGCGTCGATCAGTATCGGGGCCGACCAGGATTCGCCGTCCTCGCTCCGGACGGTCCAGCCTGCACCCGTGGGCGCGATGGCGGCGATGCGCCGGCCGTTCAGCACTTCGCCGCCGGCGCCCCGGATCGCCCGGACGAAGGACTGGAGCAGGGCGTCGCCGTCGAGCTTCAGGCCGGTGGGATCGAGTACTCCGGTGAGCGCCGCCCCGTCCCCGGTGCGAAGCCCAGGGCAGAGCGCCGCCATCCCGGCCGGATCGATGCGACGGGTGCGGTCGGTGAAGCGGGCCATCTCGGCCTCCAGCATTTCCAGCGCCGGCACCGACTCCTCGGTCGCGAAATAGAGGGAGGGGAATGTTCGGGAGAGAGCCGAGGGGCAGAAGCCTTCGGGCGGGTCCTCGAAGAACGGGCGGCTCCAGGCGGTCAGGCCGCGCACCGCGCTGTTGCCGATGCCGTAATGGCTGAACGAGACGCTTCGGCCGGAGCTGTGATAGCCGAGCGCCGCTTCCGCCTCGAGGACGACGATTTTGCCGTGGCGGGCGAGACGCGCCGCCGCCGACAGCCCGGCGATGCCGCCGCCGATTATCAGGAAGTCCGAGTCGCTCACGCGGCGGCGGACGCAGCGGCCTCGCGGACCGCGCTCAGGATGAGGTCGGGATGGCTGTGGTGGGGCATGTGGCCGGCGCCTTCTATCTCGGTGAGGCGGGCGTTGCGCAAGAGCCGCGCGAGCGTCTTGCCCTGCAATTCCTGCTGGACGATCCTGTCGCTTGTGCCGACGAGGATGTGGATCGGCGCCTCGATCCGGCGCAGGTCCATCGTTCCGGCCGGAGACAGCGGGAGGACCGCCGCCGCATCCTCGCCCTCATGGACCAGAGCGTCGGGATCCAGCACCTGCTCATAGGGGAAGTCCTGCTTCCAGTGACCGGGCATGACATCGGGCGAGAACATCAGCGCCTGCAGCCACTCGAGCGCCGCCCGGTCGAAGCCGCTCTGCGCTCCCAACTGCGACAACAGCGGCCCGATCACCGGCACGGAGCGCGGCGCGAGGAGGCTGTGCTCGAGGAGGCGAGGCTCCGGAAAGGCGAGCGGCGCCACCAGCACCAGGGCCGCCACCCGCTCCGGGAAACGTTCCGCCAAAGCGAGCGAGACCAAGGCGCCGTAGCTGTGGCCGGCGATCACCGCCGGGCCGATGCCGAGCCGATCGAGCCCGGCGGCGATCTGCGCCGCCTGGTCGCGCGGAGTGCCGACGAAGCGCGGACGGCGGCTGAGGCCGTGGCCGGGGCGGTCGACCAGCGTGACTCTCGCCGCTCGCGCCAGAGCCTCGGCAGGTCCCACCAGCCAGTCATAATGGGTGTTGAGCGCGCCGTGGATTAGGACCGCGTCCGGCCCGGTACCGCTCTGAAGGGCGTGAAGGCTTCGGCCGGAGCCGAGATCGATGGTCGCTGCTTCCCACATGGCCGCCTCAACCGCCGGGCGACGCGATGGCTCCGATCAGTCCTTCCGCCGGATCGGGCGGCGGGCCTTGAGGTCGAAGGAATCGCCGCCCGACAGCACGTGGACACGCACGTCGTGCATCGAGAGGGCGCATTCGGAGCGGGCTTCGGCGACGTTGCAATAGCTGACGTCGCTGCCGTCGACGGCGTAGATGGCGCCGCTGCCCATCACCCGGAAGACGTCCCCTTCGACCACCGCCGCCGTGTCCTCGTCGATGCCGAGGCCGAGCACCCGGGGATTGTGGGCGACCGCGCCCACCAGCCGCCCGAAGCGGCCGCGCTCGGCGAAATGCTGGTCGATGATGACGTCGCGCACCAGCCCCATGCCGGGCGACATGTGGAGGTCGCCGATCCGGTGGGTCTCCTTGCTGGACCCTTTGACCAGCATCGTCTCGCTCATCACCGAGGCGCCCGCCGAGGTGCCGGCGACGACCCCGCCCCGTTCGTAGATCGAGCGCACCTTGGCCTCGATTCCGGTGTCGCCTATCTGGCTGGTGATCCGGAGCTGGTCCCCGCCCGAGAAGAAGATGCCGGCCGCGTCGTCCAGAACCGACAGCTTCTCGCGGTCGCCGGCCTGGGAGCGCTCCTCGACGTAGAGCTCGACCAGGTCCCCGAGGCCGAGATCGGCGAACGCCTTCTCATATTCGTCGAAATAGCCCTCCGGCCTGTGGCTGGCGACGGTGGCGAGGACGAGCTTGCCGCCGCGCACATGCTTTGCCACCTCGCGCAGGATCGCCCGCTCGCCCTTGGGGTCGCGCTCCTCGTGACCGCCGATGATGATCAGGCAGCCTTTGCGCCGGCGTTCCTCGTCAGCCACTTTGCTCTTCATCCTTGTTCAAAAATGCCTTGGGTTCCGGCGCCTCGGCGCTGGCATAAGCGATGGCGAAAGCCGAGCTGTTGTGGGCCCAGCCGATCCGCCCGTCCTTGGCGATCGCAATGGCGCCGCCGTCGCCGTTGGAGCCGCCGACGCCGGGAAGCTGCGCCACCGCCTTGGCGATCGATTCCTCCGGCCCGTCCCGGCCGATGCTCGCCATCACCTGCGCCGCGAGGGCGAGGCGGGCGATGCTCTCGCCGTCGCCCGAGAAGGAGACGGCGCCGACATGGTTGTCCGCATAAAGGCCGTTGCCCGGAAGGGGGCTGTCGCCGATCCGGCCGACCTTGGCTCCGGTGAGGCCTCCGGTCGAGGTCCCGGCGGCGAGATTGCCGCCCTGGTCCATCGCCACCGCGCCGACCGTATCGTGCATCTGCTCCAGGGCCTCGCGCCGCGTCTCCGTCATCAGCGCCTCGCTCGGCACCGTCTCAAGCCCTTCGTTCTTCGCGAACAGGAACGCGCCCTCGCCGACGAGGAGTATCTCCTTTTCCGGCAGCAGCCGCTTCGCGACGCTGACCGGGTTGCGCACGTTGCGGATCGCGCCGACGGCTCCCACCGACAGGTCGCGCCCGTCCATCAGCCCGGAGCACATCTCGATCTCGCCGGCCTCGTTCAGCGCCGAACCCCGGCCCGCGTTGAACACCGGCAGGTCCTCGAGCACTCGGATGGAGGCCTCGACCGCATCGATGGCACTGCCGCCCTGCTCCAGCACCGCGATGCCCGCGCGGGCGGCCTCGGTGACGCCATTGCGATTATCGTCTTCCTCCCCCGGCTCCATATCCTTGGCGCCGCCGTGGACGATGAGGGCCCAGCCGCCCCCCTGTAAGTGCGTCATGTCATTCGGCCGCGATGAAGGAGGCGCGGCCGGTGGACCGGGCATTGGCGGGTCTGAACTCGTTCACCTGCTGCCAGGCTCCCTTGACGTCGGTGGGGGTGACGACGACCAGGTCGCCGGGGCGCCCCATCGCCAGCGCCGCGGCGGTCGACGCGCGCTCGCCGGCGATGAGGTGGAGATGCTCCGGTGAGCGCCCGCACTCGAGTGCGCCTTTCTTGAGCAGGTTCATCACCTCGCCACGCGGCCGGCCGCGGGTATAAGGATCTTCGCGGAAAATGAGTTCGTCGAAGATGCCGGCGGCGATCCGCCCGAGTTCGATGATATCCTCGTCGCGACGGTCGCCCGCCATCGAGACCGATCCGATGGTGCGCTTGTAGCGATGGCTGAGGCCGCGCACGACCTTGCCGAGCGCCTCGAGGCCGGCGGCATTGTGGGCATAATCGATGATCACCCGGAAGCCGTGGGCGTCGTGGACGTTGAGGCGGCCCGGATTCTGCTCGAAGGTCGAGCGGAACTGCGCCATCGCCGATCGGATGGTGAGGATCGGCACCTCGTGCGCCAAAGCGATGGCGATGGCGGCCATCGCGTTGGCGACGTTGAACTCGGCCATGCCGTGAAGGGTCGCCGGGATGTCACCGGCCTTCATGATCAGCTGGCGCCGGCCGTCCTCGTAGAGGACGATCGTGCCGCCCTCCGGCCCCGGCTCCCGAACCACCGCCATTCCGCCTTCGTCGAGATGCTCGCGAAGCATCGGCGACATTTCGGCGCCGCCGCACAGGGAGAACCAGATCAGCCGGCCGCGGGCGCGGCGGGCCATCCTGACGGTCAGCGGATCGTCGGCGTTGAGAACCGTATGGCCGCTCCGCCGAACCGCCTCGACCACCACCTGCTTGACGTCGGCGAGATCCTCGACCGTCTCGATGCCCTTGAGGCCGAGATGGTCGGCGGTAACGTTGAGGCAGGTGGCGATGTCCGCCTCGTCGTAGGCGAGGCCCTCGCGCAAAAGCCCGCCGCGTGCCGTCTCCAGCACCGCGACCTCGACGGTCGGGTCGCGAAGGATCATCCGGGCGCTACGCGGGCCCGTCGCGTCGCCTTCGTGGGTGAGGATGTCGTTGATGTAGACTCCGGTGGTCGACGTCAGTCCCACGGTGCAGCCGGTGTAGCGTATGATGTGCTTGATCATCCGGCCGACCGTCGACTTGCCGTTGGTTCCGGTGATGGCGATGATCGGCACGCGGAACTTGCGGCCGCGCGGGAACAGCATCTCGATGATCGGCTTGGCGACGTCGCGCGGGGCGCCTTCCGAAGGCTCGATGTGCATCCGGAGGCCCGGGGCGGCGTTGACCTCGATCACTCCGCCGCCGGTCTCGCGGATGGATTGGCCGATGTCGGGGCAGACGAAGTCGACCCCGCACACGTCAAGGCCGACGATCAGCGCCGCTCGGCGGGCGATGTCGGCATTGTCGGGATGGATTTCATTGGTCCGGTCGACCGCGGTTCCGCCGGTCGAGAGGTTGGCGGTGGCGCGCAGCTGGACGACTTCGTCGGCCTCGGGAATGCTGTCGGGGGTGAGGCCGGAGCGGGCGAGGAATTCCTCGACATGGGCGTCGATCCGGATCCGGGTCATGACATTCTCATGGCCCTCACCCCGGCGCGGGTCTCGGTTCACCTCGGCGACGAGCTGCCGGATCGTGCTGATCCCGTCGCCGGCCACCTGGGCGGGGATCCGCTCGGCGACCGCGACCATCTTGCCGCCGACGACGAGGATCCGATGGTCGTTGCCCTCGAAGAACTGCTCGACGATGACGTCGCGACCCTTCGCCTGCGCCTGCGCCTCGTGGAAGCCGAAGCGCAGCTGCGCCTCGTCCATGATGCCGATGGTGACTCCGCGGCCGTGATTGCCGTCGAGCGGCTTGGTGACCAGGGGGTAGCGAAGCCGCTTGGCGCCGCGCACCGCGTCCTCGACGTCGCGGACGACGATCCCGCGCGGCACCGGAACGCCGCTCTCGTCGAGCAGCTTCTTGGTCATGTTCTTGTCGCTGGCGAGGTCCGCCGCGACCTGCGAGGTGCGGCCGGTGATCGAGGCCCGGATCTTCTGCTGGTGCTTGCCGTGGCCGAGCTGGATCAGGCTCTTCTCGTCGAGCCGCATCACCGGAATTCCCCGTCGCTCGGCCTCGTCGACCAGCGCCTTGGTGGATGGCCCCAGCGCGGTTCGGCGAACCATGCGCCTGAGCGCGTCGAGCCGCCGCTCGAGCTCGAATTCGCCGTCCATCTCCTGGATCCGGTCGAGGCCCTTGATGCCCTGGAGATCGCCCGGGAGCAGCGAGTTGACCAGCTCGAGCGCGATCCGCCCGGCCATCAGCCCGACCTTCTCCTCATTGTAGGCGAACATGACGTTGTAGACGCCCGGCCGGCTCTTCACCGAGCGCGTCTTGCCGCGGGTGGCGCGCGATCCGGCAAGCGTCTGAAGCTCGAGGGCGACATGCTCGGTGACGTGGCCGAGCCAGGTGCCCTCGCGCAGCCGCCGCTCGAAGCCGCCGCGGACGCGAAGCGAGCAGCCGTGGCGTCCCACCCCCGGCAGCAGGCCGAGCAGGCCTTCGGTAAATCCGGCGATGCGATTGGTCGGCCATTCCTCCAGCCGGCCGAGATCGACCTGGAGGCGGATCATCGGCGTATGGCTGTAATAATGGGGGCCGCGATAGACTCCGACCTCGGTGACGGTCATCGCCGCCGCCGGCTGGGTCAGCTGGCGGGTCGCGGGATCGCTCTTCGTGCCGAAGAACATCGCAGTTTTGGAGCCGTTTTCCTGAGTCGGCGCATCGGCCACGGGCGCGGACTGGTTCGGAGGCGTCATGACCCCGTAGAACCCCCGGAAAGAGGCCCAAGTTCCGGCACTAAAGCACTGATCCGGGTTAAGTCGGGAGGCGTCCCACGTTGGCCGGCGAAGGCCGGGGCCCAGATTCAGGACCGGATTTCGGCCTGGGCCGGGGCGGTTCGAGGCGGCACTTTCGAATGTCTCCCCAGCCGGTCCTGGATCATCCAGGAGAGCAGGTAGGGGCGGGCAAGGGCCTTGTCCAAGGCGTAGGGCCACCAGCCGGGACCGAAAGGGACATAGACCCGGATCGGGACCCCCAGGCGCCTGGCGGCGGCCATGGTCCTGCGCGCCGGAAGGCCACGCAGCTGCTCCAGCTCGCAGGGCGTGCCGGCGGCGAGCAGCAGGCGGAGCGCCCGCTCGGCAAGGCCGGGATCATGGGTTGCGACGGCAACCGGAGCGGCGCGTCCGGCGAGGCGCGCGACAAGCGCGAGGTAGCTCGCGGCGACGTCCAGTCCCCTCCACTCGGGATCGGCCCATTCGCCTTTGACCAGCCGGATCGGGGCGGAGGAGTCGCGGAAGGCTGCGGCGTCTTCCCGGCTTCGGAGCCAGCGGGCCGGCAAGGCGAAGCCGGTTCGGGGGAAGCAGGCCAGAAGGTCCGAAACCGCCGCCAGCGTCCGATCCGCGTCCTTGGGAGCGTGGGCGTCGAACATCAGGGTCATATTGGCCGCCGCCGCGGACTCGGCGATTGTGCGAAGGCAAGTGGGGTCGAACGCCAAGGGAGGGGCCTTGACCGACAGATAGACGTCGCCGACCCGGTCGGCGAGGAGTCCCGCCGCGGCGACGTTGGCGGCGACGATGTCGTCCGGCCTCGAATCGCCGGGCTGGAAATATCCCAAGGTCGCGGCAAGCCCGGCGCGGTTGAGCTTGCGGCAGCGCCGGGCCGCCGCCCTCGGGCCCGGTCCGGGCACCATGCGCTCGACATGGCGAGGAAGCGCGTAGCGGGCATTCCTCAAGGCGGCCCATGGGCCGAGCATCAGACGGCCGCCGGCGCGAGGCGCTTGCGAAGAGCGGCGATCGCGTCGGCGGCGAAGGCGACCGCGCCCCTCGGGTTGAAAGGGTAAGCGCGCACCCAGACGCATTCGTGCTGCTCGCGAGTCCAGAATTGCGCGATCCAGGGCTCGAGATGTCCGAGAAGCTCGTAGGCGGTGAGCCCGCGGTTCGCCGCCCAGCCGATCGTATGGAGCATCAGCAGGGTTCCCGGAGAGCAGCGTTCGAACTTTTCGTCGAAGCCGATCTTGAGCAGCCAGTACCGGTCCAGGGTTTCCAGGGCCATCTGCATGGCCACCGCCCGGCCGTCGATGCGCATGAAGGCGATCCGGAAATCGCCCTGCTCGCAGGCCGAGCGGAAATAATGGCGGAAGCAATTCTCCTTCGCCCGGTCGGCGGCGATCGCGGTCCCCGCCTCGCGCTTCCAGCTGCGCAGCTCGACTTCGACCGCCTCGTCGAACAAGGCATCGAATTGGTCGGGCCCGGGCGACAACAGCTCGAACGTCACCTCGCCCAGGCCGTTCGCCCTCCGGGCGGCTCGGCGAAAGTCGGAGCGGCGGCCCGAGTTGAAGCAGGATGCGGGATCCTTCCAGCGCGAGTCCAGGCTCAGGGTCGGAGTCGGGGTCGCCGGGCGGACCGAGACCCATCCCCTTCCGCGCAGGGCTTCGCGCAGGGCGGGGATCAGCAGGGATCCCGTCGGCGCCCGGTCCACTTCCACCGCTCGCCCGCTGGCGACGATGGCCTTCGCCAGCAGCCGCGCGGCTTCGGGGTCGCGGCACAGCGCATCGTCCGGCTCGCACACGTCGTGCGCTCCCACCGTCGTCCAGCGGGTGAAAAGCCCCGGCTCCCGGCACAGGGCGAACAAGGCGGCGATATCGTCCCCCTGCCGTACCGAGAAGACCTCGATATGGCAGTCGGAGAGCAAGGTGCTCGCTAGCGCCGACGCGAAGGCATGGCTCTGCATCGGAAGCGAGGCCGATGCCTCCAGCCGCCGCCACGCCTGGACCATCGCCTCCTCCTCGCAGAAGCGGGCGAAGGGCACGGCGCAGCCGGCCGGGGCCTTGCCTAAGCGGCTGGCGGAAACACGGCGGGTAAGCGCGGCCGTGGCCGCGGACAGATCCGGCATCGTCTCGATGGCTGACACCCATCCTTCGATCATGGCACAGCGCCTTAAGCGTTGGGGGTAAACATTTTGCGTCTTTGCGGGCGTCGCTTTCCGGGCCTAGGAGATGGGCATGGACAGCCGCATCCCGCCCCCCGCAGAGCTGGTCAGCACCAGCCATGCCGACGCGTCGGCCTACGAGGCCCTCTACAGCCGGTCGCTCGACGATCCCGACACTTTCTGGGCGGAACAGGCGCGGCGGATCGACTGGATCCAGCAGCCCAATGTGGCGGGCAACTGGTCGTTCGATCCGGTCGACATCAAATGGTTCGAGGACGGGATCCTCAACCTGTGCCACAATTGCGTCGACCGCCACCTCGAGGCGCGGGCGGACCAGGTGGCGATCCTGTTCGAAGGCGACGAGCCCGGCACCGGCCGAAGCCTCACCTACGGCGAGCTCTACCGCGAGGTCGTCCGAATGGCGAACTGCCTCAAGGCGCTCGGCGCCGGCAAGGGCGACCGGATCACCCTCTACATGCCGATGATCCCGGAAGCGGCGGTGGCGATGCTCGCCTGCGCCCGAATCGGCGCCGTCCACTCGGTCGTCTTCGGCGGCTTCTCGCCCGAGGCGCTTCACGGCCGGATCGAGGATTGCGCCAGTCGCTTCGTGGTCACCGCCGACGGCGGCGGGCGCGGCGGCAGGCTCGTGCCCCTGAAGGCCAATGTCGACGCCGCGCTCGCCAAGGGCGCGCAGGTCGAAGCCGTGCTCGTCGTCCGCCACCTCGGCAACGACATCGCCTGGACGCAGGGGCGTGACCACTGGCTTCACGAAATGGCCGCTTTGGTCCCCGACGAATGTCAGCCCGAGCCCATGGGTGCCGAGGACCCGCTCTTCATCCTCTACACCTCTGGCTCGACCGGCAAGCCGAAGGGCGTCCTCCACACCACCGGCGGCTATGCCGTCTGGACGGCCGCCACCTTCCATTACGTCTTCGACTACAAGCCGGGCGAGGTCTTCTGGTGCACCGCCGACGTCGGCTGGGTCACCGGGCACAGCTACGTCGTCTACGGGCCGCTGGCCAACGGCGCGACCAGCCTGATGTTCGAGGGCGTTCCCAACCATCCGGACTTCAGCCGCTTCTGGGACGTCGTCGAGCAGCACAAGGTCGACATCTTCTACACCGCTCCCACCGCCATCCGCGCCCTGATGCGGGAAGGCGAGGGGCCGGTCCGCAAGCACGATCGGTCCTCGATCCGCCTGCTCGGCACCGTCGGCGAGCCGATCAACCCGGAGGCCTGGCGCTGGTATTATGAGGTGGTGGGGGAGGGGCGCTGCCCGATCGTCGACACCTGGTGGCAGACCGAGACGGGCGGCGTGATGATCACCACCCTGCCGGGCGCCCACGACATGAAGCCGGGAAGCGCCGGCCGCCCCTTCTTCGGGATCGAGCCGCAGCTGGTCGGGCCCGAGGGCGAGATCCTGGTCGGCGCCGCCTCCGGCAACCTCTGCATCGCCCGCTCCTGGCCCGGTCAGATGCGCAGCGTCTACGGCGACCACGAGCGCTTCGTGCAGACCTATTTCAGCACGTACAAAGGCAAATATTTCACCGGCGACGGCTGCCGCCGCGACGAGGATGGCTATTACTGGATCACCGGCCGGGTCGACGACGTCCTCAACATCTCCGGCCACCGCCTCGGCACGGCGGAGATCGAAAGCGCCCTGGTCTCGCACCGCTGCGTCGCCGAAGCCGCCGTCGTGGGCTATCCGCACGACATCAAGGGCCAGGGCATCTATTGCTACGTCACGCTGATGGAAGGGGAGGCCGGGAGCCCGGAGCTGGAAAAGGAGATCCGCCAGCACGTGAGAACCGAGATCAGCCCGATCGCCAGCCCGGACCTCATCCACTTCACCCCGGGCCTGCCCAAGACCCGCTCCGGCAAGATCATGCGGCGGATATTGAGGAAGATCGCGGAGAACGAGTTCGGGAGCCTGGGGGATACGTCGACGCTTGCCGATCCGGGGCTGGTGGATGGGCTGATTGAGGGGCGGAGAAACCGCTGAGGCTATGCAGCCCGAAAGCGATTTCCCTTCGACGAATTGTATCGCAGCTTGCTCGGACTGTTTCGGAGACGAAGGGCTGCGCCTGATGGCGGAAGCTGCGGGGCACGCGCCTGCGCAGGCCTGCTCGCGTTGCGGATCGGCAACTGGATGCCAGCTTGGGCGGGAGGAGCTGGAGTGGCTCGCCCACGCCTTTTTCGTTCGCGGCAGCATTCACCGCGTCGATTACGGCGGTGCGCCCACAATCCAGTTCAATGAGCTCCAGAGCGGTTCGCTGGAACCCGATACCGTGCTGGAGAAGGACATCGGCCTGTTGCAGCAGGAATTGGGAATCGGCTTTTTCCGTTACGGTCCGCGATTATGGATGATCGGCGAGATCGAGCCCCTGAAGCGGCTCCGTCACGCGAGGCGGCGAGCTCGCGCGATCGCCGAGATTCTCCAGGCCTATCCGGTCGTGGAGATGGGAGCGGGCGCACAATTCTACCGCCTCCGCAAGGCGCCCGCGGTGCCAGCCTCGACGATGGAATATGATGCGCCTCCGTCCGACGTTGCGGGTTCGGGGCGACTCGACTCTCCGGGCAGCCCCGTACTTTACGCCTCGCAGGATCTGCAGGTCTGTATCCACGAATGCCGGGTCACGGCCGAGGACGAACTCTACGTTGCCACGTTGAAGGTGGCTCGCCCCCTCAGGCTCCTGGATCTTACCGCGATCCTGGACGAAGAGGAGGAGCTCACCGAATTCGAGAGCCTCGATCTGGCGGTGCACATGCTGTTCCTTGCCGGCCCACACGCCTATCCCGTTACCCGCGACCTCGCCGCGACGGCCAGGCAACGCGGCTTCGATGGCTTGATCTATCCGTCCTACTTCAGCCTGCTGCGCACCGGGGCCGTGCCCTTCGAGACAGCCTACGGGATGTCCCTGCGCCGGTTCGAGAACATGAGGGATCATGAGAGGTCGAAAATCGTACCGAACTGCGGGATATTCGGTCGCCCCGTCCGGGACGGGCGCGTCGAGGTCTCCTGCATCAATCGACTGGTGCTCAACCGGGTCCATTACGAAGTCGGCTTCGGCCCCATCACCTACTGAGTGTGGCGGGCAGCTTGACTGGCGCGAGCCGGAACGGGTCACTTGCGCTGCCGAGCCCGCTCCCTGCCGCGGACGCCCCCGGGGCCGTCCAATGGACGGGGAAGCCGGCTCCGCAATTCGGTGTCAGAGACCGATTTACGGAGAGGTGTCTGACACCGCTTTCCAGCTCATGCCGGCGAAAACCTTCCTTGCCCGAGGAGGTGGGTGGACAGGCGCGTGAGGGAGGCTCATCAAGTCGGACGGTGAGCGGGAGACCTGAAATGGCAAGTTTCAGTAGAGCGGCCTTGGCCTTCGCACTTGCCGCCGTCGGTGCCGCCGCCGCCGCGGGTCCTGCCGTTGCGCAAGGCGGTGGAGCCGCGTCGCCCCGTCCCGCCACCGTCCGCCCGGCCATCGTCCGGCCCGACGCGGAGGAGAGCCTGCAATGGGCCGCCGCGGTCGTGAGCGTCGATCCGCTGCGCCGCCAGGGCCTGACCGCGAAATTGTTCGGCACCGCCGGCGGCGATCCGGCGATGAACGGGCTTTATACCCAGCTCGCCTTCTTCAAGTCGGTGGAGGATGGCTGGCGGGTGTTCCGCTTGGGCGACTTTCTCTCCTACCGCATCCTTGCGGAAGCGCCGGGCCGACTAACCCTTGAAGTCCGTGAAAGCGTCCTGGACGAGGCCACTGGCGGTATCGGCGCCCGAACCCGCCGCCTGCTGGTGAGCTGGAAAGGCGGCAGCGGCCGTGAGCCGCCGTCGTCGGTGACCGTGGCGGCCGCGCGCTGATCGTTCCCGTCCGCACCGCCCAGGTGAAGAAGGAGATCTCGTTGATCGGAACCGCCGTCAGCGGCGCACCGGTCAAGGCGGGCCGCGCTTCGTCTCCCCAGCCGCTCGACCCGTTCAGGCGCGGGCGAGCGGGCGCGTCCGGTCGGTCGAGCGGCCTTCCAGGTCGACGTGAAGGTAGGTGCTGTTGAAGTCCCCCGCGGCCGCCAGCTTGTCCCAATTCGCTACCCGAACCGCGCGCATGGTGCGGGTGATCAGTCCCTCGGCTTCCAGGGCCTTGAGGGTCCGGTTCACGTGGACCGGGGTGAGGCCGAGGCAATCGGCGAGATGCTCCTGGGTCATCGGCAGCTCGTAATCGCAATGCTCTCCGAGCCCCGCATGCTCGAGCCTCAGAGCGAACTCGCAAAGCAGGTGCGCCATCCGCGTCGCCGAATCCCGCCGGCCGACATTGGCGGTCCATTCGCGGTGGATCGAACCGTCGACGAGAGTGTCGTGCCACATCGCCTGCGCCACCCTGGGTCGCTCGGCGACAAGCTCGAGGATCGCTTCGCGCGGGATCAGCGCGATCTCGATCGCGGTCAGCGCCTGGACGTTGTGATCCGCGACGCCGAGCACCGAATTCTGGAGGTCGACCATGTCGCCCTTCATGTGGATGGCGACGATCTGCCGCCCGCCGTCGCCGACGATCTTCGAGCGGAAGCCGAAGCCGGAGAGCAACAGGCAGCAATTCTCCGCCCGGTCCCCCTCGCGGACGATATACTGGCTGGGGCCGAGGCTGCGGACCCGGTGCGGCAAGGCGACCAAGGCGGCGCGGTCGTCCGAGTCGAACGTCGTCCACGTCTCCAGCTTCGGCAGCATGGTCGATAGCGGGGAATGATTCGAGATGGCCACGGATGCTCCTTCGGGCGGGAGCGCACTAGGTCTCGCAGCTACCGGGATGCCTTGGGGATGCCCGATGGTGATCAGGCGATAGCATGAGCGGGGCAGCCGCGCCTTATACTATGATATGGGTTAAGAGATTGGCTCCCGTCATGGATCAAATTTCACTCTCGCTGCGACACCGCTTCCGCGAACGGCACCACCATCGTCAGCCGCCCCGACGTGTCGCGCACCTGGACTCGGCCGCTCAGCGAGAAGGCGCCGGCGCGGACGGCGTCGCTGACAATCGAGCGGATGCCGTCGATCGCGTGGGCGCGCACGTCGGCGCAGCTCTCGTGCTCGGTCCCTTCGTCGTCGAGGCAGGCCAGCGGCCCGTCATAAACATCGAAGAAGTAGACGCTCATCGGCCGGCTCCAATAGCGAGGGCAGGTCCCGCGAACCCTGGCTTGCTCCGGTAAGCCTTTCCCGGCCGTGAATCCATGACGCTTACGCTGCGCCTCCCGCGCGGTCCGTCTCGTCGACGATCAGCTCGACGGCGTCGCGGAAGCGCAGCGTCAGCACCGGGTCGCCGCGTTCGTCGAGCACTTCGATCCTGCCTGTGAGGTCGACGCGGCCGTGGCGCACGTCCTCGCAAATGACTGACCTTGCGCCTTTCAGTGCCTGGGCCCGGGCGATATCCAGGCTGGCCAGCTCCCGACCGTCCGGGTCGGGTGAGCGGCCGTAGCCGTCGTAGAGATGGAAATAATAGCGCGGCACGCCCGGCTCAGACGAGATCGCCCGCCCGGTGGGAAACCTGCCGGGCCCCTTCGTCGGTGCGGATCAGGTGGAGATAATTGGGGTTGAACCGCGCCGCCTCGCGCAGCCGCCCGGCATCGACGATCCGCATTTCGCGCCGCACGGGATCGATCAGCCCCTCATCGCGCAGCAGCTTCAGCGTTCGGCTGACATGGACCGGCGTCAGCCCCGTCGCGTCGGCCAGCTCGTCCTGCGTGATCGGCCACGGCATTACATTGTCGCCGGTGGCGCCGACGAGCCGGTAGCGCACCAGCATCTCGTAGACGAGGTGGGCGATCCGCTCCCGGGCGTCCCGCCGGCCGAGGTCGACAAGCCTTTCGCGAAGCACCGCCAGATCGGTCATCGTCCCCCACCACAAGGCCTCCGACATCGTCGATATCTCGCGCAGCAGCCCTTTCATCGTGTCGGCCGAAATGAGGGCGCACGTCGTCGGCCCGATCGCGCAGACGCTGTGATCCATCTTCTCGAGGATGAAGACTTCCGCGTCGCAAAGGTCCCCCGGGATCAGGAAAGCCATGATCTGGCGCTCGCCGTCCGGCAGCAATTTGTAGCGCGCCGCGAGTCCCGAGACGATCACGTGGCATTCGTTGATCGGCTCGTCCTCGGTCAATATGTCCTCGCGCGGCGCATAATCCTGCTGCCGCTCCGTCATCAGCGCGTCCAGCCGCTGCTTTTGTTGCGGCGTGAAGGCCGTGAACTGCTCCATCTTCATGGTCCAGGGGTTGCTCATCTGCGGGTCGCCTCGTTGGTCCGTTTTCGAACGCATGGGGTGGAAAAAGGGGCCGCCGTTTCGAAGGCCATGGCTCTCGATGCCACCGATGATGTATCGGCGGAACTCCATATCGCTGAGGGATGGCTGACATGTTTCGTCTTTGGGTTCCCGCGGCCATGCTCGTCGCCCTCCTCGCCGCCGCGCCGCGGGCCGACGCGCAGCGGCCCGGCAGCGCGGCGACGCGGGCCGAATCCCTTCCGGAACCCGCACGCGCCGCCGCCGCCACGGTCGACGCCTTCCACGCCGCCCTGCGCCGCGGGGATTCGATGGCCGCCCTCGCGCTCGTCGCCGACGATGCCCTGGTCTTCGAGGAAGGGCGCGCCGAACGCAGCAAATCGGAATATGCCGCCCACCATGCCGGCGCCGACGCGGCCTTCTCGAAGGCCGTGCCCGCGGTCCGGACTCGCCGGACCGGTCATGCCGCGGCGGATCTCGCCTGGATCGCCAGCGAGAGCCGCACCAAGGGCAGCTTCAACGGCCGGGCCGTCGACCGGATCATGGTCGAAACTATGGTCCTGCGCCGCGCCGCCGGCGGGTGGCGGATCGTCCACATCCACTGGTCCTCGGCGCAGCCCGCGACCGAGTGACACGTCATCCCGGCTTTCGCCGGGATGACTCGGGTTTACCGCGTCCCATAGGTGCGGTCGCCGGCGTCGCCGAGGCCGGGGACGATATAGCCGTGGTCGTTCAGCGACTCGTCCATCGCCGCCGTCCAGATCGGCACGTCGGGGTGGGCGGCGCGGACGGCTTCGACGCCCGGCTTGGAGCAGAGCAGGCAGACGAAGCGCATGTCCACGACTCCGGCTTCCTTCAGCCGGTCGATGGCGGCGATGGCGGTGTGGCCAGTGGCCATCATCGGATCGACGATGATGACGAGCCGCTCGCCGATGTCGTCGGGCGTTTTGAAATAATATTCCACGCACTCCAGCGAGACCGGCTCGCGATAGAGGCCGATATGGGCGACCCGGGCCGAAGGGACGAGGTCGAGCATGCCCTCCGCCATGGCCAGGCCCGCCCGCAGGATCGGCGCGAAGACCAGCTTCTTGCCGGCGATTATGGGCGCATCGGTGACGGCGATCGGGGTTTCGATGCGGACGAGGTCCGTCGGGAGGTCGCGGGTCACCTCGTAGCAGAGCAGGGTCGCGATCTCGCGCACGACGGTCCGGAACAGCAGGATCGAGCTGCTCCTGTCGCGCAGGATGGTGAGCTTGTGCTGGACCAGCGGGTGGTCGACGATCGTCAGTCCGTCCATATCTAGAATACCGTTCCGTCGCTGATGATGGTGAAGGGCGGACCGCCGCCGGGCCGCAGCTCGGCGGCGATTCGCCGGCCCGCCGCCCAGCTGCCGCCCTCGAGCATCCGGGCGAGCGGGAAGGCGGCCGCCTCGACTCCGAGCCTGGCCCGGACGAGCGGCGCCAGCCGGTCGAGCAGCGCGACGGTCATCGAACGCCAGGCGACGATCAGCGGATCCGACACCTGGTGGGGCCGAGCGGCCGCGCCGGGATCGCTGAGGCTGAGCACGCCGGTGTCGACGAAGAGCCCACCGTTGCGATATTCGGCGAGGCCGGTGAGGCCGTCCACGTCGACCACTTCGATGCCGGAGGCTTCGAGCGGCTCGATCAGCGAATAAGCCAGCCACTGCGACAATTTGTGGAGCGGCACCAGCCCGTCGGTCGAGTCGCTGCGCCGGATCGCGGGGTGCCTCCAGCAGTCGCCGAGCGGCACTCCGTCGATGACGATCCGATCCGCCCAGATCGGCCCGAGTGCTTCGAGCAGAAGCTCGAGGATGGCCGGCGCGGGGAGCCTGCCGCCGGAGGCGCGGGCCGCAAGCACGTCGTAGAGACCGCCCGGGCGCGGCTGGCCCGCGCTCGCGAACAGGTCCGGCCGCGCAAGCACCTGCGAGCCCAGTCGGCGCAGGAGGGCGGTGCGCCCGTCGAGACCGGCGATCGGATTGCTGTCGCTCACCTGGAAGCCGAGCGCCAGGGTTTCGTCGTCGAGCGCCGCCAGCGCGGCGCCGTCGGTGCCCAGAGCGCCGGTTTCGACCAGCCTCTGGCTCGCGACGGCGAGGCCCTCGGACCGGGTGAAGGTCCCGCCGCCGATCGGATCGGAGAAGCGCCAGCCCGGCCCCGTGCCCGCGTCGAGAAGGACCGAGAGGATGACGAGGTCGAACGCAGAGCGGGCGCGCTCGTCGGGGTCGCCGCCCGGCAGGCGGGGCTCGCCCGCGACGAAGTGCCGCCACCGCGCATGGAAGGGAATGTCGAGATCGGGATAGGCCTGCCGAGTCACCTCCGCGGTGAGATCGGCGGCGGCGTCCAGCCGGCCCATGTCCACCGCCCAGCCCTCGACCCCGCCTTGAAGGGCGATGTCGAGCATCTCATGCGCCCGCTCGCGCACGGCGGCTGCGGTGAGCAGGGTGGAGAGCGGGCCGTCGACGTGCATCTTATCTTCCGTCATTGCGAGCGAAGCGAAGCAATCCAGCGCGGCTCCAGAAGCCGCTGGATCGATTCGTCGCTACGCTCCTCGCAATGACGGCCCTGAACCGCTGTCCCACGCCTAGAACTTGCCCAAATCCCGCCCGACGACGCCGCGAAGCTCGTCCGCCGAGGGCGGCTTGTCGTGGGTGAAATAGCCAGCCGCCTTCTTCGCCTCCATCTCGACGCTGGCGTCCGGCGGCACCAGCCCGTCGGGGATGGGGACGCGCTCGCCTATCTCGACCCCACCCGCGGCCAGCGCGTCGTACTTCATGTTCGACATCGACACGAAGCGGTCGATCCGGGTGATCCCGAGCCAGTGGATGATGTCGGGCATGAGCTGCTGGAAGCGCGCGTCCTGGACTCCGGCGACGCATTCGGTCCGCTCGAAATAGGTCGCCGCCTGGTCGCCGCCCGGCTGGCGCTTGCGGGCGTTGTAGACCAGGAACTTGGTCACCTCGCCGAGCGCGCGGCCTTCCTTGCGGTTGTAGACGATCAGGCCGGTGCCCCCCGCCTGGGCCTGGCGGGTCGCCTCCTCGATGCCGTGGGTGAGATAGGGGCGGCAGGTGCAGATGTCGGAGCCGAACACGTCGGAGCCGTTGCACTCGTCATGGACCCGGCAGGTCAAGGTCTTCGACGTATCGCCAAGGGAGGCGGGGTCGCCGAAGATGTAGAGGGTCATTCCCCCGATCGGCGGCAGGAAGACCGACAGGTCCGGACGGGTGACGAGCTCCGGATACATTCCCCCCGTCTGCTCGAACAGGCAGCGCCTGAGGCTCCCTTCGCTGACCTCGAAGCGCTCGGCGACTCCCGGCAGCCACCACACCGGATCGACGGCGATCTTGGTGACCGAGACGTCGCCCGCCTCGTGGACGATGTCGCCGTCCACCTCGAGCCGCCCGGCCGCGATCGCGCCCTGGATCTCGTGAAGCGTGAGCCTGGCCTTGGTGATGGCGATCGAGGGACGGATGTCGATGCCCTCCTCGATCAGCTCGCCGAAGTCGTGAGCGACCCTGTGGCCCCAAGGGTCGAGCGACACGATCTTGCCGGGATCGCCCCATTGCGGGTGAGGCCCGATCTCGCACACGGGCGAGGTGTCGTGAAGGTCCGGCTTGGCGTTGGGATCCATCGCCCCGGACGAGATCGCCAGCGCCCGGTAGATCGAATAGGAGCCGCCATGCGCCCCGATGGCGTTGCGGTCCGAGCGGGCATTGACGGTGGCGACCACCGGCCCCCGATCCGCCGCCGTCGGCGCGCCCCACGTCAGCGGGAACCGCACCGGCCCGCGCGAGCCGGGGTGCGACGTCAGCCGGATATGGCCGCTCTTCGCGTCCGCACTCATCGATCATCCTCTCGCTCGACCGCCGGCTATTCCGGCCTTCGCGCAGACGCTACGCCAGCCGGGGCGGGGTGGCTAGGGTGCTGATGAAGGCGGCGGTCTTCCTGCCCTCGGATGCTTTAGCATGGGTGTTGTCGGTGGCCGAGGCGGATGCTAGCGAGGATAAAGAGCAGGAGGGACGAAAGAGATGCCGACGGTGCAGCGGGAAACCCCGATCGAGGGATATTCGGTTCCCGAGAGGTCGGCCTGGACGAGGCCGGAATTCGCAAGGCTCGAAACCGGCGAGGCCGAGGCCCAGGACGGCTCCGGGACCGACAGCAGCGGCTTCCTTTCCTGATTTCCTGACAATCCGGCGGATGCGGTGGGCAAGCCTCCCCTCGCCGGCGCATCGACTGGCTGTTCTTCGCATGGCGGAAAGCGCGGCCCTTGCTCGGCCCGAAGCGCCTGCGCTTCAGCTTGTCTGGGCCGAGGCGCTCGAGGCCATCGGGGAGCAGGAGCGAGCGCTAAGCCTCCTCGCTTCGGCATGCGAACGGTTTCCCGGCGACCAAGCGGTGCACTCGGGCTATGCCGGAGCGCTGCTGCGGGCGGGGCGGATCGACCCGGCGCTCGAGCAGGTCGGGCCTTGGCTCCCCAGGCTCTGGGCGCAGAAGCTCCAATTGAGGCTGCTGATCCGGGCAGGGCGAGCGGAGCGGGCCGCGGAGCTGGAGTCGGCGCTGGCCCAAGCCGATCCGGCCGATCCCGACCTTCTGGACTATCGCGCCTCGAAGTTGCGGGGCTCACCGGAGGCCCTGCTGAGCGCCTGCGACGAGGCGCTGGAGCATTGTCCGGAGGCAATGCACGTCCTCTACCATAAGGCCCTCGCTCTGGCCGGCCTCGGCCGTTCGCAAGAGGCTGCCGGGCTGATGGGCCTCGACCGCTTACTTCGGATCGTCCACCTCGATGCGCCGCCCCCGTTCGACGGGCTAGATGGGTTCAACGCGGACCTGAGGAGGGAGATCGAAGCCAATCCGACTCTCCATTCGGACCCGGCGGGCCACGCCACCCGGAAGGGCCGGCGCACCATGACCTTCCCTCTGCCCGGCGACCAGGCGGGAACGGCGCTGATCGGCGTCATCAGGGAGAAGGTGACGGAATATTCGGCGGGACTGACCGGCGAACATCCCTTCGTGGCGACGCGGCCGGGCCTCGCCACCTTGAAGTGCTGGGCGCTGATCTTCGACGCCAGTGGGCATCAGGCGCTCCATCACCATCCCGGCCCGTGGCTGACCGGGGTCTATTACGTCGCCGCGCCGAGAGGGCGCCATCGTCCCGGGGCCCTGCGCATCGGCTCCGTCCCCGCCTGGTTCGGCCGGCCGCCGCCTTGGAAGGTGATCGACGTCGCGCCGGAGCCGGGGACCCTCGTCCTGTTCCCGTCCTTCGTCCCCCACGAGACCTTGCCCACCGGCTCGCACGAGACCCGCATCTCGGTGGCATTCGACGTCGCGGCATCGAACCGGTGAACCGGGCCGTTCGAAGCGCTAGCGAAGGATGAGCACACCGGCCTATCTCGTCGCTTCGCGCCAGGGGCTCTATTTCGTCAGCCGCCACGGCTGGCGCGAAGGGCCCCGGGGCCTGTTCTTCGGTATCGTCTGCGTCGAAGACCAGGTCTTCGCCTTCCGCCACGGCCTCCCCGGCCAGGGCGGCGCCGCCCATTCCGGACGCGTCGTCCGGTTCCGGTGGCGCTCGGGTGCCCTTTACGAAGTAGACGTCCTGGTGGAGGGACTCGACTATAATTGCCATCAGCTGGGCTTCTTCGACAATTCCTTCTTCGTCGTCGACACGCTCCACCAGCGGATCTTGGAATATGACGCCGCATGGCGGCCGGTCGCCGCGCACCAGATCCTTCCACCGGCGCCCCGAGACGGGGCCGGCCACGGCCACCTCAACTCGATCGCCGGGACGTCCGACTCGATCTGGGTGATGCTCCACAACCAGCCGCGCGGCCTGCCGAGCGAGATCGTCGAAATGGACCGCGGCTTTTGCGAACGCCGGCGGACGGTCCTGCCCTGCCACGGCTGTCACGACATCTTGCCCCTGGACGACGGCCGGCTCCTGACCTGCCTCTCCCCACGCGGGCAGATCGCCGCCGAGCCGGGCCCGGCCTACCCGATAGACGAATGCTGGACCCGGGGACTCGCCCTGGGTCCGGATGAAATCGTCGTCGGCAGCTCCCTCTACGGCAAACGCTTCGGGCGGGCGCTTCTGCCCGGGTTCATAACCTTTCTCGACCGCTCCTATCGCCAGACCGCGCGCTTCTACCTCCCGGCCGGTCCGACCCAGATCCAAAGGGTGGGGTTCGACCCGTTCGGCACGGCTTAGTCGTCCACCTCGCAACCGGGTGGAAACGGGACGGCGTGGATGCCACAAGCCCGTCATGGGGAATGGGCTCGGCCGAGTCGGCATCACTGGCGCCTCCGGCTGCGGCGTAACAACGTTGGGCAGGGCCCTGGCGGCGCGTCTCGGCGCCCTCCATATCGACATGGACGATCATTTCTGGGTCGAGACCGACCCGCCTTACCGCGAGAAGCGCGACGTGCCCGAGCGTCTGGCCAGGATCCGCGCGGAGCAGGCGCGCACCGGGCGCTGGGTGCTTTCGGGGACGCTGGACGGCTGGGCGGAGAGCGTCAGCGCCGAGGCTCAACTGATCGTCTTCCTGGAAGTACCTACCGAGGTGCGCGTGGAGCGGCTCCGCTTTCGCGAACGGGCGCGGTTCGGCGACGCCTTGCTGCCGGGCGGCGCGATGCACGAGCATCACCGCGAGTTCCTCGAATGGGCCGCCCGGTACGACGACGGCACCCTGCCGGGAAGAAACCGGCCCAGGCACGAACGATGGCTGACCACCCTCGATAAGCCCGTGCTGCGCCTCGACGGCACGCGGCCGGTCGAGGAACTGGTTGAAGCGGTCATCCGCCCAGCCTGAGGCAGGCCCGCCGGAGCTACAGCCTCATCACGCCCTTGCGCGGCTCCCTGGTCCCCAAGGTCTCCTCCGTCAGCGGGGCGCCGGCGGCGAGGAGGGCCTGGCGGCGGCCGGCCGGGCTGGTGCTCAGCTGGGCCTGCTCGAAGGGCAGGAGCGAGGCGAAGCAGGGGTGGGCGAGGGCACGGTCGACGAAGCCTGCGGCTCTCGGCCAGCGGTCGGAATCGAGCTCGAAGCCGACATAGCTACCGTTTCGGAAGAACGTCGCGACAGCGATGTCGGCGAGGCCAATATCGTCCCCGAACAGCCAGCCCTCGGTGGGGAGCTCGCCCTCCAGATAATCGAACTCGCGCGGCAGGTGCTCCGCTAGTGTGGCCTCGATCCGCGCCTGGTCCCCGGGCTCGCCCCAGACGATCGGGTGGACGAACTTGGGGTAGAACAGGCCCCAGATGAAGACGTCGCCGAGGCGGGTATCGGCATATTCCTCCAGCCAGCGGGCGCGGGCGCGGTCCTTCGGGCTTTCGGGCAGGAGCGGGCGATGAGGATAGGCCTCATCCAACCAGGCGCAGATGACCGAGGAATCGTTGAGGACGAAGTCTTCCTCGATCAGAACCGGAATCCGCCGAAGCGGGCTCAGCCGCTCGAACTCGTCATTGCCGTAGAAGGGCGTGATCGGGTCGATCTCGTAATCGAAGCCTTTCAGCGCCAAGCAGGCGAGCACCTTCCTCACATAGGGACTGACGTAGCTTCCGATGATCTTCATGTCCGTAACCTCGCGGCGCGTGCTAGGCTGCCGGTGCGAAGGCTGCAAGAGAGCGGGAGGACAGGCATGAGCGTCACCGGAAGCTGTCACTGCGGAGCCGTGAGGATCGAGGCTCCGGCGGCGCCCGAATGGGTCGCGTCGTGCAATTGCTCGCTCTGCGCCAAGACGGCTTGGCTGGTAGCTTATTACCCCGACGGCGCGGTCAAGGTGGAGGGCGAGACGGTATCGTACATCTGGGGCGACCGGATGATCGGCATCCACCATTGCCCAATCTGCGGCTGCGGCACCCACTGGCGCACCCTGGGCGAGGATTTCGGGAAGATGGGGGTGAACGCGCGGCTTCTTGACGGCTTCGATGCGGGGGCGGTGGAGGTGCGCGCTTTCGACAATGCGGGGTGAGGCCAGGGGCGGGGGCGAAGCATCGGGGGGTGACGAAGGCCGCCCGCACGGCTGAGCTGGGAGACAGAAGTAGGGCCTTTTGGCCTACCCAGGCGCCCGCCCCAGCCCCGGTGCGCCAGGTTCCAATTCGCCCAATACGAGCGGCCCGCGATAGTGTATCATTGCGCCCACGGGAGAGGGTTCGATGGACAGAAGTGCCAGAGGCCGGAGAGCCGGCGTACGTCGCAAGCGTCTTTCTGCGTCGGTTGCGATCCTGGCGTTACTTTCGGCCTGCGGCGGGGGCGGCGGCGGCGGTACCGGCGGCGACGGCGGCGGAGCCGGCCCGCCCATCGTCGCGCCGCCCGCACCGCCCCCGCCCCCACCTTCCGGCAACGCCTGTTCGCTTAGGGCGCGCCAAGACTGGGCCGCCGCCAAGCTCAACGAATGGTATCTGTTTCCCGAATCGATGGCAGCCAACGTCAATCCGGACAGCTTCACCAGCGTCCAGGATTATATCGACGCCCTGGTTGCCCCGGCCCGCGCCCAGAACAAGGACCGCTTCTTCACCTACGTCACCTCGCTCGCGGCGGATAATGCGTACTTCACCTCGGGAGCCAGCGCGGGCCTGGGTGCGCGACTTTCCATCGACACCGCCGCCCGCCGGCTCTTCATCTCCGAGGCTTTCGAAGACGCGCCGGCGCTGGCCGCCGGGATCGACCGGGGAACCGAAATCCTCGCCATCGGCACCGGCGCCGCCGACCTGCGCACGGTCGACTCGATCATCGCGGCCGAAGGCAGCGCCGCGATAAGCGCCGCGCTCGGACCCAATACCGCCGGTACCGCCAGGCTGCTGCGCGTGCGCGACACCAACGGAACGATCCGCGACGTCACCGTCGCCAAGGCTGAAATCACCGTCGCCCCCGTCTCGTCCCGCTACGGCGCCCGGATCCTCGACGATAATGGCAAGAAGGTGGGTTATCTGAACCTGCGCACGTTCATCGACACGGCGGATCCG
>DASWLY010000066.1:0-17989 GCA_036400035.1 Allosphingosinicella sp.
GGAAAGGCTGCCCGAAGTGCACAGGTATATCTGCCGGTCCGGCCCGTCAGCCAGCGTGTGGAGCTTGCGGTAGGAGGAGAAATTGTCGACTCCGGCATTGGTCCGGGTGTCGGCGATCATCACCAGCCCGGCCTCGAGCAGCAGCCCCACGCAATAGGTCACCGGGCCGTTCCCGCTTTCACTCCGTCGTCTCGCCGGTCCAATGGTCGTTGTCGTGGTCGCGCTCCGCCTGCTCCTTGTCCTTGTGGACGGTCCCGTCCTTGTGCTCGGGCGGCCCGTAGATCGTGTAGAGCCGGAGCGGCTCGTCGCCGTCGTTGACCACGTTGTGGCGGGCGCCGGCCGGCACGATCACCGCGAAATCGTCCTCCACCTTGTTGGGCGCGCCATCGATATAGACGGTTCCCCGGCCTTGCTCGATCCGGAAGAACTGGTCCCGGTCCTCGTGCACCTCCTCGCCGATGTCGCAGCCCGGCGGAAGCGTCATCAGCACAAGCTGCAGGTTCTTGCCGGTGTAGAGCACCCGCCGGAAATTCTCGTTCTGCAGAGTCGCCTTCTCGATGTCTTCGCAATAACCCTTCATGTCGCTCTCGCTCCTCCGCTTGGACGTCAGGCGATGAACCGCGATCACCGCATTTGCGTTCCCCGGCGGCGGCGATCGAACCGGAGATCGCTCATCCCAGGCTTATGTCGAGGAACATCATCGCGGCGAGGCCGATCATCAGGCCCGTGGTGGCGATCGAGTCGCCTTCCTTGCGGTGGGTATGGGGAATGATCTCCGACGAGACGACATAGATCATCGCTCCGGCCGCGAAGCCCAGCGCCCAGGGGAGCAGGCTCGCGACGGCAGCCACCGTGGCGACCCCGATGAAGCCGCCGACCGGCTCGACGAGCCCCGAGGCGAGAGCCAAGAGGACCGCCCGCCCCCTCGAATAGCCGATCGTCATCAAGGAGACGGCGACGGTGAGTCCCTCCGGTATGTTCTGGAGGCCGATGCCCAGGGCCGTGGCATAGCCCGCCTTGAGATCGCCCGTCCCGAAGCTGACCCCGACCGCCAGGCCTTCCGGGAAATTGTGGAGGGTGATCGCGGCCACGAACAGCCAGATCCGGCGGTGCGCCGCCTCGCTGACTCCCTCCTTTGGGGTCAGGCCGATCCCGCCCAGGGCAGGGACCGACCGGTTGATCAGCCCGACGAAGGCGGCGCCGATCAGCATCGCGGCGATGACGATCGAGGCCGCGGCGGTTCGGCCCAGGCCGGTCGACTGCCCCTGCTCGATGCCCGGGATGATCAGCGAGAAGAAGGAGGCGGCAAGCATCACGCCCGCGGCGAAGCCGAGGAAACCCTGCTCCGCGCGGGCGCCCGGCTTCCCCGTCACGTACAACGGAAGGGCGCCGAGAACGGTTGCCAGGCCCGCGGCGAGGCTGCCGAGGAAGCCGGTGAGGACGATCGAGTTGATCAATGCATTCCTACGTCGATCCGGTCGATCGATGCTGCGGGGGCGCAGCCGTCGCCGGCTGCGCCCCCTCTACGTCTCACTCGGCCTCGGCGTCGAGGTCCTTGGTTCGGCCCGCGCCCGGTCCGGCGCCGAGGTCGGTGCCGGTGGTCGGGTTTCGGGTCGGGTCGGAGACGGTCCTCACCGCGGTGGCCTTGAGATCCTTCTTCTCGCGGGCGCTCAGGCCCTTGACCGTGGCGAGCCCGTCGCCGCCGCCGAGCGGGATCGCGCTGGTCACGTCGTCGAGCCGGTCCCATTCGGGGCCGCTGTTCCACGGCCCCTCGAGGTCGCCCTCGCCCTGCGAGGCGTTGACGTAGAGGCTGGAATAATCCGGGTGGCCCGGAAGCTTGCCGGACGGGAAATTCTCCTCGATCGCGTAGAGCGCCTTCTCGAACGACTTCTGGTGGGCGACCTCGCGGGTCATCAGGAAGGTGAGGGCGTCCTTGATCCCGGGATCGTCGGTGATGTTGATCAGCCGCTCGTAGACGATCTTGGCCCTGGCCTCGGCGGCGATGTTGGAGCGCAGGTCGACGGTCGGCTCCCCGCGCGAGTCGACATAGGCGCCGCTGAAGGGAATTCCGGCCGAATTGGTCAGCGAGGGGCCGCCGCCGAAGACGATCTGCTGGGTCGGAGTGCTCGCTCCGGACTTGGCGAGATCCATGTAGAGCTCGGCCTCGCTCATCGTTCCTTCGGACATCCGGCCCTTGGCGCCCTTGTTGAGCATCGCGACGATCGAGCCGATAATCTCGAGATGGGAGAGCTCCTCGGTGGCGATGTCGAGCAGCATGTCCTTGCGGCCGGGATCATCCTCTGCGAGGCCCTGGGTGAAGTAGCGCATCGCCGCGGCGAGCTCGCCGTCCGGGCCGCCGAACTGCTCGAGCATGAAAGTGCCGAGCACCGGATTGGGCTCCGCGACTCGAACGGTATATTGAAGCTTCTTGTTGTGCATGAACATGTTTGGCGGCTCCGGCAGGTGTCCGTCGCGAACCCGCGCGCGATGCTGCCCGTTCCGACCCTTTAAAAAAAACGGTCGTGACGGCCCGCTACTTAGCGTCACGCGCGAAGCGGATCGTGGCCCCAGTTCATGAGGCTGTAGCGCCAGCGTGACGTGACCATGTTCGCCGGCTCCTGGGCGCGGTGGCGGCGGACGAAGCCGACGACCTTTCGCATCTGGCGGTAATCGTCCTCCCCCGCCGGCCCCGACCGGAGCAGCCCGACGATCCGGCGGCCGGAGGCGTGGCCGACCGACTCGCCGCCGTCGCGCTTGAAGCCGACGCGCCGGCTCTCCGGCGTCTCCAGCCACGCCTCGAGCTCGTCGGCGTCCATGTTGACGGCGGCGGCGAAGTCGGCGGCGATCCTCGGGCGGTCGAGCGGCTTCAATCCTGCTTCACCACTATTCCGCCCTTGATGACGACGTCGACGTCCTCGAGCTGGCGCACGTCGGCAAGCGGGTCGCCGTCGACGGCGACGATGTCGCCCCACCGGCCGGCGGCGATGGCTCCCACGTCCTTCTCCCGCCCGAGCGCCTGAGCGGCGTTGCGGGTGGCGGACTGGATCGCCTCCATCGGGGTCATCCCATATTGCACCATCCAGCGGAACTGGCCGCCCGCGCTGCCGTGCGGCATCACCCCGGCGTCGGTGGCGTAGACCATCTTCACCCCCGCCCGGTGCGCCGCCCGGAAATTGTCGCGCTGGAGCTGGGCGATCTCCCGGTCCTTCCTGAGATTGTCCTCCAGCACCCCGTTCCTGGCGCCTTCCGCCTGGGTATATTCGGTGTTGAAGATGTCCATGGCCAGCCAGGTCCCACGCTCGCGGGCGAGGCGGATGCCTTCGGCGTCGATCAGGCTGGCATGCTCGATCGTGTCGATGCCGGCGCGGATCGCGGCCTTGATCCCGGCCGCGCCATGGGCGTGGGCGGCGACCTTCAGCCCCCATTGGTGCGCCTCGTCGGCGATCGCCCGCAATTCCTCCTCGGAAAGCTGCTGCTGCCCGGGCTCGGTGTTGCGCGAGAAGACTCCGCCGGTCGCGCAGACCTTGATCACCTCGGCGCCGTATTTCCGCTGCTCGCGGACCCGCGTGCGAAGCTCCTGCGGGCCGTCGCCGACGGCCTTGCCGCGCGCGGCGTAGGAAGGCGGCAGATAGGTCTGGTCGCAGTGGCCGCCGGTGGCGCCCAGGGCATGGGCGGCGGGGACGATCCGAGGTCCCGCCATCAGCCCCTCGTCGATCGCCTGCTTGTAGCCGACGTCCGCATAATTGTCGGAGCCGACGTTTCGCACCGTGGTGAAGCCGGCGTGCAGCATGTCGCGGGCGTTGCGGACGCCCTGAGCCACCCAGAACATGTCGGTGAACTGGAGCCCGGTATAGCCGCCGTAGCGAGGGTTTGAATCGAGGTGGACGTGCATGTCGATCAGGCCCGGCAGCAGGGTCTTGCCGGGCAGGTCGATCCTCTTCGCGCCGCTGGGGATGAGCGGCCGGGCGCCGCCGCGCCCGACCACCGAGGCGATGCGGCCGTCGGTGATCACCACCACCGGCTCCTCGATCACCTTGCCGGCCAGCACGTCGACCATGCGGTCGGCGGTAACGACGACGGATTCCGCCGAAGCCGGCGCAGCGGCGGTGCAGACCAGGAAGGCGGTGAGGAGAGTCTTACGCATCGGGCGGGCTCCGGGCTTTGTTGCGCCCGCCTGCTACCCTTCCGGCCGGGGACAGTCACTAGCGGCTATCCGTTGCGCCTTGCCGCATCCGATGGCGGGCCGACACTTCGCGGGATATGCGAAAACGGGGGAGGCGGCGATGAGCCTTGTCAGGGGGGGCTGCGGGTGCCGCCGGGCGAATCCGGCTCCTGGAACTTGAACCCGAGATAGGTGCCTCCGGCGAGTCCGGCGAGCAGCAGGAGGTTGGTGTCGAAATCCGGGAAGCCGAACGTCCACACCACGGTCCAGATGAAAACCGCGCCGAGCAGCAGAGTCCAGGCGATCAGCTGGATTCGGTGGAGGCCCGCTCCGTCCCCGTCGTCGACGATGTCCCTCCAGAAGCCGTTCGACGCGTCGGTGACCGAAAGCGGGCCGCCCGGCGGGCTGGACGAGTCATGCGTCGTGCCGGCCCTCGTGTCGACCAGCCGGGCCGCGACTCCGGTGGTGGCGGAGATGCCGAGAAGCGCCACCACTCCGGAGGTGACCACGCCCTTCCACTGCCCGCTCACCAGCCAGATGAAGAGGAAGCCGCCGACCATGAGGACGAGCCACCAGGCCATCTGGACCCGACCGAGGCTGAACGCGGAGCTCGGGCCGCCGTCGCGCAACAGGCCGGTGTTCCAGCCTCGCTTGACGATTCCGGCGGCGAGCAGCGCAAGCCCGAGGCCGCCGAAGAGAAGGCGCCAGAAGTCGAACACCTGCAGGGTCGCCTGCGGGCCGAGCACCGCTCGCACCACCGGAGGCTTGTCGTCGGCCTCCGCCACCGCGACGCTGATCCGCACCTTGCGCTCCCCGAGCTGGGTCGGGCCGCCGAGAATCCTGCGCCACGTCCTGCCATCTTCGCTGGCGGCGTCGTCGGCGCCCCGGAGGAGCATGTCCACCGGCACCCAGGGACGGTCCGGGCTTCCCGCCATGACGTCCACCTCGCGGCCTTCGATCGGCACCTTCACGTCGTCGAGGAAAAGGAACACCTTGCGCCGCCGGGGCAGCTGGGCGAGCGCCGCCTGCGCCTGGGCGAGCTTGGTGGTCGCTGCCGCCACGACCTTGGGATCAGCGACGGTCCGACCGCTGGAGTCGAGGCTGGTCTTGGCGGCGGCGATGGCGTCCGTCTGCTGCTTGAGCGCGGCGCGTTCGCTACGGAAGAAGATCGCCGGCTTGAGGTTCAGGCAGGCGGGCCGGCCCAGCTTGATGCTGCCCTCGGCCGCGTAAACCCAGGCCGAGGCATCGGGCGGGCCGGCAACGAAGTCGTCCGGGCAGCCCCGGTTCGAGCCCCACACCCCCCAGCCTGTGATCCCCATCACCCCGGCGAGCATCAGGAACCCGACCGCAATGGCCCAGAATCCCCATTGCGGCTTCATTGCTGCGGCCATGTCGCGCCCCTCCCTGGCCGGCCCACGATAGCGCAAGGCGGTCTCAGCGCACAGGGGGGATGAAGAGGGGGATTGTTCCCCTTATGGGGCGAGTGGCGGCGCGCTTGCCCTTCCGCGGCTCAGCGGGTTCCGCCGTCCACTTCCTCCAGCGGACCGCCCATGCCGGTATAGGCGCCGTTGCCGCGCACCATGGCAAGCGCTTCCTGGGGCGCCGGGGACTGGTCGACGATGTGGACCGAGGCTCCGACCGAAGTCACCGCGAACAGGTTGCGCGCGAATTCGAGCGGAAGCCGGACGCAGCCGTGCGAGGCGGGGCGGCCGGGGATCTGGCCGGCGTGAAGCGCGATCCCGCCCCAGGTCAGCCGCTGCATGAACGGCATCGGCGCGTTGTTGTAGAGGTTGGAGAAATGCCTCGCCCTCTTCTGGAGTATGTCGAACTTGCCGGTCGGCGTGCGATGTCCCGGCTTTCCGGTCGAGACGGTCGTCACTCCGATGAGGGTGCCGCCGCGATAGACATAAGCGCGCTGAAGCGGGATGCTGACCACCATCTCGACCGGGCCGGAAAGCGAGCGTTCCGGCTGCCAGACGAACTCGCCCGGGCTGAGCACCGCCTGCTCGACGGCGGCGGGAGCCGGCTCGGCGGCGGCGGCCGCGGGCCCGACGATCTCGGCATAAGCCGAGCAGACCGGGGTGAAGGCCAGCAGCAGGACGCTGGCGGCGACGAAGGCGGTGCGGACGCTTACAGGGTTCATGGCGGCAACTTCTCGCGGGGGTCGTCCCCGCCCTTTCTTCGGCCGGGATTGGCCGTTGCGGCGTCCTAGGCGGGGCCCATGTCGGCGCTGTGCCGCGGCCGAGGATTTGTTGTCTCGATTGTTGCAGCGCAGCGCGGCACCCGCCTTTAAGGGGTTCCTCCACGCGAAAGGCCCTTTCCTTGCCCGACCGATTTTGCAGCCTTGCCCTCGCCCTGTGCCTCGCGCTCGCGGGGGGCTGCGACGGGCCCGTGGGGCGGAGCGATCCGCCTCCGCCGCAAGCGGCAACGCCCGCGCCTTCGACCGGCGAGGGAGGGGAAGGGGTACGGCTGGCTCTCCTTCAGCCGAGCAGCGACATGCTCATGGCCGCCCTGGAAGGGCATCTGCACGCCGAAGGTCCGTGCCTCTACATAGTCGGGAACGACAAGGCCAAGAGCCGGACCCTTCCCGCCTTCCACATTGCCGCAATCCGCTGGGACCAGGACACTCGCACCTTGCGGGTGCGGGACTCGGTCTTCGCGCTGGGCCAGCGGGTCGTGCTCACCGGCGGCGAGGCGGCCAACCTCTCCGGGCTGCCCTGGGTGCAGCGACCGGATCCCTCCTGCGACTCGTCCGACCTGTTCATGACGGGCTGGATCGAGCCCGCCCCAGCGCAGCCGGGGCGTTAGCGGTCCACCAAGGCATGCCGGCCTCGGCGGGAAGCCCTCGATCCGGCCGCGCGTGGCTTTCGAGGGGAGCCGCAGTGCCGGCAGCGCCAGGCGGTGATCTCGATCCGAGCCGTGCCGCCGAGCTTCGGCCCGAGCCGGGATGATCTTCCCCGGCGGATCGTTCCGCCCGCATAGCCGTTCCTTGTTCCGGGCGGCGAGTGGCTGCCTTAGTGACTTTGCGTTGGAGGCTGATCATGTCGGCAAGAGTATCCGCGGCAATCCTTTTCATCGGGCTGGTAGCGTCGGCTTCGCCGGCTTTGGCTCAATACGACCGGCGGAGCCGCGCCGAACGGGTCGCGGACGAGATCGCGCGGCAGGTCGAGGCGACCGCCAACGCGGTCGGCACCGTTACCGATTCGGTGAACCGAAGCGTCGACGGACTTCGCTTCCGCGGCCCGGAGCGCTTCGCGGTCGAGCGCTGCGCGCCCTCCATCGAGCGCTACGGGCGGATGCGCATCGACGATGTCCGGCGCTACAAACGGGACAGCTGGCGAGTCTACGGGACGGTCGGCGGAGCCGGTCTTGGCGACAGCAACGGCTGGCGGCGCGGCTATGGCCCTCGCGCCTTCACCTGCACCGTACGCGGCGACGGCCGGGTCAAGCTGAAGACGAGCCGCCTGCGCCGCTACTGACGCCCGCGAAAGCGGATGGAAGGGCGCTCACGGCGTTCCTTACCGCTTGCAGATCGAATCCCGAAGGTCGGCTTCGGCGGGCAGGGGGTTCTCCCGCCGGGTGCCGACGGAGACGACGGCTTCGTTGCGCAGCGGCAGGTGGATGATGAGGCTTCGGGTCATCCCGTTGCTTCCGCCGATGAAGGTCGCGTCGGTGCCGCAGCTTCGATAGGAGGGGCCGAAATAGCCGGCCCGGAAGCGGCGGTGGATGTCGGGGCGGAACAGGGCCCCCGAAGCCATTGCCGAGTTCCATTTCTGGAGGTCGGAGACGTCCGTCATCATCCCTCCGGCGCCCATGAGATTCCAGGAAACGCCGAGCGCCCAGACGCCTCGGCTTACCGGATTTCCCCAGGACCGGCCGTTCCTGCACTGGTCGGCGATCGGACCGGCATTGGCAGCGGAGCGACGATAGCCGGTGCGACTCATCCCGGCCGGGGCGAAGATCCGCTCCCGCACATAGGCTTCGTAGGGCCGGCCCGAAACCCGTTCGATCACGGCCGCGAGCAGGTTGAACCCGTAATTGGAATATTCGTCCTTCGACCCGGGCGAAAAGGCGAGGGGCGCCTTCCACGCACGGGCCAGCATCTCCTCGCGGGTCGCCGGTGCATAGTCATAGCCTTCGACGGTCCATTCGCTTTCCGGCAGCGGCCGGCCGTCGCGGCCGATGAAATTGGGTATTCCGGAGCGGTGCGCCAGCAGCTGGGCGACGGTGATCCCGGCCTTGTCGGCCGGGACGGAGCCGAACAGCTCGCCGAGCCGGTCGTCGAGCTTCAGCCGCCCCTCCTCGACCAGCTTGTAGACCGCGGCGCTAGTGAAGACCTTGGTCAGCGATCCGCCGTCGACGAGCGCGCTCGCCGGCATAGGCACCTTGCCGAAGCAGTCGAGCGACCCGTAGGCCCGGGTGAAGACCCGGTCCCCCACCTGATAATGGAGGATATAGCTTCCTCCCTCCGCCGCGGCCGTCCGGAACAGCCCGTCGAGCCGCTCCGCCTTCACCTCGAACCCCGCCTCCGCCGGGACCGGCTCCGGGACCGGGGGCGGTGCCGTTTGCAGGAGCAGAAGGATCGCCATGATCATGCCGCCATCATCGGCCGGCGGCGCCCGGTGCGCAATGGCCGACCGGCCGGCGCCGGGCTCAGGGCCCGACGCGCCGCCCGTGAAGCTCCCGCGCGCCCCGATACAGGGTGAAGCGGTCCACCTTGCCGTTTTCCGGGTGGAAGACGATCCGCATGGCCCGGTCGATCCGGAACTCGGTCTGCGAGATCGGCCGAAGGGGAAAGGGGCTCTGGACGCCCTGAGTGATGGTGAGCCTGCCCGCGCTGTCGACGGAGACGGTGAAGGTCACGGTTTCGGTGGCATAGGTGCCCGCGTAGCTGTTGAGCACGGCCGCGGCGACGGTGAGGGCGGCCGGAACGGGACCCGTGCGGGCCGCCCGCAGCGGCGCCGCCGTGTCCGGCGCGTGGACCTCCAGGGCATGGGCGCCGTCGGCCCGGCGAACGAAGCGGAGCCACATCAGGTCGTCGGGGCCGAAGAAGAAGCGGTCGTCGCCCGCCGGGAAGGCTTCCTTATCGTCGTCGCCGCGGCCGAGGTAGAGGCTGCCGTCGCGGGCGAAGAAGCGCATCGGCGGCGCGCCCTCGCCGCTGTAGGCGCCGAACAGCGGCTCGATGGTCGCCAGGTCCACGGCCGCTTTGGCGAAGGTGGGGATTGGCTCGCCGAGCGCGAGCGCGGCCAGGCGGCGGGTCAGGATGCTGGGGTCCGCGGCCGGATCGTCGCTGTTGGCGAAGACGGCGACGAAGAGATCCTCGGAAGGGATGTAGACGCTGTCCGTGTCGAGGCCGCCGCCGGCGCCGCCGTGGACGAGCGCCGGGCGTCCTCGAATCTCCCGAAGCCGAAAGCCGAAGCCGTAGGTCTCGGTGGATCCGTCCGCGAGCCGGGCGGGCCGGCTCATCTCCCGGTACAGAGCGGGACTGACCACCCGGCCGCCGTGAAGCGCCTTCGCCCAGCGCGCCATGTCCCTGACGCTCCCCTGGAGGCCGCCGGCGGCGTGGGCGACGCTTAGATGGGAAAGCTGCACCGCCGTCTGCCGTCCGCCCTCATCGGTGTAGCCCAGAGCCGCGAAGCCAACCTCGGAGGGAGCGGCGAAAGCGATGGTGCGAAGGCCGAGCGGGCGGGTGATCCGCTCCGCCATCGCCTCGTGCCAGGCTTTCCCGGTCACCTTCTCGACGATGGCGCCGAGCAGCACGTAGCCGCCATTGTTATATTCCCACTTCTCGCCCGGCCCTGCCCGCGCCGGCAGGTCGCGGAACACGGCCAGCAACTCGGCGGTCGTCCAGGCGCGGTGCCGGTTCTTGCCGATCCATCCCGGGATCTTCGTGAAATCGTATATCCCCGACGTGTGGTTGAGGAGCTGGCGGACGGTCGCCCCGGCGCCGGGCCGCGGCCAATCCGGGAAGAAACGGGAGACGGGGTCGTCGAGCGACACCTTCCCCTCGGCGACGAGCTTGAGGACGGTCGCGGCGGTGAACTGCTTGACGATCGAGCCGAGGCGGAAGGCGGTGTCGGGCGTGATCGGCCGGCGCGTCTCGACATCGGCCAGGCCGCGGCCGGCGGAATAGATCACCCGCCCCCGGCGCATGACCACGACGGCGGCGCCGGGCCCGTCGGCGGGATAGGCCCGAAGAAGCGTATCGGCCTGCGTTTTGAAATCGGCCGGCCGAGGTGCCGCCGCTCCGGCCGGAGTCATCGCCGCCGCCGCGAACGCGACGGTTCCGAAAATGTGAGTGAAATGCATGTCTTGATGCTCCTGTTCGGGCAAAGCAGGGCCTCGGCCCTGCCTGCGCCGGGATTGATCGGTAACGGATCGGGAAACTGGATGGAGGTCAGGCCTGCCGTGCCGAGCCTGCTTTGCGGAACAGAAGGGCGGCGACGAGCCATGGTCCGGCGAATCCGATGCCGAGGATTCCGCCGGCCAGGTCTTCGGGGAGGCCGAAGGCGCCGAGCGCCGCTTGCGCGATCGCCGCCGCGAGCATCGCCCAGGCCGTCCCGGCGGGCCTGAACCGCGCGATCGCCGCGCCGGCCAGCGCCACCAGAGGCACCACGAGGAACAGGAGGTTGTAGTCATCCTGCTCCGAACCGATCATTCCGACGGCGCCGTTGATCCAGATCGTCATGACCGCGGTGACGACGGCAAGCACGGCGCCGGCCCGGTAGGCGAGGCTGACCGATTTGCGGACGACGAACTCGAAGGCCAGGCCGACGGTGCCGAACATCACGGCCGCGAAGACATAGTCCGATCCGGTCCAGGGCGCCCCGGCGACGAACGGCAGGAGCAGAAGCAAGGCGGCCGTTCCCCAGCCGATGAGCCGCCAGGGTATCCCCAGCCGCCCCCGGGCGATTTGCGCTTCTTTTGCCATTGCCTTGCCTCCATGCTTGAACGAGGCGTCACCTGGCATGCGCGGCGGGTGAGCGGCATGAGCAAGTCCTGAGGTTTCTCTGAAAAATGGTACCGGTCAGCTTCCGCTTCGACCGCTTCGTCCTCGATCCGGGCGAGCGGCAGCTCAGGCGCGACGAAGTGCCGGTGGAGCTGAATGCCCGCTACCTCGACGCTTTGGCCCTTCTGGTGCGCGAGGCCGGCAAGCTCGTCTCGAAGGACCGGTTCCTGGATGAGGTCTGGCGGGGCGTCCCGGTCACGGACGAGGCGCTCACCCAATGCATCAAGACGCTTCGGCGGCAGCTCGGCGACGAAGCCGGCCGCCCGCGCTTCATCGAGACGGTCCCCAAGCACGGCTACCGCTTCATCGCGCCGGTCGAGCCGGTCGGGCACGAAGCCGGAGCCCCCACCGGGGCCGAGGACGCGCATGGCGGTGCCGAGGCGCCGACGCCATACGACCTGAGGCAGGTTTTCCTGCTCGGCGGGGCGGGGACTCTGGGGGCTGGCGGGGCCGGGATCGTCGGCGGCCTGTTCTACGGCTTCGCCGGGGCCGCGCAGCCGCTGGGGCCCGGAATGGGCGCCGCCTCCGTTCTGCTCGTCCTCCTCTGGCTGACCATGGCGGCGGCGCTTACGGGGGGCGCGGGAGTCAGCTTCGGAATCGCCGCCGCCGGCTTCGCCGCCGGCCGCCACTGGAGGATCGTCGGCGGCGCCCTTGGGGGAATGGTCGTGGGCGGAGTCGTCAAGCTGCTCGGCGTCGACGCCTTCAACCTTCTGCTCGGCCAGTCGCCGGGCGACATCACCGGGGCGGCGGAGGGCGTGCTGCTCGGCGGCGCGGTCGGGCTGGGCGCCTGGGCGGAAAGCCGCGGCGGCGCCCCGAGCGACCTTCGGCGAAGCGTTGCCGTCGCGGCCCTGGCCGGCGGCTGCGCCGGGCTCCTCATCCCGTTGCTCGGGGGCCGGCTGATGGGCGGCAGCCTCGATCTGCTCGCCCGCTCCTTGCCCGGTTCCCGCCTCCGCCTCGACCCGGCCGGCGGCCTTTTCGGCGAGAGCGGCTTCGGCCCCATCAGCCAGATCGTGACCGGTGCCGCCGAAGGCGCCCTGTTCGGCGGCTGCATCGTGGGCGCAATGCTCGTCGCGCGGCGCAGCCTGAGCGCGAACGGCTAGCCGCTCCCCCCGCCCCTTCCGAGCAAAAGCGTCACCCGGATGTCGTGCCGCTGAAGAAATAAATTATCTCCGGGCGGGGGAGGGGCTTGCGCGCGGCTGGTTCGCTTTCTATGTAATGTACGTTACACTACAAAGGAGGCGCGGGTGAACGGAATGCTGAATAGAGTGCGGCGCACCTGGCTGACGCCTCTCACCTTCGGCTTCGCCGTCGGCGCGATCGTCTTCTTCACGACCACTCCGATCTGACGAGGAAGCCGTGCGCAAGGCACTCCTCATCCTGCTCGGAGCCTCGCTCGCCGCCTGCGCCTCGGAAGTCCCGCCGCAGGTTGATGCCGAGGCCGTGGAAGCCGCGGTCGAGCATGCGCGGCTGGAGATGGAGCGCGCCACCGCCCCCTCCGCCAACGGGGCTTCGGAAAAGGCGCGGTGAAGGCTGGGGTGGCGACGGACTCGGACTATTTCCTCGCCCGAATGGCGGCATCGCTCGCGTCCGCGCAGGCCGCCGCAAGCTCGATCGCCAGGCTCGCGCATTTCGAGCTCGCCGGCCGATACAGCGTGGCCGCTCTGGCGGCGCGCCGCGGATCGGGCCCTACAAGGACCTGAGCGGGGTCGAAGACAAAGTGGAGGAACTCGAAATGACGAAGCTCTATTACACCCCGGGTGCTTGCTCGCTCGCGCCGCACATCGTCCTCTACGAGAGCGGAGCCGCCTTCGAGGCGGTCGCCGTCGATCTGCGGGTGAAGAAGCTGGCTGACGGCGGCGACTATTTCGCCGTCAACCCGAAAGGCGCGGTCCCGGCGATCGGCCTCGAAAACGGCGAGGTGCTCACCGAGAACGCCACCATCCTTCAGTATCTGGCGGACCAGTCGGGATCGGAGGAGCTGCTTCCGGCCGGAGGCCTGCGGCGCTACCGGGTGCTCGAGTGGACGACCTTCGTCTCGACGGAGATCCACAAGGGGTTCGGGCCGCTGTGGAACCCGTCCACGCCCGCCGAAGTCAAAGCGGCCGCCCGCGAGACGCTCGGCAAGAAGTTCGATTTCATCGAGGACCGGCTCGGCGAGGGGTTCCTGACCGGCGACGCCTTCACCATCGCCGACGCCTATCTCTTCACGGTCCTGCGCTGGACCGCCATCCACGATATCGACCTCGGCCGATGGCCGGGCCTGAGCGCCTATCAGCAGCGCGTCGCCGCCCGGCCGAAGGTCGCCCAGGCGCTGGCCGCCGAAAGCGCCGGCTGAGCCGACCGGCTATCGGCCCGTTCGAACCGCGCCGCGGTCGGACGGGTCGAGGCCGCCGCCGAGGGCGACGTACAGGTCCACCGCGTTGGTGAGCTGCTCGCGCCGCGTCAGGACGACCTGCTGCTCGGCGGCGAACAGCTCCCGCTGGGCGTCGAGCACCTCCAGATAATTGGCGACCCCGTTCTGGTAGCGCAAGGTGGCGAGTTCGGCGCGCTCGCGCTGGGCGGTCGCCTCGCGCTGCTGCGAGGCCAGGCGGTCCGCCAGCCAGCGGCGCCCGGCCAGCCGGTCGGCGACCTCCCGGAACGCGTTCTGGACGGCGCGTTCGTAGCCGGCGGTGGCGATCCCGCGGCGGGCGTTGGCGACGTCGAGATTGCCCCGGTTGCGGCCGCCGTCGAAGACCGGGAGGCCGACATTGGCCCCCGCCGTCCAGGTCAGGGCGCCTCCGGAGAAGAGGCTGCCGAGCGCGGTGCTGGCAAAGCCCAGCGCGCCGGTGAGGCTGATCCGCGGGAAGAAGGCGGCTCGGGCCGCGCCGACGTCCGCATTGGCCGCCCGAAGCTGCTCCTCCGCCTCCAATATGTCCGGACGGTTGGCGAGCAGCTCCGACGGCAGCCCGGCGGAGATATTCTCGACGATGCCCTGGCCGCTCAGCGGCGCGGGCGCGGGGAGCGGCGCGGGCACGGGACCGCCGACGAGGAACTCGAGCGTGTTGCGGCTCCGGGCGCGCTCCAGCTCGAGATTGGCGAGCTGGCTCTGAGCCTGGGTGAGCAGGGTCTCGATCTGGCGATAGTCGAGTGCCGAGGTGACGCCGGCATCGAGCCGCAGCTTGCCGATGACGAGCGCCCGGGTGCGGCTCTCGACCGTGGTCCGGGCGAGCGCGATCCGGGCATCGAGCTCGCGCTCGGTCAGATAGGCTTCCGCGACGTCGGCGATGAGGCCGATCTGGAACGACCGGCGGGCATGGACGGTCGAGAGGTAATTGGCTCGGGCGGATTCGGTCAGGCTCCGGACGCGGCCCCAGAAATCGAGCTCGAACGAAGCGACGTTGGCGCCGATGTCGAAGCGGTTCCCGGTCGACGCTTCGCCGTCGAAACCCTCGCCTCGCGATCGGCTGGCCCCCGCCGCCGCGTCCACGGTCGGCAGACGGTCGGCCCGGCGGATCCGGTACTGGCCGCGCGCCTCCTCGATCCGAAGGACCGACGCGCGAAGGTCGCGGTTATGCTCGAGCGACCGCTCGATCAGCGCCTGGAGCCGGGGATCGCGGAAGAAGCCGCGCCATTCCACGTCCACGGCGCGCGGGCCGGCGGTCGCCGCCCAGGCATCGGCCGGATATTCGGGCGCGGTCGGAAGCGCCGGCTGCACATATTTGGGCTGCTGCGAGCAGCCGGCGAGCAGCAGTGCGGCGACGAGGGCGGTGCGCTTACGCATGGGCGAGGCTTTCGGTGGGCGGCTGGGGCTCGCCGCGCGCCTTGCGGCGGGCGAGGAGGGTTCGGACGGCGACGAAGAAGAGCGGGATGAAGAACAGGCCCAGAGCGGTGGCGGTGATCATCCCGCCCATCACTCCGCTGCCGAGCGCCCTGCGGCCGGCCGAGCCGGCGCCGGTGCTGATCACCAGCGGCAGGACTCCGAGGATGAAGGCGAGCGAGGTCATCAGGATCGGTCGGAAGCGAAGCCGCACCGCCTCCAAGGTCGCCTCGATCACGTCCCGGCCCTGCTCCTCGAGCTCCTTGGCATATTCGACGATCAGGATCGCGTTCTTCGCCGAAAGGCCGATGATGGTGATGATCCCGATGTTGAAATAGACGTCCATCGCCATTCCCCGGACCAGCCCGAAGAGCAGGGCGCCGAGCACCCCGAGCGGCACGACCAGAAGCACCGCGACGGGGATCGACCAGCTCTCGTAGAGCGCGGCGAGCAGAAGGAAGACGACGAGCAGCGACAGTCCGAGCAGAAGCGGGACCTGGCCGGCGCCCTGCTGCTCCTCGAAGGACAGGCCCGACCATTCGAAGCCGATCCCGTCGGGGAGCTGCGCCGCGAGCGCGGCCATCTCGGCCATGGCCTCGCCCGTCGACTTGCCCGGCGCGGCTTCGCCCGAGATCGTCATCGACGAGAAGCCGTTATAGCGCTGGAGCTGCGGCGATGCGGCGGTCCACTGGGCGGTGGTGAAGGAGGAGAAGGGCACCATCTGGCCGGTCGCGTTCGGCACTCGAAGCTGGAGCAGGTCCTCCGGGCTCATCCGCTGCGCCGCATCGGCCTGCAGGACGACGCGCAGGACCCGGCCCTCGCGGCTGAAGTCGTTGGCATAGGCGGATCCGAAGCCGATCGAGAGGGTGTTGTTGATGTCCTGGATGCCGAGGCCGAGCGAGCGGGCCTTGATCCGGTCGATCGTGACCTTGAGCTGCGGGCTTTCCTCCAGCCCCTCGGGACGGACCCCGACCACGGCCTTGCTCTGCGAGGCCATCCCGAGCAGCTGGTTGCGGGCGTCGAGCAGCTTCTGATAGCCGAGGCCGGCGCGGTCCTGCAGCCTGAGGTTGAAGCCGCTCGAATTGCCGAGCTCCTGGATCGCGGGCGGGCTGAGCGCGAACATCATCGCATGCTGGGAGCCCGAGAGCGCGCCCATCGCCTTGCCGGCGAGCGCCGAGGCGCTGTTCTCCGCGCCCTTGCGCTCGTCCCAGGGTTTCAGCGGAACGAACATGATCGCCGCATTCTGGCCGCTTCCAAAGAAGCTGAAGCCCAGGACGGAGATCACCTCCTTCACCTGCGGCTGGGCCATGAAGAAGGTCTCGGCCTCCTCCACGGCGAGCTGGGTACGCTCGCGGGTGGCGCCGGCGGGTGCCTGGACGACCGCGACGATGTAGCCCTGGTCCTCTTCCGGGAGGAAGGTGGTCGGAACCGTCATGTAGAGCAGGGCGACGATGGCGACGAGCGCGGCATAGATCCCGAACCAGCGCTTCGGCCGGGCGAGGATCCCGGCGACTCCGCGCTCGTAGCGGGTGGTGGTCCGGCCGAAGGCGCGGTTGAACCGGGCGAAGAGGCCGTTGCCTTCGGTCTTGTGCCGGGACGGCCTGAGCAAGGTCGCGCACAAAGCCGGAGTCAGGGTAAGGGCCAGGAACGCCGAGAAGGCCATCGAGAAAGCGAGCGTGATCGAGAATTGGCGGTAGATGCCGCCGGTCGAACCGGGGAAGAAGGCCATCGGAACGAACACGGCGATCAGCACCAGGGTGATTCCGATGATCGGGCTGACGATCTGGTCCATCGCCTTGTAGGTCGCCTCGCGCGGCGGCAGGCCTTCCTCGGCCATGATCCGCTCGACATTCTCGATGACGACGATGGCGTCGTCGACGAGGAGACCGAGTGCCAGCACCATTCCGAACAGAGTCAGCACGTTGATCGAATAGCCGATGAAATAGAGCCCGAGGCAGGCGCCGAGCAGGGCCACCGGAACCACGATGGTCGGGATGATCGTCGCCCGGAAGTTCTGGAGGAAGAGGAACATGACGAGGAAGACGAGCACCATCGCCTCGGCAAGCGTGATCAGAACCTCCTCGATCGAGATCGAGACGAACAGGGTGGTGTCGTACGGGATCGAATAGGCGGTGTCCGGCGGGAAGGCCGCCTTCAGCGCCTCCATCCGGTCCTTGACGCCCTGGCCCGCCTCCAGCGCGTTGGCGCCGACCGCGAGCTGGACGGCGATTCCGGCCATCGGATTCTGGTTGAGCCGGGTCGTCGTGTCGTAGCTGTTGGCGCCGAGCTCGACCCGGGCGACGTCGCCGAGCCGCACCGCCGACCCGTCGGGGTTGGCACGCAGGATGATCTGCGAGAATTCCTCGGGCGTGGTGAAGCGGCTCTGGGTGACGATGGTCGCGTTGAGCTGCTGGCCCGCCGGCGCGGGTTGCGCCCCGATCTGGCCGCCCGGGGTCTGGCTGTTCTGCTCGCGCACCGCGTTCAGCGCCTGCGCCGGGGACATGTTGAAGCCGGCGAGCCGCTCGGCGTCGAGCCAGATGCGCATCGCATATTCGGAGCCGAACAAGGTGACGTCGCCCACGCCGGGCACCCGGCGGAGCTCGTCGAGGATCCGGGTGCTGGCGTAATTGCCGAGGTCCAGGGCATTCATCGAGCCCTTCGGCGAGGTGAGGGCGACGATCATCAGGAAGTTCGAATTGGCTTCGCTGACGGTGATGCCCTGGCGCCGCACCTCCTCGGGCAGGCGCGGCTCGACCCGGCTCAGCCGGTTCTGGACGTCGACCTGGGCGAGGTCGACGTCGGTCCCGCTCTCGAAGGTGACGGTGATCGTCGCCACGCCGTTCGAATCCGAGCTCGAGCTCATGTAGAGGAAATTCTCGACCCCGTTCATCTCCTGCTCGATGATCGAGGTGACGTTCTCCTCCAGAGTCGCCGCGTCGGCGCCCGGATAGACGACGTTGATCGTGATCGAGGGCGGGGCGATCGTGGGATATTGCTCGATCGGAAGGCCGCGCACGGCGAG
>DASWLY010000067.1:0-8492 GCA_036400035.1 Allosphingosinicella sp.
CGCCGTTGAGGATGTGCCGAGGGCCGACGGCTTTCCGTCTAGGCGGACAGCTTCGTGTCGGCCCCCGGCCGGTCCGCGTGCGGTTGCGCCCTCGCTGGACACCTATTCTTGTTTATGTTATGTTCCGGTCATGGGCAGCTACAAACTCGTCGAGGCCAGGAGCATCGCAGGCCGCTGCGGGCCGCGCTCGGGCCGGAGGTTCGGGGAAAATTCTCGACATCGTGAACTTCGTGAACTTCGCAGGCGAAGGCTGCCGCTTCGGGCGGCTTGAATTCACCGCTCGCCACGCCACATCGGATCCGAAAATGACCCGGGGGGAGTCGAACATCACCGCTACCATCGCCGCCGATGCCGCCGGTCAGCGTCTCGACCGGGCGCTCGCCGCCGCGCTTCCGACTTTGTCGCGCGAGCGGCTCAAGGCGCTGATCTCGAGCGGCCGGGTGACCGGCCCCGCGGGACTGGTTCGCGATCCGGCGGCCAAGGCGCTCGCCGGCGCCTACGAGGTCGTCGTCCCGGAGCCGGCCCCCGCCCATAACGAGGCGCAGGACATCGCGCTCGACATCGTCTTCGAGGACGATCACCTGCTCGTCGTCGACAAGCCGGCGGGGATGGTCGTCCATCCGGCGGCGGGCAATTTCGACGGGACGATGGTCAACGCCCTCCTCCACCATTGCGCCGGGCGCCTGTCGGGCATCGGCGGGATCGCCCGGCCGGGGATCGTCCACCGGATCGACAAGGGGACGTCCGGGCTGCTGGTCGTCGCCAAGACGGACCGGGCGCATGAGGGGCTGGCGGCGCAATTCGCCCGGCACAGCATCGACCGCCGCTACCTGGCCGTCGTCGCCGGTCTTCCCAACCCGCTCGCGGGAACGATCGACGCCGCGCTCGCCCGCTCCTCCGCCAACCGCCAGAAGATGGCCATCGTCGAGGGGAATCGGGGCAAGAGGGCGGTGACCCGCTACCGGGTGCTTCGGCGCTTGAGCGACTCGGCTCTGGTCGAATGCCGGCTCGAAACCGGGCGCACTCACCAGGTTCGGGTGCACATGACCTCGATCGGCAATCCCCTGCTCGGGGATCCGGCTTATGGACGGACCCGGAGCGCCCATCGTGAGTTATTGAAAAAGCTGGGTTTTGAACGGCAGGCGCTGCACGCCGCGGAGCTTGGGTTCATCCATCCCGTGACAGAGGCGGCCTTGTCGTTCAAAAGCGACGCTCCGTCGGATATGCAGCAACTGTTAAGCGCGCTGGCGGTATAAGGGCGACGTTCCCGGCAAGATCAAAAGCAGCTGGAAACCTAGGGAGTGAGTGAAGACGATGGCTAGCGGCAAGAGCGTGGCAACGATCCCCGCCATGAGCGGCGAAGCGGGCCTCAACCGCTATCTCGCCGAGATCAAGAAATTCCCAATCCTCGCGCCCGAGGAGGAATATATGCTGGCCAAGCGCTGGACCGAGCATCAGGACACCGATGCCGCGGCCAAGCTGGTCAACTCGCACCTGCGCCTCGTCGCGAAGATCGCCATTGGCTATCGCGGCTACGGCCTGCCGACGTCCGAGCTGATCTCGGAGGGCAATATCGGCCTCATGCAGGGCGTGAAGAAGTTCGAGCCGGAACGGGGCTTCCGCCTCGCCACCTATGCGATGTGGTGGATCCGCGCGTCCATCCAGGAATATATCCTGCGCTCCTGGAGCCTCGTGAAGATGGGCACCACCGCGGCGCAGAAGAAGCTGTTCTTCAACCTCAGGCGCATGAAGAACCAGATCGAGGCGTTCGAGGACGGCGATCTGAAGCCCGAGGACGTCACCAAGATCGCCACCGATCTCGGGGTCAGCGAGGAAGACGTCATCTCGATGAACCGGCGCATGTCGATGGGCGGCGACACGTCGCTCAACGTCTCGCTTCGCGAGGAAGGCGACGGGCAGTGGCAGGATTGGCTGGTCGACACCGACCCGCTTCAGGACGAGCGGGTCGCCGACGCCCAGGAGAGCCAGGTCCGGCACGAGCTTCTGGTCGAGGCGATGCAGGCCTTGAACGACCGCGAGAAGCATATCCTGACCGAGCGGCGGCTGACCGACGAGCCGAAGACGCTGGAGGAGCTCTCGCAGGTCTATGACGTCAGCCGCGAGCGCATCCGCCAGATCGAGGTCCGGGCGTTCGAGAAGCTCCAGAAGGCGCTGATGGGACTCGCGGGCGAGCGGCGGCTGCTTCCGGCTTCGTAGGAAGCGGATAAACCGTCACCCCGGCGAAAGCGGGGCCTCGTGGCGGCACACACCCGTCACCCCGGCGGAGGCCGGGGCCTCGTGGACGCACACATCCGTCACCCCGGCGAAAGCCGGGGTCTCGTGGACGCAACCCCGTCACCCCGGCGAAAGCCGGGGCCTCGTGGAGACCCGTGGAGACTTCTTGTCCTGAGATCCCGGCTATCGCCGGGATGACGGAGGGTAACGACCCGAGAAGCCTTCCGCCGTCACCCTGGTTCAGCATGACGGTCGTGCCTGTCACGCCCGCGGAGACTTCTCGTCCTGAGGTCCCGGCTTTCGCCGGGATGACGGAGGTTGACGCCGCGCCCCGAGAACCCCTCCCTTCGTGCCTGTCACACCCGCCGAGACTTCTCGTCCTGAGGTCCCGGCTTTCGCCGGGATGACGGTTGGCGGCCGCTATTCCGCCGCCCGCGGAAAAAGCGGGAGGCTCAGCCGGTCGTCCTCGTCGTGCTGAATGATCGTCATGGCATCTTCCTCGAGCGCCATCCGGCGGAAGCGCTCGCGGGAGGCGGCCGTCTCGGCGCGGCTGGAGCTCCAGTCGGGCATGCTCTGTGTCAGCACGTCCTCCCGACTTCCCCACAGATCGCCGCTCAGCAGCACGGTGCGGGCGGCGAGCTTCACCATCAGCGACATGTGGCCTGGCGTGTGGCCCGGCGTGTGGAAGGCGACGACCCGGCCGTCGCCGAAGATGTCGACATCCTCGATCGCGGCGACCAGCGGCGCACCGCCGGAGATCCAGGGCTGAAGGTGGCTCGGCGCGGCTCCCTTCGGGGTCGGCGTGGCGGTCAGCGCCGCCAGCTCCTTCGCGGCGATCACGAGCCTGGCCTTCGGGAAATGCGCCGCCTGGCCGGTATGGTCGCCATGATAATGGCTGATGGCGATGACCGAGATCTGGTCCGGGCGGACGCCGATGTCGCCGAGCTGGTCGACGATGGTGCGGTCGAGCCGGGCCCTCTCCGCCTTCGATCCCAGCGCGCTGGCGGAGATCCCCGTGTCCCACAGCATGTAGGCGTCGCCGTGGCGGATGAGAAAGCAGGGCAGCGGCAGGCGAGTCCGGTTCCAGGGCAGCTTGCGGGGCTCGTCGTAGCCGAGCGTCCCGCAGTCGAGCCTCCACAGCGAGAGCTTCGCCGGCGGCGCCGGCGCGGCAACCGGCGCCTGGGCACCGAGCGCCAGCCAGAGCCCGAAGAGCCCGGCGGCTTTCCAAGCGCGCCTCATCGACCCCCCTCCCCGGCCGGCTCGAAGGCGACCTCGAATCGGATTCCGTCCGGATCCTTCATGAACAAGGCGGTTGCGCCGGCGATGCGCTGTATCTCGGGCACGCCGAAGCCGGCGGCGGCCATCGACTCGCGCACCAGCGCCACCGAAGCGGCGCTCGGCACCGAAAAGCCGAGATGGTTCATGCCCGGGCCGTAGCGGTCGTAGGGCGTCGCGCCTTCGCCGGCCTCGGAGAAATGGAGGAGCAGCCCGTCCCGGTTGCGCCAGGCCGACGCCCCGTCCCGAGCAAAGCCGAGGAGGGGCAGGAGCGCCGCATAATAAGGCAGGCTCCGGGCGAGCGAGGAGACCCGGATCGCGATATGATCGAGCCCGCGGCACCCGACCTTCGCCGCCATGAGTTCAGTTTCTTGATCTTCGTCTACCATGTCGTCGCTCCAGCAGGCTTGCCGCAGCTGCTTGGGTAGGCCAGGTTCGGAAGCTTCGGGAATGTCGAAGTTTCGAGAGATGAGTTGAGCAGAGCTTCACTGCCGCGCGGCCGGACCTCGCCCAGCCTCAATGCGCTCCAGACCTTCGAGGCCGCCGCCCGGCTCGGGAGCCTGACGAAGGCGGCGGACGAGCTCAGCGTCACCGTTTCGGCGGTCGCCTTTCAGGTACGCCAGGTGGAATCGGCGCTCGGCACCCGGCTGATCGCCCGCGCCGGCCGGTCGGTCGAAGTCTCGGCCGAGGCCGGGGCGCTCGCCCGGGAGCTCTGCGCCCCGTTCGAGGCGATCCGCCGAAGCGTGGCGCGCTTCCGGTCCGCCCCGCCGGCGGACGTCGTCACCGTCTCCATGCTTCCGAGCTTCGCCTCCATGTGGCTGCTCCCGCGCCTTTCCGAGCTGGAAGCGGCGTGCCCCGAGGTCGAGCTTCGGATCTCGACCTCGACCCGCCGGGTCCGGCTGGAGGCGGAGGGGATCGACTGCGCGATTCGCTGCGGCGAGGGCGGCTGGGACGGAGTCGAGGCGGCTCTGCTGTTCCCGCAGCTTCTGGCGCCGCTCTCCCACCCGGCCCATGTCGAGCGCTTCGGCTCCCCCGCCTCGGCGGCGGATCTCGCCGGCCACAGCCTCGTCGCGATTCGCGACCGGCAGCCCGAGTGGGACGAATGGTTCGCCACCTTCGCGCCCGGCACCCCTGCCCCCGCCCCCGCCCATCTCGTCGACGGCCGCGAGCTGGCCCTGGCCGCCGTCCGCTCCGGCCTTGGCGTCGGGCTGCTCGACGTCTCGGTGCTCGGCCGCGAGCTTCGCCGGGGCGACCTCGTCCAGATGCTCCCCCACGCGCTCGACACCGGCTGGAGCCACTTCCTGCTGACTCCCTCCGGGTCGGTGCCGAGCCCCGCCTGCCGCCGATTCGGCGACTGGCTCAAGGCCGCGGCCCGCGCGGACGGCTGACGACGGCGGGTGACGGGCGCGGCGCGGGCGGCTAACGGGTCGTGATGGCACGCGTAAGAGCTAAGAAACGGGGCTGGTTGGGGCGGGTCCTCGTCTGGACCGTCAGCGCCTTCTTCCTCTTCGTCCTGCTCAGCATCGCCTGGGTTCTGCTCTACCGTTTCGTCAATCCGCCCACCACCTTCACCATGCTCGGCGACCGGCTCGGCGGGCGGAGCGTGTCGCGGGACTGGATGGCGATCGAGCGTATCGACCGCGACGCGGTGCGGGCGGTGGTCGCCGCGGAGGACAGCAAATTCTGCTCTCACTGGGGCTTCGACCAGGATGCCATCGCCGCGGCGATGCGCCGCAACGCGCGCGGCGGCTCCGTCATCCGGGGCGGCTCGACGATCAGCCAGCAGACGGCGAAGAACGCCTTCCTCTGGCAGGGCGGCGGCTATGTCCGCAAAGGGCTGGAGGCCTGGTTCACTCTGCTGATCGAGAACATGTGGGGCAAGAGGCGGATCATGGAGGTCTACCTCAACGTCGCCGAGACCGGGATCGGCACCTACGGAGTGAATGCCGGGGCGAAGCGCTACTTCAACCATGACGCGAGCGCGATGAGCCGGGTCGAGGCGGCGCGGATCGCGGCGGTGCTGCCCTTGCCCAAGAAGCGCGGAGCCACCGCTCCGAAGGGCTTCACGAGGCGCTACGGCAACGCGATCGCGGCCCGGATCGGCGTGGTCGCGCGCGAGGGGCTGGACGGCTGCGTCTACGAAGGCGGTTCGGCGGCGCCGGAGCGGGAGCCGGAGGCGCCGGCGAGGAAGAAGGCGGCGCCCAGGGCGAAGGCCGAGCCGCCGCCGACGGCCGCGCTTCCGGGCGAGGAATATGAGCAGCCGCAGGCGGCGCCGGCGGTGGAGCCGGAGGCGGAGGCGGAGCCTGAGCCGGCGCCGGAGGCGGAGCCGGTGGCGGAAGACAACGTGCAATGACCGTCATCCCGGCGAAAGCCGGGATCCCAGGACGAGAAGTCTCGGCGGGCCTCCACGAGATCCCGGCTTTCGCCGGGATGACGGTTGGGCGGGCCTCCACGAGATCCCGGCTTTCGCCGGGATGACGGATCGGGGCGGGTCTCCACGAGATCCCGGCTTTCGCCGGGATGACGGTTGGGCGGGCCTCCACGAGATCCCGGCTTTCGCCGGGATGACGGTTGGGCGGGCCTCGATGAGATCCCGGCTTTCGCCGGGATGACGGCTGGGGCGGACTCCGCGAGATCCCGGCTTTCGCCGGGATGACGGATCGGGGCGGGCCTCCACCAGATCCCGGCTTTCGCCGGGATGACGCATCCCCCGGATGCGTCAGAAGGGCATCTTGAAGCCCGGCGGGAGCTGGAGGCCGGAGGTCATCTTCGACATCTCGCCCTGCGCCGCCTGATCGGCCTTCATCCGGGCGTCGTTGATGGCGGCGGCGACGAGGTCCTCGACCATCTGCTTCTCGGACGGGACGAGCAGGCTCTCGTCCAGGTCGACCGAGATGATCCGGCCCTTGGCGGTCGCCCGGATCCTGACCAGGCCGCCGCCGGACAGGCCCTCGACCTCGATCTTGTCGAGCCCCTCCTGCGCCCTCATCAGCTCGGCCTGGGCATTCTGGGCCATTTTCATGATCTCGTCGAAATCGGGCATTTCAGGCGCTCCGTTGTTCATCCAGATTGTAGCGGGCGAGCTCGGCCCCCGGGAACGCCTCCAACGCGGCTTTGACCAGCGGGGTTTCGAGGACGGACTGGCGAATCGCCGCCTCGGCCGCCTTTTCCTGTTCCCCGATCGTGGGCTGCGCCTCGCCGTCGGAAAGCTCGACCCGCCACTTCTCCTGGAAGAGGTTGGACAGGCCGTGGCGCAGCTTCGCCAAAGTCTCCGCCACCACCTTCGAATCGCGTGCCTTGGCCGGCTGGACGAGCAGCTGCGGGGGCGAATATTCGACGAGGCGGAAATCGTCCTGCAGCTGCTGGGCCAGCCAAGGCTGCTTCCCGTCCCCTTCAAGCAAGGCGACAAGGCCGTCGAAGGTCGCCGGGACCCGAAGCATCGCGGCTTCCGAGGCGGCGGGAGCTGAAGAGGCCGCGGGCCGGGACGGGACCGTCTCGCCGCTCGCCAGCTTCTCGAGCACGGCGCCCGGATCGGGAAGCTCGGAAGCGTGGATGACGCGCAGGAGCGCCATTTCGGCGGCTTCCAGCGGCATCGGAGCGCCATGGACCTCGGCCAGGCCCTTGAGGAGCAGCTGCCAGAGGCGGTGGAGGGCGGCGTAGGAGAGCCGGCCGGCCCAGTCGGAATAGGCCTCGCGCTCCTCCGCCGACTGGGCCGCGTCCTCGGCGCCGCCGACCTTGGCGCGGGTGATTCCGTGGACGCTCTCGAGCAGGCCGCGAAGGACGGCGTTGGGCTCGACTCCCAGATCGTACTGGTCGCGAAGCGAGGCCAGCGCGGACTTCGAGTCGCCGGTCAGAAGCACGGCGAGCAATCGGCGGATCGCGCCCCGGTCCGAGAGGCCGAGCATCGTTCGCACCTGCTCCGCGCTGACCCCGCCGGGGCCGTGGGCGATCGCCTGGTCGAGGATGGAGAGGCCGTCGCGGGCCGAGCCTTCGGCGGCTCGGGCGATGAGGGCGAGCGCCTCCGGCTCGACCTCGACGCCTTCCTTTCGGGCCACTTCGCCGAAATGGCCGGCGAGCTTTTCGGCCGGAATGCGCCTGAGGTCGAAGCGCTGGCAGCGCGAGAGGACGGTGACCGGGACCTTGTTGACCTCGGTCGTCGCGAAAAGAAACTTAACGTGCTGGGGAGGTTCCTCCAGGGTCTTGAGAAGCGCGTTGAACGCGTTCTTCGACAGCATGTGGACTTCGTCGACGATGTAGACCTTGTAGCGGGCCGAGACGGCGGAATAGCGCACCGCCTCGATGATCTCGCGGACGTCGTCGACTCCGGTATGGCTGGCGGCGTCCATCTCGACGACGTCGATATGCCGCCCTTCGGCGATCGCCCGGCAGGGCTCGCAGATCCCGCACGGGGCGATGGTCGGGCCGCCCCGCCCGTCCGGGCCGACGCAGTTGAGCGCCTTGGCGATCAGGCGCGCGGTCGAGGTCTTGCCGACCCCGCGCACCCCGGTGAGCAAGAAGGCGTGGGCGAGACGGTCGCGCTCGATGGCATTGCCGAGCGTCCGGACCATCGCGTCCTGGCCGATCAGCTCGGCGAAGCTCTGCGGCCGGTATTTGCGGGCGAGGACCCGGTAGGGCTGAGCCCCGGATCTGTTCGGGGCCGGCTGGGGCGGCTCGTCCAGCCCCAAGGCGAGGCCGAAGCCTGGGGAGTCGTCGGGGGATTCGGATGCCATGGGGGGAGCCTAGCCTATATCGTCATCCCGGCGGAAGCCGGGACCCCAGAACAAGAAGTCTCGGCGGGGCTCCACGAGGTCCCGGCTTTCGCCGGGATGACGGTGCGGGAAGGTGGGAGCCGGAAACGACCCGGAGCTTGAACTCGTTACGGCTGCTTCCTTCCGGACCTGACCGGGTTGGCGAGAGCGCCGTCCGCCCGACTCCCGCGGCGCATATGGGGCGATTGGGGCGGGGACGCAAGATACGCAGTC
>DASWLY010000068.1:0-15551 GCA_036400035.1 Allosphingosinicella sp.
TTCGACGAATGGTCGACCCGGGTGCGGCCGGTATGGCTTCGGCAGAAGAGCTATGCCCTCCGGCGGCGGCTGGGGCCGGTGGCCGACGAGCATGGCGGCCTGCTCAGCCCCGATTACATGGCCCGGGTCGTCGACCTGGATTATCCGGTGATGCGCCGTTTCTTCCGGATCGACCGGATCGACGATTCCAGCCTGATGCGCCGGATCGCCAACCTCGAATATCTCGCCCAGCGGCTCGGATCGAAGCTGGTGCTCTAACCCCTCTCCCGTTCTCAGGGGAGAGGGAGGGGCCCGCGAAGCGGGAGGGTGAGGGTCTGTACTCCGGATTCCGCAAAGACCCTCACCTCCCACCGCTTCGCGGTGGGCCCCTCCTCTCCCGCGAGAAGCGGGAGAGGAAGCTCTTACCGCCGCTCCAGCAAGGCGATTCCCGGCGCCACCCGGTTGTTTCGAACCACCAGCTTCTCGCCGCTCCAGTCGCCCACGAAAGCCGTGCTCCATTTGAAGCCGGGCACGACCGAGACGACGTTATTCTCGATGACCAGCCCGGCCGAGCGGTTCTCGGCCCCTTCCGGCGCCACCGTCACCATGGTGCCGTGATTCTCCTTCCCCAGGCCGTTGACGAAGACGTTGCCCGCGATTCGCCCGACCGCGCCGTTCGACAGGTCGATCAAATAGTTGGTCCGGCGGCCCTGGCTGTCGTCGAAGCTGCTGTTGAGCACTTCAATGCGGGCGGCTCGGCTCTTGAGATAATGGCCGCCGGTGCCGCGCTCGAAACGGGAGTTGGTCACGCTCAGCCGGCCGTAATCGCCGATGTAGAGCGAGTGGGCGCCGTCGCCGTCCGGATGCTTGCCGAGGCCGCTGAAGGTCGAATGGTCGATGCTGATCGACCCCTCCTGGCCGTTGGTGGTCAGTATCCCGCACTGGCCGTCGGCGAATCGGGTGTAGGCGACATTGAGGTCGCCCTGCTCGAGGCGGATTCCGGCGCCGTTGCCGTCCGCGACCCGGACGTTGACGAAGACGAGGCCGTCGACTCTGGCGGAGCGGCCGCGAAGCACCAAAGTGGCCTTGCCCTCGCAGGCGCCGCCGTCGAACACCGCCGTTCCCCGCTCCTCGGCGACGAAGGCGATCCGCCCCGCCTCCTGGATCGCGCAGTCGCCGTAGCGGCCCGGCGCGATCCGGATCGTGCCTTCCCCGGAGCCGATGGCGGCCACCGCCTGCTCGAGGCTGCCATAATATCGGCCGGTCTCCGCAACCAGGAACGGCGCCGAGCTCCGGGCGTGAAGCTGACCGGCGCCGGCCGTGGCGGCAAGTCCGAGCATGATCGCGATCCTGGTCTTCATGCTGGCTCCTTTGAACTGCCCTCTCCCGTCCTTACGGGAGAGGAGGGGCCCAAGCCGAAGGCTTGGGAGGTGAGCGTCTTGCTGACTCAGCGGTACAGACCCTCACCTCCCACCGCTTCGCGCCGGGCCCCTCCTCTCCCGCGAAAAGCGGGAGAGGAAAAGATGCGAAGCCGCCGCGTCCCTTCCCGGGACACCGTCGTCGCTCGCGGTTGACGGGCCGTTAAGCTCGCTGTGGCAGAGCGGTGGGCATGCGCATCCTCCACGTTCTCGATCACAGCCTGCCGATGCACAGCGGCTACACGTTCCGTACCCGGGCGATGGTGACGGCCCAGAAGGCGCGCGGGATGGAGGTGGCCTGCCTCACCGGCGTTCGCCACACCCGCGACGGCGGCGGCGACCCGGAGACCATCGAGGGCATCGATTTCTACCGGACCCCCAAGCCCGCCCCGGCGCCCTCCCCTTTGCGCGAGTGGCGCGAGATCAAGGCGCTCGAGGCGAGGCTCGAGGCGCTCGCGGAGGCCTGGCGCCCGGATCAGCTGCACGTCCATTCCCCGGTCCTGAACGCTTTGGCGGCGCTTCCGGTGGCGAAGCGCCGCGGCCTTCCGCTCATCTACGAGATAAGGGCGTTCTGGGAAGATGCCGCGGTCGGCAACGGGACGGGGCGCGAAGGCTCGGCCCGCTACCGCCTCATCCGGATGCTCGAGACCTGGGCCGCCCGCCAGGCGGACGCGGTCGCGGTGATCTGCGAAGGGCTTCGGCGCGACCTGATCGGCCGGGGGATCGCGGCCGAGAAGATCATCGTCGCACCCAACGGGGTCGACCTCGGGCTGTTCGGCAACCCGCTCGCCGCCGATCTCAACCTGGCCCGCAAGCTCGGCCTCGCCGGCGCCGACGTCGTCGGCTTCATCGGCTCCTTCTACGATTATGAGGGGCTTGACGATCTCATCGAGTCGATGCCGCTGCTTCTGAAGAAGCGACCCAAGGCGCATCTCCTCCTCGTCGGCGGCGGCCCGGTCGATTCGGCGCTCAAGGCGCAGGCCCAAAGATCGCCTGCCCGGGCCCGGATCCACTTCACCGGCCGGGTGCCGCATCACGAGGTCGACCGCTATTACGGCCTGATCGACATCCTCGCCTACCCGCGCAAGGCGATGCGGCTCACCGAGCTGGTGACGCCCCTGAAGCCGCTCGAGGCGATGGCGCAGAGGAAGCTGGTCGTCGCCTCCAACGTCGGCGGCCATCGCGAGCTGATCGAGGACGGGGTGACCGGAACGCTCTTCCCCGCCGGCGACCCGCAGGCGCTGGCCGACGCGCTCGACACTTTATTCGCCAATCGGGGCCGCTGGGACGAGCGGCGCGACACGGCGCAGGCCTTCGTCGAACGGGATCGTAACTGGTCGTCAAATATTTCCAGTTACATACCCGCTTACCAGAAGCTCACGGGCAAGGCGGTATGATGCCGAAACTCTCTTTCATCAGCGGACGCGCATTCGATACGGGCCTTGCGGCGCTTGCGGCGGTCTCCGCCGGCTTCGTCGTCTTCGCCATGCCGGACTCGCTCTTTTCGGGTCTCGTCGAGACCAGCCGCCTTCCGGAATTCGTCCCGGCCGCTCAGCCCCCACTGGGGGACACGGCACGGCTTGCCGCTCTCGGATCGGCGGCCTTGCTCACCTTCTCCTCCGTGTGGGCCCTGATGGCGGGGCTCGGCCGGGTGCCGGCCCGCCGCAAGCCCGAAGCCAAGGCCGAGGCCGCGGGCGAGGCGGAGGCGCCGCGGCTTCGGCGCGCCGACGCCCACCCCGACGCCCCGGCCCGGCGCCCGCTGCTCGCCCGGGACCTGGGCGAGCCGCTCGATCTCCACGAATATACCGAGGCTCCGGCCGAGGCGGCCCGGTCCGAGGAGGCGGACGCCCGGCCTCTGCCCGGCTTCCTCGTCCCCCAGGCGCCGGAACCCGAACCCGTGGCCGAAGCTCAGCCCGAAGAGTCGCAGGCCGAGCCGGAAGGGTCGGACTCCGAACCGGAGCGGCCGGCAGCCCGGCCCGAAGTATCCGCCACCGAACCGCCGGCCGCCGAAGCCGAGCCGGATTGGGTCGAAGCCGAGCCCGTGATCGAGCCCGAGCCCGAGCCCGAGCCTCAGCCTCAGCCGCTGGCCCAGCCCCGGCGCGACCCGGTGGCTCCGATCCTGCCCATCTCCGAAATGGCCGCACAGCTGCCGGAAGGCGAGGAAGATCCCGGCCAGTCGCTGTCGCAGCTGGTCAACCGGATCGAGTTCGGCCTGTCCCGCAAGCGCCAGGCCCTGCCGACCGCGGATCTCCCGCCGGTCGAGGAAATGCCGGCCGAACCGGAAAAGGTCGGCCACCGCCTGCGCAGCGCGATCAACGACCTCCAGAAGATCGCGTCCAGCGGCGCCTGAGCAGGGCGTGTTCCCCGGCGAAGGCGGGGGCCCAGCTTCCCGGCCTAAGTTGCTGGACCCCGGCCTTCGCCGGGGAACAGCATGGATCGAGCCGGTCACTTTTCTTCCACCGTCAGAGCGTCCAGGCGGATCCGGGCGCAGCCCGGCCGCCGCTCCTCCGCCACCAGCGACAGGTCGGCGAGGAGGTGGCCGCGCATCGGGAAGTGGCGCGCTCCAAGGCCGCTCAGGAACCGCCCCGCCGCCGCCTCGGCCCCCTCGCCCTCCAGCCGGAAGGCGAGCTCGTGGCGGGCGCCCTGGAAGGTGACGCTCGCCCAGCGGCGGCTTCGAATCTCCTCCAGCACGAAACCGGCGAAGTGGACGAAGTGGACACGAATCGCCTGCAAGAGCGCCGTGGCGGCGTCGGTCATCGGCGGCGGCGTGGCGACATTCCGGCTTCCCGCTCGGCCCGGTCCAGAAAGGCGACGATCTTCGCCTCCATCGGCGGCCGCACCGATCGGCCGCGCCGCATCTGAAAGACGAGCCGGGGGTCGCGAACGGCCTCCAGCCCGAACCTCGTCGGCCGCATCCGTGTACGCTTGAGGTAAGTCTCTATCCTTCGCAGCAACGACCATTTCACCAGCACTCCCCCGAATCGGCGTTCGTGATATGTTCTGGTTTGTATCAGATTTTCCTATATGTCTAGGAATATTCCTACCAAAATGGACGGTTTTGGACTTCGCTTCGGGTAGGATTACGGACCCGCGAGGCGCTAGCGGCGGCGGTCGTTCAGCCAGAAGAGGATGGCGAGCAGCACGCCCGCGGCCAGGCCGGCGAGGAAGCCGATGCTCGGCTGCCCGACGATCGACCCGGCCACGGCGCCGGCGATGATGCTGATCGCAAGCACCGAACCGGCGGCCCGGGTATAGCGTGTTCGTGGTGCCATCGAACGGCTTTGGCAGGAAGCAGCGGCATACTCAATTCCTCCGCGAGCTTGTCTCGGGAGGAACGTAGTGAATCCTCCATCAAGCATTCCCCTGCGCGGTTTTGAAACCCGGCCGCGCTAGAGCGGCCGAAACGGGGATCCGGGGGAAAGATTGCTTCAGCAGACTGCATTCGCGCCGGCCGCCTTCACCGAGGCGGCACGGCTGATCGAGCGTTTCGGCGACTATGCCGGCTCCGAGGCCGCCTTGCGCGCGGACAAAAGCCGCGACCTCGGCAACGTCATCCATTTCTGCCGCTGGCGAGAAGTCGCCCGGATGATCCAGCTGATCCGCGACGACGCGGTGACGGGGCCGGTCCACTAGAGAGAGACCGTCATCCCGGCGAAAGCCGGGATCCCAGCGGGTGAAAGGCGCCGGGTTCTTCACTCGCTGGGATCCCGGCCTTCGCCGGGATGACGGCCTTACGCCTCTCCCCCCCAACCGTAAAAACACGGCTGGCGGCGCCCCCCCGCGGCGGCTAGATTCACCCGATGTTTCAAGTCGATGCGGGGCGGGGGGTGGCAGCCGCGCTGGCCACCTTCTTGCTGTGCGCCTGCCCCGGGGCGCTGCTCGCTCAGGAGCAGCCGCCGCCGACGGACCCGCTCGATTTGCCGCCGCTCGACCCCTCCGCGCCGCTCGACCCGCTGCCCGACCTCGGGGTCGACTGGCCCGACATGGAGCAGGACGTCCAGGACGCGATCCCCGATGCGCCGCAGGGCGCGATCGCTGACTCCGCCGCCGAGCGCCTTCCCGTGGTTCGGATCGAGGGGCTGGACTCCGACACCGAGGCGGCGTTGCGGGCGCAATTCGATTCGCTCTCGACGCTGGCGCAGAACCGCAAGGACCCGGTCAACGCCGCCCAGATCGATCGCCGCGCGCGCGAGGATGCCGACCTGCTCGCCGAGCTGCTCCGCGCGCGCGGCTTCTACGACGCGCTGGTGCGCACTCGGGTGGAGGGCACGGCGGCGGGCGGCGAGGTGATCGTGACTCTCGAGGCCGAGCCCGGACCGCTCTACCGCTTCGCCGAAGTGAGCCTGCCGGGGATCGAGGGCGCCGGCGAGGATATGGCGGCGCTGCGCGAGGCCTTCGGAATTGCCGCCGACGAGCCGGTCGACGCCGCCCGGGTGACGACGGGCGAGGCGGCGCTTCGGGTCGAGCTCGGCAAGCGCGGCTATGCCTTCGCCGAAGTGGGCGAGATGGACATCGCGATCGACCACGAGACCCGCACCGCCGCCCTCACCCTTCCCGTCAACCCGAACGGGACCCGGCGGTTCGGTTGCATCCGGGTCGAGGGGCGGCCGCTGTTCGGCCCGGCCCACATCCAGACGATCGCCCGCTGGAAGCCGGGCGCGCCTTACGAGGCGTCGCTGGTCGAGGACCTGCGCCGGGCGCTGATCGCCACCGGCCTCGTCTCTTCCGTCGCGATCCGGCCGGTGGCGGGCGAGGGCAAGAATGTCGATCTGGCGGTGTCGCTGGAGCGGGCGCCGATGCGCACCGTCGCCGGGCAGGCGGGCTACGGCACCGGCGAGGGCATCAGGATCGAGGCGAGCTGGCAGCACCGAAACCTGCTCCCGCCCGAAGGCGCGGTCACCTTCCGGGGCGTGGCGGGGACCCAGGAGCAGCTGATCGGAGTCGTCCTCAGGCGCAACAATTTCCTCCGCCGCGACCAGGTGCTGACCGCGCAATTCGCCGTCAGCCATATCGACCGAGCGGCCTATGACGCCCGTACCTCGATCCTCTCGGGCGCGATCGAGCGGCAGACCAATCTCATCTGGCAGAAGAAATGGACCTGGTCGGCGGGCGCCGAGCTGGTCGCCACCGACGAGCGCGACGTCGACATCGCCAGCGGCACCACCCGCCGCCGGACCTTCTTCATCGGCGCCCTGCCGGCGAGCCTGAGCTACGACGGCTCCAACGACCTGCTCGACCCGACGATCGGCTATCGCCTCGCCTTCCGGCTCTCGCCCGAAGCCTCGCTCCAGTCGGGCACGTTCGGCTATGCCCGTACCCAGATCGACGCCAGCGCCTACCAGCCGTTCACGCCGACGGTGACATTGGCCGGCCGGGTGAGGCTGGGAACCATAGCCGGCGCCGACCGCGACCGGATCGCCCCGTCGCGGCGCTTCTACGCCGGCGGCGGCGGCTCGGTTCGCGGCTACGGCTTCCAGCGTCTGGGCCCGCGCGACCCGGTGTTCGACGATCCGATCGGCGGGCGCAGCCTCACCGAGTTCGCGGTCGAGGCGCGAATCCGCTGGCGCAATTGGGGCGTGGTGCCCTTCCTCGACGGCGGCAATATCTCGACCTCGCCTCTGCCCAAGTTCGACAATCTGCGCTTCGGCGCCGGCATCGGCCTTCGCTACCACACGCGCTTCGGACCGATCCGCGTCGACCTCGGCACTCCGCTCAACCCGCGAAGCGGCGATTCCCGGGTGGCGGTCTACGTCTCCCTCGGCCAGGCCTTCTGATGGACTCGGGCGACGACGCGCCGCCCCCGCCGCCGCGGCGGCGCCGCCGCTGGCTGTCGCGCCTGGCCAAATGGACGGTCGGCCTCGCCCTCACCCTGGCCCTGCTCGCCGCTTTGCTGGCGGTGCTGCTCGACACCGGCGCCGGCCACCGCTTCATCGCCGATCGCATCGCCGCGATGGCGCCGAACTCCGGGCTTCGGATCCATATCGGCCGGATCGAAGGCTCGATCTGGAGCGACACGAGGCTTCGCGACGTCCGGCTCTACGACCCGCGGGGGCTGTTCGCGCAATCGCCTCTGATCGAGGTCGACTGGCGGCCGCTCGGCTGGATCACCAACCGCCTCGTCATCCATCGCCTGGATTCGGAGCTCGCCGCCCTTCACCGATTGCCCCGGCTTCGGCCGAGCGATCGGCCGGGGCCGGTGCTGCCGGGCTTCGACATCCATGTCGGGCGCCTGCGGATCGACCGGCTCCGGATCGGCAAGGCGGTGGCCGGCCAGCCGCGCGTGGCAAGCCTCGCGGGCGAGGCCGACATCCGCTCGGGCCGGGCGCTGGTCAACCTGAAGGCCTCGGTGAAGGACGGCGGCGACCGCCTCTCGCTGTTCCTCGACGCCGAACCCGACCGCGACCGCTTCGACCTCGACGTCAGGCTCGACTCCCCGGCCCGCGGGGTCGCCGGGATGATGCTGGGCACGGAGCGCCCGATCGCGCTGACCGTCGAGGGCGACGGCAGCTGGGCCGCGTGGAGCGGAGTCGCCCGGGTCGATCTTTCCGGACGGCGCACCGCGGACCTGCGCCTGCGCGCCGAGAAGGGCCGCTACAGCCTTTCCGGACGGCTCGCTCCGGCGCAATTCTGGACCGGCAAGAAAGCGAGGCTGACCGCTCCGGTGGTGCAGGTGACCGGCAGCGCCACTCTGCAGGACAGGCAGCTCCATGGCCGCCTGGCGCTCCGTTCGCCGGCGATGAGCGTCGTCGCCACCGGCACGGTCGACCTCGCCCGAAGCCGCTTCCGCGACCTGCGGCTCGGCGCGGATCTGCTCCGGCCGCCGGCGCTGTTCCCGAACATGACCGGGCAGAAGGTACGGATGGTGGCTCTGCTCGACGGCCCGTTCCGAAGCTTCGCCTTCGCCTATCGCCTGACCAGCCCGAGGATCGCGTTCGACAATACGGGTTTCGAGGACGTCTGGGCACAGGGACGCGGCCGCTTCTCGAAGGCGCCGGTGTCGGTGCCGCTGGTGATGTCGGCGCGGCGGGTGACCGGAGTCGGCGACGTCGCCGGCGGGATCCTCGCCAACCTTCGCGTCGAAGGCCTGCTCAAGGTGACCGGCAAGGCGCTCACCGGCGAGGGGCTGAACCTCACCTCCGACAAGCTCAAGGGCAAGCTCAGCCTCTTCGTCGACCTGGTCACCGGGCGCTTCGACGTCGTCCTGTCGGGCGGCGTCGCCCGCTACCTCGTCCCCGGCCTCGGCATCGTCGACGTGCTCACGGAGCTGAAGGTCGTGCGCCACCCGAGCGGCAAGGGCACGCTCGTCACCGGCAAGGGCCGGGCCTGGGTCCGGCGCTTCGACAACCGGTTCCTCGCCGGCCTGGCGGGCGGCCTCCCCTATCTCGAGGCGGACCTCGTCCGCGGCAACGATTTCATCCTCCATTTCCGCAACCTCGTCCTGACCGCTCCGAAGATCCGGATCGCCGGCACCGGCTTCAGGCGGCGCGACGGCACCTTCTTCTTCGAAGGCAAGGGCGCGCAGGCGGCCTACGGCGCGTTCGCGATGACCCTCGACGGACGGATAGAACGGCCCAGGCTCGCGATCCGCCTCGCCCGGCCGAGCGAGGCGCTGGGGCTGGCCGACGTCCTGCTCAACCTCGACCCGATTCCGGCCGGCTTCGACTATCGGGCGGCGGGCCGATCCCATCTCGGCCCGTTCACGTCGCGCGGAGCGATCCTGCTTGCGCCGGGCCGGCCCGCCTTAATCCAGGTGGCGGCGCTCGACGTCTCCAACTCCCGAGCGTCCGGAGCTCTGCGCTCCGATCCCGGCGGTTTCACCGGTCAGCTCAACGTCGGCGGCGGCGGACTCGCCGGACGGCTCGTGTTCAGCCCGTGGAACAACCTCCAGCGCGTCGCCATCGATCTCACGGCGGAGAATGCCCGGTTCGCCGGCCCGCCGCCGATCGTCATCCGAAGCGGCCGGCTCGAAGGCGTCGCCTTGCTCGACCCGGCGGGCACGTCGCTCAAGGGCACTCTGACGGCGCGGGGGCTGAGCCGCGGTGCGCTGTCGATCGCCAGCCTCAACGCCACCGGGGAGCTTCGCGGCGGGACGGGGCAGGTCCGTGCCCGGATCGCCGGCACGCGCGGCCGCGACTTCGTCTTCGACACCGTCGCCGACATCGCTCCGGGAAGGCTGCGCCTCACCGGCCGTGGCATTGTCGACCGGCGGGCGATCGTGCTGACCCGGCCGGCGGTCCTCGTCCGCGAAGGAGACGGCTGGCGGCTGGCGCCCACCGCCCTCACCTTCGCCGGCGGGAACGCCACAATTTCCGGGCTGTTCGGCGGATCGGCGAGCGAGCTGAACGCCCGGATGGAATCGATGCCGCTCGGCGTGCTCGACATCGGCTGGCCCAGGCTCGGGCTCGGCGGCTCCGCCTCGGGCACCCTGAGCTACCGATTCGGTTCCACGGGAGAGCCGAGCGGGGACGCCAACCTGCGGGTCCGAGGGCTCACCCGCTCCGGGCTCGTCTTGTCGTCGCGGCCGGTCGACATCGGAATCGTCGCCAGGCTCGCCGGCGGCAATGCGGCCCTTCGCGCGGTGGCGGTCAGCGAGGGGCGGACGATCGGCCGGGCGCAGGCGCGGCTGGCGCCGATCGGCCGAAGCGGCAATATCGGCGAGCGGCTCAGCTCCGCGCCGCTCTTCGCCCAGCTTCGCTACAACGGCCCTGCCGACACGCTCTGGCGGCTGACCGGCGTCGAGCTTCTCGACGTCTCCGGCCCCGTCGCGGTCGGCGCCGACGCTCGCGGGACTCTGAGCAACCCGCAGATCCGCGGCTCGCTTCGGACCGAAAAGGCGCGGATCGAGAGCGCCGTCACCGGCATGGTGATCGACAATGTCCGCGCCGCCGGGCGCTTCGGGGGGTCGAAGCTGGTGCTCGACAGCTTCGCCGGGACCACCAAGCGCGGCGGCACCGTCACCGGCCGGGCCACCTTCGACCTCGCCGGTCCGAAGGGCTTCGGGATCGACGTCGCGCTTCAGGCCCGGGCGGCGCAACTGCTCGACCGCGACGACATCAAGGCGCAGGTCACCGGCCCGGTCCGGATCCGCTCCGATGGCGAGGACGGCAGCATATCGGGCAAGCTCGACCTCGTCAGCGGCAGCTTCCGCCTCGGCAGCGTCACCGCCTCGACGCAGGTGCCGCGGCTCGCGGTGCGCGAGCTCAACCGTTCGCCGGAGGAACGGCCGGTGGCCCGGCGCCTCTCGCCATGGCGCCTCGACCTCGACGTCGAGGCGAGAAACCGGCTGATGGTGACCGGTCTCGGAATCAACAGCGAGTGGAGCGCGGACCTCAAGATCGCCGGCACCGTCACCGAGCCCCGGATCAGCGGCCGAGCCGACCTAATCCGCGGCAGCTACGACTTCGCCGGCCGCCGCTTCGATCTGGAACGGGGCCAGATCCGGTTCCTCGGCGAGTCCCCGGTCAATCCGGTCCTCGACATCACCGCGGAAGGCGGGGTCCAGGGGCTCAACGCGGTCATCCGGGTGACCGGCCGCGGCCAGCGGCCGGAGATCGCCTTCACCAGCACTCCGGCCCTGCCGCAGGACGAGCTGCTCAGCCGGCTGCTGTTCGGAGCCTCGATCACGAACCTGTCGGCCCCGGAGGCGCTCCAGCTCGCCGCCGCCGTCGCCTCGCTCAACAATAGCGGCGGGGGGCTCGACCCGATCAACGCGGTCCGCGCCGCCACCGGCCTCGACCGGCTTCGAATCGTCCCCGCCGACATCACCACCGGCCAGGGTACGGCCATCGCCGCCGGCAAGTATCTCGGCCGGCGAGTCTATGTCGAGGTGGTGACCGACGCTCGCGGTTACTCGGCCACGCTGGTGGAATATCAGATCACCCGCTGGCTCTCGATCCTGTCGAGCATCTCGACCATCGGCCGCGAGAGCGTCAACGTCAGGGTGTCGAAGGACTATTGAGGGCCGTCGATGCGAGGAGCGAAGCGACGAAGCAATCCGCCTCGGCCGAGCCGCTGGATTGCTTCGCTACGCTCGCAATGACGGCCGAACCCGAATTGATCCATGTTTCCAAAGATGACGGGGCGTGGCAGCGAATCATTAACGCCCCCGGTCTAATGTCGAGCCCAGCCTCAACTTGGGGATGGGGATCAAAATGTCCTCGGACGATGATTACGGCCTGGAAAGCGGCCGCCGGTCGGAACGGCTTCCAGTGGACGCGGAGACGCGGCTGCGGCCGAACAGCTGGAGCAGTCTCCAGATCAAGATGCTCGATCTCTCGGCTTCGGGCTTCCGCGCCCAATGCGAAGCGCGGGTGAAGCCGGGCGGCAGCGTCTCGCTCGACGTGCCCGGCATCGGCTCGGTCGATGCCCAGGTGGAGTGGCAGCGCGACGATCAGTTCGGAGCGCGGTTCTTCGCTCCGATCGAGCTCAAGAGCTGCCAGTGGACCTTCCGCGACCGGCATCACACGCTCGCCCGGCTGCTGGTCGAACGGGCGGCGGCGAAGCATGCCGGCCGCCGGGCGGCGGAAGGGCAGATCAGGCGCGAGATCCTGGGCGCCCTGCCGATGCGCAAGGGCTGCGCCTCGGCATGAATCGGAGGAGGCGGGTAAAGCGCTTTCTTAACTTGAATTGCCTAGGCGGCTTGCACCGGATCCGGGGGAAGCCGGAGGATATTCATCGGGACTCAGGAAGCCATGCGTAAAGGGCGGTTCGCCGGTTTGAGCGACAGGGGCCAGGAGCCCGTCACTCCGCCCCAGATCGCGGAGCTGCTGCTGTTCGACTTCACGCCGGCCGCCGACGAGGACGACGAACGCGCCGCCCGCGAGCGCGCGCGCGCGATCCAGCTTTCGCTGCCGCTCCTGACCGGTTCGCACCTGCTGTGGGGCGCGGTGCTGCTAGGCGGGCTCGCCGCCGCCGGCGCCCCGGCCCGGCTCGCCTCCGCGGCAAGCCTGCTTCTCGCGATATTGATCCTCGACGCCCTGCTGTGGTTCGCGTTGAAGCGCCTCACCCTGCGCCCATACCAGCTCGTTCGCCTCACCGCCCTCCAAATCGCGGCCACATCCGCGCTGTGGCTCGGCACCGCCCTCGCCGTCGCGCCCGCCGCGCACACGCTGGTGGTCAAGGCGGCGCTGATCGCGGGCGCCGGCGCGGCCATCCCCATCTTCTTCATGGTTCCGGCGCTGATGACCCTGGCCGTCGCAGCGACGTTCGGAGTCTCGGCGCTGCTGCCGAGCAAGGAGCCGGTCGTCGCCATCGGCGCGGCCCTGGGCCTCTTCCTGTTGTGCCTGGGAGTCTCCCGTTCGCGCCAGCTCCTCTTCGCCGCCCGCCAGCGCCTCTCGCTGGAGTGGCAGGCGGAAAAGGCGCGGCGGTTCGTCGCCGATTTCGAGGCGAGCGGCCGCGGCTGGTTCTGGGAGACCAACGCCGACGGCGCCCTGACCTACGTCTCCGAGCCGCTCGCCGCGCATCTCGGGCTCGCCGCCGCCGAGCTCATCGGCCGCCGTTTCGAGGATGTGCTCCTGCTCGACTGCGGCGGCGATGGCGAGAGCGGCGGCGACGACAGCCGCCGAACGCTCGGCTTCCACCTCTCCGCGCGCTTCCCTTTCGCCGACGTGGTCGTCCGCGCCCCGGCCGCCGAGGACGTCTGGTGGTTGCTTTCGGGAAGCCCGAACTTCGACGATTACGGCCGTTTCCTGGGCTTCCGCGGCCTCGGCAGCAATCTCAGCGAGCAGCGCCGAAGCGAGGCCGAGGCCAGCAAGCTGGCGCGCTACGACAGCCTGACCAACCTGCCCAACCGGGCGATGATGCGCTCCATGCTGGATCAGGCGCTCGCCAATGCCGACGCCCGCCGGCGCGGCTGCGCGCTGATGATCATCGATCTCGACCGGTTCAAGCAGGTCAACGACACGCTCGGCCACCCGGTCGGCGACAAGCTGCTGAGGAAGGTCGCCGGCCGCCTAACCCGGGTGCTGGGCGAGGACGGCCAGGTCGGCCGGCTGGGCGGCGACGAGTTCGAGGCCATCCTTCCCGGGATCGAGGAAGAGGGCCGGCTCTCGGAGCTGGCGGGGCGGCTGATCGAGGAGGTCTCGCGCCCCTATAAGATCGAGGGGCATGAAGTCCGGATCGGAACGTCGGTCGGGATCGCCGTGGCAATCCCCGGCAGGACCCTGGCGCAAGGCCTGATCAAGGACGCGGACGTCGCGCTCTACGCGGCCAAGGCGGACGGGCGCGGCACCTTCCGCTTCTTCGCGCAGGAGATGCACGCTCTCGCCGCCGAGCGGCAGATCCTCGAGAGGGACCTGCGTCACGCTCTGGCCGACGACCAGCTGATGCTCCTCTATCAGCCGATCGTCGATTCGGTCTCGGAAGAGGTGGTCGCCTTCGAGGCCTTGCTGCGCTGGCATCACCCGGTGCGCGGATTGTTGCCGCCGTCGCTCGTCATCCCGCTCGCGGAAGAGTGCGGGCTGATGCCGCGGATCGGCGATTGGGTGCTCAGGACCGCCTGCGCCGAGGCGGCGAAATGGCCTCGCCACATCCGGGTCGCGGTCAACCTGTCGCCCGTCCAGTTCGCCGATCCGGCCTTGGCGGCGACGGTCACGGGAACGCTCGCCGCGTCGCGGCTGGATCCCGAGCGACTCGAGCTCGAGATCACCGAGGCGGTATTCCTCGCCGATCACAAGGCGACCGAAGCGACCCTGACCCGGCTGCGCAGCCTCGGGGTGCGCCTGGCGCTCGACAATTTCGGCACCGGCCATTCGGGCCTGGGCCATCTGCGCGACGCGCCGCTCGACAAGATCAAGATCGACCAGAGCTTCGTCCGCGGCGCCGCCGATGCGGGAAGCCGCAACGGCGCCATCGTCCGCGCCATCGTCGTCCTGGCCGAGAGCCTCGGGATGGACACGACCGCCGAGGGCGCCGAGACGATCGAGGAGCTGTCGCTGATCCGCCGGCTCGGCTGCTCGCAGGTCCAGGGCTTCATCTTCGCCAGACCGATGCCGGCGAGCGAGGCGCTGTCGCTCGCCACGGAGAGTCGCCCGACCGCCGACGTCGTCGGCTTCAGCCGGCCGCCCCGCCACAGGCTCATCCGCAACGGCAGCCTGCTCTGGGAGGGCCGGACCCTGCCGGTGCGGCTTCGCAACATCTCCGCCGGCGGGGCGATGATCGAGTGCGACAACCAGCTGGAGCCGGGCACGCCCGTCGAGCTCGACCTCGCCGAGGCCGGGACCCTGCCGGCCGAGGTGCGCTGGTGCCAGCAGGGCCAGGTCGGCCTCGACTTCGGCGAGGAATTCGCGCTCGGCAAGCTCGCCCGTACCCGGCGCAAGCCCGCCGCGCCGCAGGTGCTCAAGCCGGAGTATCTGGAGCCGCGCAAGGCGGCGAAATAGCGGCGCGGTTGCACCCGTCATCCCGGCGAAAGCCGGGACCTCAGGACAAGAAGTCACGGCGGGTCTCCCCGAGATCCCGGCTTTCGCCGGGATGACGAAGCGGTGCGGAGCCTGTCAGCTCGAATAATAAAGGTCGTACTCGACCGGGCTCGGGGTCGTCTCCCAACGCATCTGCTCTTCCCACTTGAGCTCCATATAGGCGTCGATCTGATCGTCGCTGAACACGTCGCCCTTGGTCAAAAAGGCGCGGTCGTTCTGGAGGGAGATGAGCGCCTCGCGAAGCGAGCCGCAGACGGTGGGGACGTTGACCAGCTCCTGCGGCGGCAGGTCGTAGAGGTTCTTGTCCATCGGGTCGCCCGGGTGGATCCGGTTCTGGATTCCGTCGAGGCCGGCCATCAGGATCGCCGAATAGGCCAGGTAGGGATTGGCCAGAGCATCGGGAAAGCGGAACTCGACCCGCTTGGCCTTTTCGCCCGCGCCGTAGGGGATTCGGCAGGAGGCGGAGCGGTTGCGGCTCGAATAAGCGAGCAGCACCGGCGCCTCGAAGCCGGGGACGAGGCGCTTGTAGCTGTTGGTGGTTGGGTTGGTGAAGGCGTTCAGGGCCTTGGCGTGCTTGATGACCCCGCCGATGAAGTAGAGCGCCATCTCGGAGAGGCCGGCATAGCCGTTGCCGGCGAAAAGCGGCTTGGACCCGTTCCAGATCGAGAAGTGGGCGTGCATGCCCGAGCCGTTGTCGCTCTTGATCGGCTTGGGCATGAAGGTCGCCGTCTTGCCATAG
>DASWLY010000069.1:0-6507 GCA_036400035.1 Allosphingosinicella sp.
ACCCACAAGAAGGCGATGGCCTATCTCGGCTACGGCCTCGCCCAGGGGGAAGGCTTCATCGTCATCACCGGCGAGATCGGCGCGGGCAAGTCGACTTTGGTCGCCCATCTGATGGCGACGATCGACCGCGAGCGGCTGAACGCGATCAGCCTCGTCTCCACGCAGGTCGAGGGGGACGACATGCTCCGCCTCGCCGCCCAGGGGCTCGGGCTCGAGACCGGCGGAGTCACCAAGGCGCAATTGCTCGACCGGATCGAGCAGCGGCTTCGGGAGGAAGCGGGCCGGGGCAAGCGCACCCTGCTGGTGGTCGACGAGGCCCAGAACCTACCCGTCTCGGCCCTTGAAGAGCTTCGGATGCTTTCGAACTTCACCAGCCAAGGCCGTGCGCTCATTCAGATTTTCCTGCTCGGCCAGCCCGAGTTCCGCGACCGCGTCGCCGGCGAGGACAGCCTCGAGCAGCTGCGCCAGCGGGTCATCGCCACTCATCATCTGGTCGCGATGGACGCCAATGAAGTCGAGCCTTATTCGGTCCACCGCCTCGCCGTGGCGGGCTGGCAGGGCCGGCCCTCGTTCGAGCCCGACGCGTTCGCCGCCCTCTACCGCCACAGCGGCGGCGTTCCGCGCAAGCTCAACCAGCTCGCCACGCGCCTGCTCCTCTATGCCGGCGTCGAGCAGCTCGAGACGATCGGCGGCGCCGACGTCGAGGCCGTTGCCGCCGACATGGCCGCCGACCGGCCGGAGAGCGCGTCCAAGCGGGTCCTGCCGCTTCGGCGGCCCGCGGTCTTCCAGGAGCCCGCCTTCGAGGTGGCTATCGAGGCGGGGGCCGACGCTTCGCTGGAGCGCCGCATCGCGGCGATCGAAAGCCGGCTCGACGATCAGGAGGCGGCGGTGCGCCGGGTCTTGACCGTGCTGCTCGACTGGGTCGAGAACGAGAGCCAGCCGCGCCGCAGCAATGCCGCCTAGGTTTCATAATTCCTCCCCGAGCTTGCTCGGGGAGGGGGACCGTCCGAAGGACGGTGGAGAGGCAATGCAGAGTCAGGATTTCCCCTCCACCACGCCGCTTCGCGGCGCGGTCCCCCTCCCCGAGACGAGCTCGGGGAGGAATTAGAAAGACGACGCCACATGCTGAACGCCCTCTCCGTCGACGTCGAGGACTGGTTCCAGGTCGGCGCCTTCGAGACCGTCATCCGCCGCGACCAGTGGGACGGGCTCGAGCAGCGCGTCGAGCGCAACGCCGGGGCGGTGCTTGACCTGTTCGCCGAAGCGGGCGTCAAGGCCACCTTCTTCACTTTGGGATGGGTCGCCGAGCGGCACCCGGCGCTGATCCGCCGGGCCGCGGCCGCCGGGCACGAGATCGCCAGCCACGGCTGGGACCATCAGCGCGTCTTCAACCTCGGCGAGGACGGCTTCCGGGCGGACCTGCGCCGAGCCCATGCCGCCATTTCCGAGGCGGCCGGAGTCGAGCCGAAGGGCTATCGGGCGCCGAGCTTCTCGATCGACAAGCGAACGCCCTGGGCCCACCGGGTCCTCGCCGAGGAGGGCTATGCCTATTCTTCCAGCGTCGCTCCGATCGCCCACGACCATTATGGCTGGCGCGAGGCCCCGCGCTTCGCTCACCGGCCGCTTCCGGGCTCGGACCTGATCGAGCTGCCGGTTACGACGGTCGAGCTCGGAGGGCGCCGCATGGCGGCGGGCGGAGGCGGCTTCTTCCGGCTTCTGCCCTACCGTTTCTCGAGCTGGGCGATCGGCCGGGTGAACAAGGGCGACGATCGCCCCGCCGTCTTCTATTTCCACCCCTGGGAGATCGATCCGGGCCAGCCGCGGGTCTCCGGAGCGCCGCTCAAGTCCCGGCTCCGTCATTACAGCCGATTGTCGGCGATGCGGCCCAAGCTGTTGAAACTGTTCACCGCCCATCACTGGGGCCGCACCGATCTGGTGGTCGAGCGGGAGCGTGAAAGGCTGTCATGACGATGTACACGCCCATCACCGCCGTCGCGGTGCGCGCCGCGGACCTGAGCGACCCGGCCGAATGCGCCCGGATCGATTCCTATGTCGCCGGGCATCCGGACTCCGTCCTCTTCCACCGGCCCCAATGGAGCCTCGCCGTGGAGCAGGGCTGCGGCCAGCGCGGCCATTATCTGGTGGCGGAACGTCCCGGAGGCGGCCTGGCGGGTTGCCTTGCGCTCACCGACGTCCGCTCCGTGCTGTTCGGCCGGGCGCTGGTCTCGACCGGCTTCGGCACCGGCGGCGGGGCCCTGGCCGACGACAAGGCGGCGGCCGACGCTCTGCTTCGGGCCGGCTGGGACCTTGCCGGCCGGCTCGGCTGCGCCACCCTCGAGCTTCGCGGCGGGCCGCTCCCGGACGATTATGTCGTCCGCGACGACGTCTATGTCGGGTTCGAGATGGCGCTGCCGCAGGGGGAGGAGGCGATCCTCAAGGCGATCAAGCGCCGCCACCGCGGCGTCAGGCGCGCCCGGGCGCTGGGGCTTCAGACCCGGATCGGAACCGGACCGTCGGACAGGGCCGATTTCTTCCGGGTCTACGGCGAGTCGATGCGCAACCTGGGCTCGCCCGTTTTCCCGCGCCGGCTGTTCGACGCGATGCTCGACCGGTTCGGGCAGGATGCCGACATCGTCACGATCTTCAACGGCGCGAGCCCGGTCGCCAGCGTCCTCAATTTCTACTTCAAGGGGGCCATCCACCCTTATTGGGGCGGCGGCACCTGGGAAGCGCGCGACTGCTTCGGAAGCGAGCTCATGTATTTCGAAGCGATGTGCCATGCCTCGAGGCGCGGCTGCACCCGCTTCGATTTCGGCCGCTCGAAGGTCGGCACCGGCAACCACAGCTTCAAGATGAACTGGGGCATGGAGCCGCAGCCCTTGCGCTACGGAGTCCGGACCGCGGCCGGCGGCGCCGCCCGCGACATCAATCCCCTGAGCCCGGAGAACCGCCTCAAGGTCGAGGCCTGGAAGAAGCTTCCGCTCTGGATCTCCAACCGGCTCGGCCCCGTTTTGGCGCGGGGGCTCGGCTGATGGCCGAAATCCTGTTCCTCGCCCACCGGATCCCGTTCCCGCCGGACCGGGGCGACAAGATCCGGACGTTCCACGAGCTGAGGCACCTCGCGGGCCTCGGCCGGGTGCATCTCGCCTGCCTCGCCGACGACGAGGCCGACGCCGCCAACCTCGCCGGCCTTCGCGAAGCGCTAGGGCCCGCTCTGGGCGAGGCGCATGTCGAGGTCAGGCGCACGACGCGGGTCGTGGCGGGCGCCCGGGCGCTCCTCGAAGGCAAGCCGGCGTCGCTCACCCTGTTCGACAGCCTCGCCCTGCGCGGCTTCGTCGAGCGGATGCTGGCGAGCGGCAGGATCTCGACGATCTTCGCTTTCTCGGGACAGATGGCGCAGTTCGTGCCGGAAGACGTCCAGGCCCGCTTCGTGATGGATTTCGGGGACGTCGATTCGGCGAAGTTCGAATCCTACGGCGCCGAAGGCGGAGCGATGGCGCCGGTCCACCGCCGCGAGGGCAGAATGCTGGCCGCGTTCGAGCGCTCGGTCGCCGCCCGGGCCGACGTCAGCCTGTTCGTCAGCGACGCCGAGGCGGACCTGTTCAGGCGCCGTAGCGGCCTTGCCGCGGCCGATATCCGGGCCCTGCAGAACGGCGTCGATCTCGATTATTACGACCCCGCGGCCCGCTTCCCGGCGCTCGCGGAGCGCGGGCCGCTGATCGTCTTCACCGGGCAGATGGACTATGCGCCCAATATCGACGCGGTGCGCTGGTTCGCCGGCGAGGTGATGCCGATGCTGCCCAAGGCGCGCTTCGCCATCGTCGGCCGCAAGCCGCCCGAGGCGGTGCGCCGGCTCGCCGGGCCGCGCACGATCGTCACCGGCTCGGTTCCCGACGTGCGCTCCTGGCTCGCCGCCGCGGACGTGGTCGCGGCGCCGCTCCGGATCGCCCGGGGAATCCAGAACAAGGTGCTCGAGGCGATGGCCATGGCTCGGCCGGTGGTCGCCTCGCCGGCGGCCTTCGAAGGGATAGAGGCGGAGCCCGGGCGCCATTTGCTGGTCGCCGACGGCGCCGAGGCGCAGGCGGAGGCGATTGCGGGCCTTCTCGAAGACCGCGAGCGCGCGGAGGCGATGGGGCAGGGCGCCCGCCGCCGGATGGAGCAGGTCTACCGCTGGGAGGCGCGGCTCGCGAGCCACGGCGACATTTCCGGCGTCCCGCCGCGGCAGGCGGCGGCATGACGGCGGTCCTTCCCATCCAGCGGGCCGAGCCGATCGCCGACGCCTGGCGGATGCATCTCGTCGCCCTGGCGGCGGCCGGGGCGGCGATCCTGCTTCTGTTCGCGCGCGACGCCGCCGACATGGCGGGGATCTGGTGGAAAAGCGCCACCTTCAACCATTGCCTGCTGATCGTGCCCATCATCGCCTGGCTGGTCCGCCAGCGCCTGCCCGAGCTGAAGGCGCTGGCGCCGCGAGCCTGGGCGCCGGGCCTGCTTGTGGTCGCCGGCGCCGGGGCCGCATGGCTGCTGGGCGAGGCGGGCAACGTCGCCCTGCTCCGCCATCTCGGCCTGGTGCTGATGCTTCAGGGGGCGGTTGTCGCCTGCCTTGGCAAGGCGGTGTCGCTCGGCCTCGCCTTTCCGATCTTCTACGCCTTTTTCCTGGTGCCGTTCGGCGAGGAGCTGGTGCCGCCGCTTCAGACCCTGACCGCCGACATGAGCATGGCCCTGCTCGCCCTGACCGGCATTCCGGCACATATCGAGGGCATCTTCATCTCCACTCCGACCGGGCTGTTCCGGGTCGCCGAAGCCTGTTCGGGGGTTCGGTTCCTTGTGGCGATGGCGGCCCTGGGCGCGCTCGTGGCCAATCTGTGCTTCAAGTCGTGGCACCGCCGGATCCTGTTCGTCGCCGCCGCGCTCGCCATCGCCGTCCTCGCCAACGGGGTGAGGGCCTTCGGGACCATCTATCTGGCGTACCGGACGAACAACGCGGTCGCGGTCGGGGTCGATCATCTCGTCTACGGCTGGCTGTTCTTCGCCATCGTCATCGCCCTGATCCTGGCGGGCGCCTGGCGCTTCTTCGACCGGGCGCCCGACGCGCGCGGGTTCGATCCCGCCGACCTGCAGGCGCCCGGCACCGAGCCGGGCCGGACGGCGCGGGCGGCCCAGCTGGCGGCGATCGCCGTCGCCCTCGCCGCCGTCGCGCCCTTCTGGTCGGGCGCCGTCGCCGCCGCCGGGACTCGCCCGGTTCCCAATTCGCCGCTCCCCGAAGTGCCCGGCTGGACCCGGCTGCCGGCGGGGCCGGAATGGCAGCCGCATTATACGGGCGCCGACCGGGTCCAGCTCGGCCGCTACCGCAACGCCGCCGGGCAGCAGGTCGACCTCGCCTTGGTCGTCTTCGCCCGGCAGAGCGAGGGGCGCGAGCTGGTGGGCTACGGGCAGGGCGCGGCCGATGAAGAGGGCGCCTGGTCCTGGACCGGCGATTCGGCGCCGCCGCCCGGCGGCAAGGCGGAACGGCTCGGATCGCACGGCAAGGTTCGCGAAGTGGCGAGCTTCTACCGGGTCGGCGACATCCTCACCGGCAGCAGGGCCCGGGTGAAGCTCGAGACGGTCAAGGTGCGGCTGCTCGGCGGCCCTCAGCGGGCGGTGGCGGTGCTGGTCGCGGCCGAGGCTCCGGCGGACGGCCTCAGCCCGCGGCCGGCGATCGAGGCCTTCCTGAAGGACCTGGGGCCGATCGCGCCCCTTGCCGACCGGGGCGCCGGGCTGGCAGGGGCTTAAAGATGTGCGGCATCGCCGGCCTTTTCTATGTCAGCAACCCCAAGCCCGTGGATCCCAAGCGGGTCCGGGCGATGGCGGATTCGCTCGCCCATCGCGGGCCGGACGGAAGCGGCGTATGGACCGCGCCGGGGGTCGGCCTCGGCCACCGGCGCCTCTCGATCATCGACCTCGCCACCGGCGACCAGCCGATGCTGTCCGCCGACGGCCGGCTGGCGCTCAGCTATAATGGCGAGATCTACAATTTCCGCGAGGTGAGGGCCGAGCTGGAGCCGCTCGGCCACCGCTTCCGGACCGAGAGCGACACCGAGGTTATCCTGGCGGCATGGCGGCAATGGGGGCCGGATTGCCTCACCCGCTTCAACGGCATGTTCGCCTTCGCCCTCTACGATTCGGATCAGGACGTCCTCTTCCTCGCCCGAGACCGTCTCGGAGTGAAGCCGCTTTACTGGACGACCCTGTCCGACGACGCCCTGATCTTCGCCTCCGAGCTCAAGGGCCTGCTCGCCCACCCGCTGCTTCGGCGCTCGCCCAGCCCCCGCGCGGTCGAGGATTATCTCGCTTTGGGCTATGTCCCCGACGACAGCTGCATGGTCGAGGGCGTGAGGAAGCTCGCCGCAGGCCATTATCTCCTCGTCCGCCGAGGCCGCGCCGTGCCCGAGCCGGTGCAATGGTGGGACGTCGATTTCTCAAGCCCTTCGCGGGCGTCGGCCAGGGCGCTGGAAGAGGAACTGGTCGAGC
>DASWLY010000070.1:0-4484 GCA_036400035.1 Allosphingosinicella sp.
ATCGGCATCTTCACCGCAAAGCTGGCGAAGAAAGCGAGCCACAGCCACGTCTGCGCTTCCCGCGGGAAATCATGCGCCATCAGGCGCGGAATGGACGTAGTCCCGGCCTCGTTCACCATCCACAGCATGGCGACCAGCATCAGCACGGAGCCGAGCAGGGTGTAGAGGAAGAATTTGTAGCTGGCGTAGATGCGGTTGGCGCCGCCCCAGATACCGATGATGAGGAACATCGGAATGAGGCCGGCCTCGAAGAAGATGTAGAAGAGGAAGATGTCCTGCGCCATGAAGACGCCGAGCATCAGCGTCTCCATAAGCAGGAAGGACGCCATATATTCGGGGATGCGGTGCTCGATCGAGGACCAGCTGGCGGCGATGCAGATCGGCATCAGGAACACCGACAGCATGATCAGCATGAGCGCGATGCCGTCGATCCCGAGCGCCCAGGAAAAGGCGCCGAAGTCGAACGCGTGCTCGACGAATTGCCATTGCGGCCCGCCGATCTCGTAGCTCAACCACAAGACGATGCCGAGCGCCAGGTTGGCGAGCGTCGCCAGAAGCGCAAGCCAGCGGGCGCCCGCATTGGAAAGGAACAGGCAGGCGATGGCCGCCGCCATCGGCACGGCCAGCATCAGGCTGAGAATGGGAAATCCCAGGCTGTTCATCGTGCCATTGCCCAGGTCGCGGCGGCGGCAAGGCCGAGGAGCATCACCAGAGCGTAGGTGTAGAGGTAGCCGGTCTGGAGCCGGGCGGTCAGCACGTTGCCGACGCGGACCATCGTCGCCGCGCCGTCGGGCCCGAAGCGGTCGATCGTCTTTTCATCGCCGCGCTTCCAGAACAGGCGTCCCAGCCACAGCGACGGACGGACGAAGACGACGTCGTAAATCTCGTCGAAGAACCATTTGTTGTACAGGAAGGTGTGGAGCACGCTCCACTGGGCGGTGAAACGGGCGGGAATGTCGGTCCTCCGGATATAGGCCTGGAGGGCGATCAGGAAGCCGACGATCATCACCGCGCCCGGCGCCAGCTTCACCCACAGGGGCACTTCGTGGATCGCGTGGGCGAGATGGGTATCGAAGGCGATGCTGGTTCCCCAGAAATGCGCGCCCTCCTCGGCCTCGATGAACGGGCCGTGGAAGAGGATCCCGGCGAAGATCGCGCCCAGCGAGAGCACGCCCAGCGGCACCAGCATCGTCCAGGGGCTCTCGTGCGGGTGGTAGCCGCCGGTGCCGGCCGGCACTTCGAGCGCCGACGCTTCGTGCGGACGGGTGTCATGCCCGGAATCCTCGGCGGCGGGATCGTCGCCATGGTGGCCATGATGGCCATGGTCGTGAAGCGCGTGCTGGATATGCTCCGACGCCGCCCAGCGGGCCTTGCCGAAGAAGGTCAGGAAGACGAGGCGCCAGCTGTAGAAGCTGGTCAGCAGGGCAGCGGTGATTCCGACCGCGAAGGCGAAGCCGCCGACCGCTGTGCCGCTGGCGAAGGCGCTCTCGATGATCGCGTCCTTCGAATAGAAGCCGGCGAAGCCGAAGCCGGACCAGCCCGCCACCTGGATGATCCCGACCCCGGTGATGGCGAGCGTGCCGATGGTCATCGCCCAGAAGGTGATCGGGATGTGCTTCCGGAGCGCGCCGTAGAAGCGCATGTCCTGCTCATGGTGCATGGCGTGGATGACCGAGCCCGCGCCGAGGAACAGCAAGGCCTTGAAAAAGGCGTGGGTGAAGAGGTGGAACATCGCCGCGCCATAGGCGCCGACTCCCGCCGCGAAGAACATGTAGCCCAGCTGCGAGCAGGTCGAATAGGCGATGACCCGCTTGATGTCGTTCTGAACGGTGCCGACGGTGGCGGCGAAAAGGGCCGTCGCCGCTCCGACGACGGTGACGAAGGCGAGCGCGGTCTCGCTGGTCTCGAACATCGGCGACAGGCGGCAGACCATGAACACGCCGGCCGTGACCATCGTCGCGGCGTGGATCAGGGCGGAGACCGGGGTCGGCCCCTCCATCGCGTCCGGAAGCCAGGTGTGGAGGCCGAGCTGGGCCGACTTGCCCATCGCTCCGATGAACAGGAGGATGCAGATGAGGGTCATCGTGTCGAAGCGCTGGCCGAGGAAGCCCACGGTCGAGCCCGCCATCCCGGGCGAGGCGGCGAGGATCTCCGGGATCGAGACGGTGCCGAAGACCAGGAAGGTGGCGAAGATGCCCAGCGAAAATCCGAAATCGCCGACCCGGTTGACGAGAAAGGCCTTGAGCGCCGCGGCGTTGGCCGAGGGCTTGTGGTACCAGAAGCCGATCAGAAGGTAGGAAGCGAGGCCGACGCCCTCCCAGCCGAAGAACATCTGGACGAGGTTGTCCGCCGTCACCAGCATCAGCATCGCGAAGGTGAACAGCGACAGATAGGCGAAGAAGCGGGGCTGGCTGTCGTCCACCGCCATATAGCCCCAGCTGTAGAGGTGGACGAGGGCCGAGACCGTGGTCACCACCACCAGCATCACCGAGGTCAGCGCGTCGACCCGAAGCGCCCAGTCCACCTGGAGATTCCCGGAATGAATCCAGGCGAGGACCGGATGAAGCTGGCTGTGCTCGGTGCCGGCGATGAAGCCGAGGAAGATCGGCCAGGACAGTGCGCAGGAGGCGAAGAGCGCGCCCGTCGTGATCAGCTTGGCGACAGTGTTGCCGAGCATCCGGTTGCCGAGCCCGGCGACGATCGCCGCCAGCAGCGGCAGGAAGACGATGAGCTGGACGGTCATGACACCACCGAGGCGGGAGCGCCGATGCCCCCCGTCATCCCGGCGGAAGCCGGGACCTCGTGGACACCCGCACCCGTCATTCCGGCGGAAGCCGGGATCCCAGGACGCGAAGTCTCGGCGGCCAACCCCGACGAGATCCCGGCTTTCGCCGGGATGACGAGTGCTTTCGCCGGGATGACGAGGGGCGCCACCATCCTCACCCCTTCATCTGGTTGATGTCGTCGACCGCGATCGTGCCGCGGCGGCGGAAGTAGATGACGAGGATGGCGAGCCCGATCGCCGCTTCGCCGGCGGCGACGGTGAGGACGAACATCGCGAACACCTGGCCGACCATGTCGCCGAGATAGGCCGAGAAGGCGACGAGGTTGATGTTGACCGCGAGCAGGATGAGCTCGATCGCCATCAGGATGACGATGATGTTCTTGCGGTTGAGGAAGATCCCGAACACCCCGAGCACGAACAGGATCGCGCCGACGGCGAGATAATGGCCCAAGCCGATCATGACGGCATCCCCGACGCCGCGCACACCGTCACCCCGGCGAAAGCCGGGGTCTCGGGGAGACCCGCCGAGACTTCTCGTCCTGAGGTCCCGGCTTTCGCCGGGATGACGGGAGCGATCACAGCTTCATCCCCTCGCCCACTCCGGGCCGCATGTTGACGACGGCATCCTCGGGCCGGCGGCGGACCTGGTCCGAGACGTTCTGAGGCCTGAGGCCGCTTCGGGTGCGGTGGGTCAGGACGATCGCGCCGATCATCGCCACGAGCAGGACCAGCCCGGCGGCCTCGAAGATATAGAGGTAGCGGGTGTAGAGGACCCGGCCGAGGGCCTCGACGTTCGGGATGCCCTGGGTCGTGGGAGCGCCCCTGACGGCGCCGCTCAGAGCCCCGGCATTCCACGCCATCACGGCGAAGAAGACCTCCACAAGCAGGACCATCGCGAGGGCGAAACCGAACGGCCAGTAGCGGGCGACTCCGGCGCGCAGGGTGGCGAAATCGACGTCGAGCATCATCACCACGAACAGGAAGAGCACGGCGACCGCGCCGACGTAGACGATCACCAGCAGCATGGCGACGAACTCGGCCCCCAGGATCAGGAACAGACCGGCCGCGTTGAAGAAGGCGAGGATCAGCCAGAGCACCGAATGAACGGGGTTGCGCGAGGCGATCGTCATCACCCCGCTGGCGACGACCAGGGTGGCGAAGAGGTAGAAGGCGAAGACTTCGATCATGACGGCACGGCCGCCGCGCATGCCGTCACCCCGGCGCACGCCGTCACCCCGGCGGAAGCCGGGGCTCCGGGGAGACCCGCCCACGCCGTCACCCCGGCGGAAGCCGGGGCTCCGGGGAGACCCGCCCAAGCCGTCACCCCGGCGGAAGCCGGGGTCTCGGGGAGACCCGCCCACGCCGTCACCCCGGCGGAAGCCGGGGTCTCGGGGAGACCCACTGTGACTTCTCGACCTGAGGTCCCGGCTTTCGCCGGGATGACGCGGAGGGGGAATCGGGGAATGATCATCTGAAGACGGCCCGGCGCTTAGCGGTAGGGCGCATCGGCGGCAAGGTTGGCGGCGAGCGACCGCTCCCATTTGTCGCCATTGGCCAGCAGCTTCGCCTTGTCGTAGATCAGCTCCTCCCGGGTCTCGGTGGCATATTCGAAATTCGGTCCCTCGACGATGGCGTCGACCGGGCAGGCTTCCTGGCACAGGCCGCAATAGATGCACTTGGTCATGTCGATGTCGTAGCG
>DASWLY010000071.1:0-5094 GCA_036400035.1 Allosphingosinicella sp.
GCGTCCGGGGCAAGCAACCCGGCGCCTCCCTGCGTTCGCGGTACGATCGGCGGCCGATCGCCGGGGAGGGGGGAAGGGGCGCCTCCGAAGCTGAGGAGGCGCCCCTCTTACACGGCGTCAGGGAGGGCGCCGCGGGCAGGACGTACCGGCTGCGCATCGGTTCCGGTGCGGAGCGAAATTGATCGTGGCCGCACGGTGCCGAGCTTGCAACGCTCGGCCTTCGGCGTTGTTATCGCTGCCTTTTTTTGCATGCTTGCCCGATTTTGCTGGATTAATCTCGATCAGTAGCGTATTGAAGACCTACCGATGAGTTGAATGGCTTCCTCTCACGGCGGGGCCGGGGCGTTTGCTTCCACGGGCGCTCCCGGCCCCCTTCATCTCCCTTTCTCGCCAGCCTCCGGGCCCGATGCAGGGCCAAGTGCCGCGAGGCCGCACGGTCGACGGGCAGCCGTGGCCGTTCGGACCAGGCGGCGTTTCTCGACATCGCGGACGAATATGAAGTGGACCCGGCCGGCTCAAGCCGGCCTGGAGAAGGCTAGAGCGTGATCGTCTTGGATCGATGCACTCTGCCGTCATTGCGACGAAGCAATCCAGCTTCGGACTGCCGAGCCGCTGGATTGCTTCGCTTCGCTCGCAATGACGGGTGGCCAGGCTGAGCCGATCATGCCTTAGGCGGCCTTGAGCACTCCGTCGCGAATCGAATCGTTGGCGAAGCGGGCGACCGCCTCGAGCTGCTTCCTGACGAAATCGAGAGTCGAGGGATCCTGCTGGCGGGCCGGCGGGAAGCCTATCTCCCCCTCCTTGGACCGGCCGAGATAGCCCCGCTCGATCAGGGCGCTGACCTTGCGCCGGGTGGTTTCGCGGTTGAGCCCCGTCGCCGCGGCGATCGAGCTGATGTTGCAGCCGGCGGCATAGCCGGCCGGAAGCGGAGTCTCGACGCTGCGCAGCGCCTCGGGCAGGTCGACCCGGGTCAGCCGCTCGCCGGCGATCGGGACGACCGCGAGCAATATCAACGCCGAATCGTTGTCGCCGACTCCGGCGCGCCAATTCTCCATCGCCCGCGAGGTGAGCAAAGCGAGGCGTATGACGGTCAGACGGCTCATCGCCGTCGAAGCTTCGTTGTCGATGGTGAGTTGCATCTGCCCGCGCGAAATGGCGCCGGTTTCGTCCGCATTCAATGGCGGCCGCACAAATTGAGCCGTCAGGCGGCGAGCGCCTCGCCGGCATCGCGGACGCCCCAGCCGAACTCGGCGGCCCAGGCACGGGCTTCCTCGGCCGCCGCCAGCGCGTCGGCGAAGGCGTTGCCGACCGGCCCCGGCGCCGTCCAGCCGCAACGCGGGCAATCCTCGTCGCTGCGTAGCGCGGGGTGGATGCCCCAGGGGCGGGTGGGCGTACAGGTAAGCATGGAAGCGGCTTCTTTTCTAACTCAGATTAAGCCGTATAATTATACAATCCTGTGCATACAATGAACAATTTCGGGCGCGACGTTGAAGCCCGCCCGGCGACTGCGTAGGAGCGGCGGCACACAGACCCGCAGGAGCGAGAGACATGAAGCTTGGACCCGATATCGCCGCCATCGTCACCGGCGGCGCCTCCGGCCTCGGCGAGGCCACCGCCCGGGCGCTCGCCGGACGCGGAGTGAAGGTCGCCGTCTTCGACCGGGATTCCGAGAAAGGCGAGGCGGTCGCGGCCTCGATCGGGGGAGTCTTCGCCCAGGTCGACGTCACTTCGGACGAGGCGGTCGCCGCCGGCTTCGCCAGGGCGCGCGAGGCCCACGGCCAGGAGCGGATCTGCGTCAATTGCGCCGGAGTCGCCAACGCGGCCAAGACGGTCGGACGGGACAAGGCGACCGGGGAGGCGAGGGGCTACCCGATCCAGCAGTTCGAGCTGGCCATCCAGATCAACCTGATCGGCACCTTCCGGGTGCTCTCCCAATCCGCTCTCGGAATGGTCTCGCTCGAGCCGCTCGAGGACGGCGAGCGCGGCCTCATCATCAACACCGCCTCGGTGGCGGCGCAGGACGGCCAGATCGGCCAGGCGGCCTACAGCGCGTCCAAGGCGGGCGTGCTCGGGATGGCGCTGCCCATCGCGCGCGACCTGATGAACGAAGGCATCAGGGTCAACACCATCCTGCCCGGCGTGTTCGAGACTCCGATGGTGGCGATGATGCCGCAGAACGTGAAGGACGCGCTTGCGGCGCAGGTGCCCTTCCCCAAGCGCCTCGGCCGGGCCGAGGAATATGCGCGGCTGGCGGTGTTCATGGCCGAGAACAATTACCTGAACGCCGAATATGTCCGTCTCGACGGGGCGATCCGGATGGCGCCGCGCTAAAGGCCCGGGACCGCCTCCCCCCTCGCAGAACTACGTGGAATGCGCCGCGGTAACGACTCGTTACCCTTTTGCGCGACATTCCGGGCGCCGCACCGATCTGAAAGGAACACCCGGCATGCGAGTCGCCGCCGTGCTCGAGAGGGGAGCCGCCGAGGACCGGCGGCGCTTCACCCGCCATCCGGTCAGCTTCGGTGCCGGCCTCGCCTCCGCCAACGACCGTCCCGGCGCCCCGATCATCGTCGTCGATCTCTCGACCCATGGCTGCGGGATCGAGGTCGCCGGCCATTGCGAGGTCGGCGCCCGGGTCTGGCTCAAGCTGCCCGGGCTCGAAAGCTGGCCGTCGCGGATCGCCTGGTTCCAAGGCGACCGCGCGGGACTGAGCTTCGACCGGCCGCTTCACCAGGCGGTGGTGGACCGGTACGCCTGAGGGGAGGGTCGTTTACCCATTCGTCATTGCGAGGAGCGAAGCGACGCGGCAATCCAGCGGGCCTCGCAAGGCCGCTCTGGATTGCTTCGCTTCGCTCGCAATGACGGAGTGTATCAGTCACAAACGATCATTCTCTACAAGGGACGCCCACCGATGGCGGTGACGCCGTCGACCGAAGCGGTGCCGCGCAGCGCATCGAGGGCCGCGGCCGGGACAGCGCGGGGCGCGAGCGGGCGGGCTTCCTCGACCCAGGTGATCGCGCCCGACCGGCGGTAGCGCTCGGCATCGGCCTCGGCCCGGGCGGCGGTCGGGTAATCCTGCGAGATCCGGCGAATCCGGTTGCGGCCGCTCGCCGGCAGGCTGGTCTGCCAGATCACCCAGAAGGGCGTGGCATCGATGAAGGCGGCAAGATCGTCCGCCGCTCCGTCACCCGTCTTTTCCTTCGCGTCGGCCATTGCCATCCTCCTGCGTCAACCGGTGTCAGACACCGAAATTTCCAAGATGTAGTCGTTGCAGCCCGGCGACTTGGAATTCGGCGCCTGGCACCAATTCCGCGCACCGCTCCCGCGTCGTCAGCCGAAGTTGGTGTCGGGGACGAGATCGTCCTCGGGGAGGTCGGTGACCCCCGCCTCGGTGGTGACGATCATCGCCGCGACCGAGGCGGCGTCCTGAAGCGCGGAGCGGACGACCTTGGCCGGGTCGATGACTCCCGCCTCGATCAGATTCTCGTAGATCTCGGTCTGGGCATTGAAGCCCTGGTTCTCGTTCCCGTCCTGGAGCAGCTTGCCCGCCACCACGGCGCCGTCGATGCCGGCATTCTCGGCGATCCGGCGAAGCGGCGCCTGAAGCGCGCGCCGGACGATGTCGATTCCGCGGGCCTGGTCCTCGTTCGGGCTGTCGAGCGCTTCGAGCGCCTTCGCCGCGTAGAGCAAAGCCGTGCCGCCGCCGGGCACTATGCCTTCCTCGACGGCGGCCCGGGTGGCGTGGAGGGCGTCGTCGATCCGGTCCTTGCGCTCCTTGACCTCGGTCTCGCTGGCGCCGCCGACCTTGATCACGGCGACCCCGCCGGCGAGCTTTGCCAGCCGCTCCTGAAGCTTCTCCATGTCATATTCGCTGTCCGACCGCTCGATCTCGCCGCGGATGTTGTCGGCGCGGGCGTCGATCGCCGCCTTGTCGCCGGCGCCGCCGACGATCGTCGTCTTGTCCTTGTCGATGACGACGCGCTTGGCGGTGCCGAGCATTTCCAGGGTCACCTTCTCGAGCTTGATCCCGAGCTCGTCGGAGAGCGCCTGGCCGGCGGTGAGCACGGCGATGTCGCCGAGAACCAGGCGGCGGCGGTCGCCGAAGCCGGGCGCCTTGACGGCGGCGACCTTGAGCCCGCCGCGAAGCTTGTTGACGACCAGGGTAGCGAGTGCCTCGCCCTCGATATCCTCGGCGATGATGAGCAAAGGCCGCCCCGATTGCGCCACCGCCTCGAGCAGGGGGAGGAGGTCCTGGAGCTTGCCCAGCTTCTTCTCGTGGAGGAGGATGTAGGGATCGGCGAGCTCGACGATCATCTTCTCGGCATCGGTGACGAAGTAAGGCGAAAGGTAGCCGCGGTCGAACTGCATGCCGTCGACGAGGTCGAGCTCGAGGGTAAGGCCGGTCGCCTCCTCGACGCTGATCACGCCTTCCTTGCCGACCTTGTCCATCGCCCTGGCGATCATGTCGCCGACCTCGGCATCGCCGTTGGCCGAGACGGTGCCGACCTGGGCGATCTCCTTCGAGCTGGCGACGGGGCGGGCCCGGGCGGCGAGATCCTGGACGACCCGGGCCACCGCCAGCTCGATGCCCCGCTTCAGGTCCATCGGGTTGGCGCCGGCGGCGACCGACTTCATGCCTTCGTGGACGATCGCCTGGGCGAGCACGGTGGCGGTGGTGGTCCCGTCGCCGGCATGGTCCGCGGTGCGCGAGGCGACGACCCGCATCATCTGGGCGCCCATGTTGGCGAACTTGTCGGTGAGCTCGATCTCCTTGGCGACGGTCACTCCGTCCTTGGTGATCCGGGGCGGGCCCCAGCCCTTGTCGATGAGGACGTTGCGGCCCTTGGGGCCGAGAGTCACCTTGACCGCGTCGGCCAGCATATCGACCCCGCGAACGATCCCTTCGCGGGCGTCGCGCGCGAAACGCACATCTTTGGCTGCCATGATTTTCGTCTCACTGTCGGAGGTACGCTGAGGCGCTACGGCAGCGGGAAAGGGAGAGCTTAGCAGTCTATTGGCGAGAGTGCTAATCTTCTAATCCTCCCCCAGCTTGCTGCGGGAGGGGGGTGTAGGCGGGTCGGCATGCCGGGGGCA
>DASWLY010000072.1:0-31369 GCA_036400035.1 Allosphingosinicella sp.
GCGGGCGAGGAGGCCGATCTCGTCGCGGCGGGCGGGGAGGGTGGGAACCGACACCTCCCGCGCGCGCCCGAGCCGGACCTGGTGAGCGGCCCGGGCCAGGTGGCGCAGGGGCCGTGCGATGGTCCGCGCGAGGAACAGCGACAACAGGATCGATACGATCAACGTCACGAAGACGACGATCCACAACGTCCTGCGCTCGTCGCGGACGATGCTCCTGATGTCCCGGGCATTGCGGGTAAGCAGCAGGACGTCGTCCGAGGCCGGGATCCGCGACGCCGCGGAGATGAACAAGGTCCCTTCCGGTGCCCTGCGCAGCATCGTGGTTGGGCGCGGAGCCCGGGAGGCCGCGACCGCTTCGCTCCAGCCCTCGATCCGCTCCGGCTCCGGCAACGGCAGAGGGGAGGCCGGGGGCTTGCCCGCGACGGCGTCGAACAGATTGTCGAGCAGCCGGGCGACATTCTTGCGCCATGGCTCCTGGGCCGGATCGCGCAGCTCGTAAGTCGGCGGCGCGCCGTGCCAACTGTCCATCCGCAACGTTCCGTCGGCCCCGAAAACGCGCAGTCGCGTGCGGGAGCGCGTTCCCAGCCGGTGAAGCAACGCCGTCTTCTCGCCCGGTTCGGCGAGCGCCAGCGAATCCGCCATGATCCCTACCTGAGTTTCGGCGCCGGCGACCGCCCCGGTGGTCAGGCGACCCCGGAAGCTGTCGAGATAGAAGATGCTGCCCGCGAGGACGGCGAGCGCGAAGATGTTGACCGCCAGGATACGGTGGAGGAGCATCCAGCGCCCCGACCATTTGAGGTCGAGGTCCTTCTCGTCATTCCTCGGCAAAACGGTAGCCCACGCCGTAGAGGGTCTCGATCGCCTTGAACTCGCCGTCGGTGGCCCGGAACTTGCGCCTCAGCCGCTTGATGTGGCTGTCGATGGTGCGGTCGTCGACATAGATGTCGTCCTGGTAGGCGACGTCCATCAGCTGGTTGCGCGATTTGACGACGCCCGGCCGCTGCGCGAGCGCTTCGAGGATCATGAACTCGGTGACCGTCAGGGTCACGTCGCGCCCGCCCCAGGTCACCCGGTGCCGCGCCGGATCCATCTGCAGCCGCCCGCGCACGATCTGCGGAATCTCGGCCTCGCCCGGAGTCTCGCTGGCCGGCGCCGCCCGAGCCTCCGCGCGTCTCAGGATCGCTCGGATCCGGGCGATCAGGAGTCTCTGGGAAAACGGCTTGGTAACGTAATCGTCGGCGCCGAGGGCGAGACCCAGCGCCTCGTCCAGTTCCTCGTCCTTCGAGGTGAGGAAGATGATCGGCAGGTCCAGTTTCTCGCGAAGCCGGCGAAGCAGCTCCATGCCGTCCATCTTCGGCATCTTGACGTCGAGCACGGCGAGATCGGGCGGGTTGTCGACCAGCGCCTTCAGCGCCGCCTCGCCGTCCGAATAGACGCGCGTCGCGAAGCCTTCGGCCTGGAGCGCGATCGACACCGAGGTGAGGATGTTGCGGTCGTCGTCGACCAAGGCGATCGTAACCGGCATCGCTTCCCTTTTGCCCCTGCTGCGGGTCCTCTTTAGCCACTGAGCACCGTCATTGCGAGCGAAGCGACACCAAACCCCTCTCCCTGCAGGGGAGAGGGACAGGTTCGCGAAGCGAACCAGGGTGAGGGCACGGCCGATACCGTACAGTCCCTCACCCTTCCGCTTCGCGGGCCCCTCCCTCTCCCGTGCAGGGAGAGGGGTGCAGAACCGTCACCCTTTGACGAAACGGAGCCGCTTCGATATGCGCGGCCCGATCCGGAGGGCGGCGCCATTGCCGCCCGTTTCGTCATATAAATCAAGGGAGAATGTCGTGGCCAATCGCGTGCCGGCAAAGGGGCTGGGGTTAAGCACCGGAGCCGAGCTTCACTGGAACCTCATGACTCCGCAGCTCGTCGAGCAGGCGCTCCGCCGCGGCGAGGGCCTTCTCGCCAAGCACGGCCCGCTCGTCGTGCGCACCGGCAAGCACACCGGCCGCTCCGCCAAGGACAAATTTATCGTCCGCGACGCGGAGACCGAATCCACCATCTGGTGGGACAACAACAAGTCGATGACCTCCGACCATTTCGCCGCTCTCAAGGCCGACTTCCTGGCCGCCGTCGCTCAGAAGGAAACGCTGTTCGTCGCCGATCTGTTCGGAGGCTCCCAGCCCGAGCACCGGGTGCGCGTCCGGGTGATTAACGAGCTTGCCTGGCACAACCTCTTCATCCGCACGCTGCTGGTTCGCCCTGAGGCTGCCGAGCTTGACGGCTTCGAGCCCGAATTCACCATCATCGACCTGCCGAGCTTCCGCGCCGACCCGGCCCGCCACGGTACCCGCTCCGAGACGGTGATCGCGGTCAACCTGACCGAGCGGATGATCCTGATCGGCGGCACCGCTTATGCCGGCGAGATGAAGAAATCCGTGTTCGGGATCCTTAACTACCTGCTCCCCGCCGAGGGCGTGATGCCGATGCATTGCTCGGCGAACATCGGCCCCGATGGCGACACCGCCGTCTTCTTCGGCCTGTCCGGCACCGGCAAGACGACGCTCAGCGCCGACGCCAGCCGCACCCTGATCGGCGACGACGAGCATGGCTGGTCCGACACCGCGGTCTTCAACTTCGAGGGCGGCTGCTACGCCAAGATGATCCGCCTCTCGCCCGAGGCGGAGCCGGAAATCTACGCGACGACCAGGCGCTTCGGAACCGTGCTCGAGAACGTCGTGATGGACGAGGAAACGCGGGAGCTCGACTTCGACGACAACACGCATGCCGAGAATACGAGGGGGGCGTACCCGATCGATTTCATTCCGAATTGCAGCGCGGACAACCTCGGCCCCGTTCCGAAGAACATCGTCATGCTGACCGCCGACGCGTTCGGGGTGCTGCCCCCGATCGCCCGCCTGACGCCCGACCAGGCCATGTACCATTTCCTCTCCGGCTACACCGCCAAGGTCGCCGGTACCGAGATCGGCGTGACCGAGCCCGAGGCCACTTTCTCGACCTGCTTCGGGGCGCCGTTCATGCCTCGCCACCCGAGCGTCTACGGCAACCTGCTCAAGGCGCGGATCGCCAAGGGCGGAGTCGCCTGCTGGCTGGTCAATACCGGCTGGACCGGCGGCAAATACGGGGTCGGCAGCCGGATGCCGATCAAGGCGACGCGGGCTCTGCTCAACGCCGCGCTCGACGGCAGCCTCAACGACGTCGAGTTCCGGACGGACGAGAATTTCGGCTTCGAGGTCCCGGTCTCCGTGCCGGGCGTCGACTCCGCGATCCTCAACCCGCGCGACACCTGGGCCGACAAGTCGGACTACGACGCCACGGCGGCGAAGCTGGTGAAGCTCTTCATCGACAATTTCGCCAAGTTCGAAGCCCATGTCGACGCGGGCGTGCTGGGCGCCGCGCCGCGTTCGCAGGTCCAAGCGCAAACGGAGCCCACCGCCACGGCCGCCTGACGACAATCCCATAAAAGTGGTACTTTGACGGGGACCCTGAATTGAGGAGGGGCGCGTCGGCGAAAGCCGGCGCGCCCTTTTCATTTCGTCATGCCGGATTTGATCCGGCATCCATCTTCTTGCCGCCGCGGCGAACAGGAAGATGACGGTTTCAACAAGGAACGACCATGACCGATAAACACGAACCGCGCCTGTTCCGCGACGACTCGGCGGTGCGCCACATCGGCGAGGGCCTGCTTGCCCGCACTCTGCGCCGCGAGGAATGGACCCACGAGGCCCATCTCGCCGCCTGCTGCTGGCTGGTGCTGGAGCGCCCTGACATCGCCCCCGAGCGCCAGCTGCCCGACCTGATCCGCCGCTTCAACGAGAGCGTCGGCGGCGTGAACAGCGACAGCGAAGGCTATCACGAGACCATCACCCAGTGCTTCATCCGCGCGGTCCGGGTGTACCTGGCCCGCACGCATAGCGCGCTGCCGCTGGTGGAGAAGGTGAACGGGCTGCTCGCTTCCGAGGAGGGGAAGCGGGATTGGCCCTTGTGCTTCTACGACCCGAAGACCTTGTTTTCGCGCGAGGCGCGGCTGGGGTGGGTGGAGCCGGATCTGGGCGCATTGCCGGAACTTGGCGGCGGGGGCGGGTGAGGGCGGGGAGGCCGAATTGGGTTCGCACAAAGGGCACGAAGGCCGCGAAGGAAGGAGGGGCGGCCGCAGGCTCGATGCATGCCGTCCCGGAGATGGAGGGCCAGCGCTGAGGTGAGACCTACGCGGCGCCTTTGTGCCCTTTGTGCCCTTCGTGCGAACCCATTTCAGGAGGTCGACCCGGCACCGGGTCGGCAAGGTGTCTCGAACAGGAGGCGGTGACAGTTACTTGTGACAGTCACCGCCTCAGCTCAAGCGTCCCGTTCCTCCTCGTCCGAGGTGGGGCCGCCGGTGGCCGGGATGTCGGTGTTGTCGCCGTCTTCCATTCCGAAGCGGGTGGTGCCGCCTTCGCCGGGCTGCTGCGGGCGGCTGTTGTCGTCGGCGCCGCCGCCGGCTTCGCCGTCGCCGCGTTCGCTTCCTTCCTGCATGCTTGTTCTCCTGCCTTTGCCTGTGGTTCCAACTGCCGGGGGAGGGCTGCGGTTCAACTCGGCGGCGGGATGGTTTTGCAGAAGACGGGCGGCGTGAGCACTTTAGAGGGGACAGTCGGGTGACAGTCACCGGGACCGTCACCAGGCTCCTTCCCCGGGGCAGTCCGTGACTGTCGCCATGAGCCACGAGGATGCGTGGACGCCGGACCGCATTCTAGCCATACTGGCAACGACCAAAGATCCGTTCAATGCCGGGTCGCCCAAACCTTCGGAAGGCTTCCAAAGCGCAGCTATGGTTGGAGATCACTCAAAGACATTGTTCCTCATGCAGCCATACTTCCTGCCATGGATATCGTATTTTGCTAGAATTGCGTGCTCCGACGTCATCGTATTTGTCGATAATCGACTGTACAAAAAGGATTATTTTCTCAATCGTGCGCGCTTTCTCGATCGCGGAGGGGACATGTTCTGGGTAACGGTGCCGGTGTCTCAGCACTACGGAGCAAAAACTTGCGATATCGTGCTCGACCCGAACGCGGCAAGCCACGCCGCCAACATACTCAGAGGCAATATACCGCGGAAACACTTAGTGTCACCACTTCTGGCAGAAGTGACTCAAGCTTTGCAACAAGAGCATATGAAACTGGTTGATCTAAATATAAAATTGTTGCGGATCGTCATGGAAAATCTGGCCCTGCCCTGTCCCAGAATTGAACTATCAAGCCGCCTTAGCTCGGCACATGATCGTACGGAATTTGTCTGCCAAATTGCAGAGTCTGTAGGTGCCACGGCTGTGATTACTGGCTGGGGCGCCGGACTTCATATTCACGATCTGAACATGATGCGCGATCGTGGCATTCAGTTCCTTGTTCAGTCCCGTTCCAAGACGGAAGAGGTGCTTCAGTCGTGGCCGCTTGAGCTCTCGACCGTTGAACTCGTCAGGCAGGTAGGAGTGGACAGATGCCGATCAATGATAGACAGGCTGGCCTCACGTGCTTTCCTATACGGCGCAGCGGAGGAATTAACTGCAAACCAGGCTGCCTCATAGCTAGTGGAGTCGGCATTCAGAATGCGCTTTCGTAAGGCTTTTGAATGGGTTGTAATCGCCGCGCTCCTGGCGACGTGCTTGTTTATAAGCATTACTGATCTTTTGGGTCTGGCAAAGTCAGAGAAATTCCTTGGAAGATCCTGGGATGAGATCCAAATCGTTCTCATCGCGTTGCTTGGCATTTATATCATAATGATGCGACTCGAAGTCGACCGTTTGGTGACGTCGGAGGCGAACCGCGTAGTTCAACAGGTTGCAGACTCCAAGGAAACCATTTTGATGAGGCTGTCGGAAGTCGCCGAACAGGAGCGCGCCATCACCGAGCGGATCGAACAGGCGCTTGGGGAGCGATTTGTGCAGGCCCTGCCTCGATACGATCTTTTCATGAATTATGTGGTTTCCGCGGTGTCGTCCGCAAAACACACGGTGGATGACCTCAGCTGGGCACATCCTGATAAAACACTGCCTTGGAATTCAGACAAGAGTTCTCTCGAAGCGCGTTACGAGAAGGCCGTGAACGACGCGTCTCGTCGAATTCAGTATCGAGAGGTTTTCATTTTCAACCGCGCAGATCGCATCGAGCGCGCAAAGCGACGGCTCGCCGGCACCGGCCCAGGCTATTCCTGTGCATGTTATCGAGAATCAGATGTTCCCAGACTTCAATTCATGATTGTCGACGCACATGAAGTGATCTTGATGCGACGCCGCGACACTCCTGCCATGGTTATTCGAAATGAGGACATCGTCCGCCATTTTCGTGAATATTATGAGGCGGTGTGGGCCCGGTCGACCGCTCTGAACCCAATTGGTCGAATCCTGCCGAACATCGACGAATTCGCTGACGTCAGGGACAGTCCCGTCGGGGAATAGTCCTGCAGACCGGCGGAGACAGTCGCTAAGCAGACTGCCGCTCCGGCGGCCGGTCGCCTACCCCTCCACCGCACTTCGCATGAACGCGTCCCCGGGAGATCCCCCGGAGGAGGATTCAGAGCCCTAAGCCGCGGCTCCGCCCGTTCATTTTCGAGCAATTCCGTCATCGCTCAGACCATCGCGTCGGCCCGGTCGGGGCTGCCGGAGCCTTGGTAGCCGGACCGGGTGAGGGCGCAGAGCTGGTCTCGAGGTCGGGAAGTGGCCGGCGAGGCGGGCTCCGCCGATTTCAAAGTGCAGCCCGCGTGGACGAGCTCGACGGGGAGATCGGAGTCGCGGCTGGGGGCTCGAGGCCGATGATTATTCGGCAACCCCTCTCCCTGCAGGGGAGAGGGAGGGGCCCGCCCGGCGGAGCCGGGTGGGAGGGTGAGGGCCTGCGGGTCGACCGCTTTGCCCTCACCCCGCTCGCCTTCGGCGAGTCGACCCTCTCCCCTGCGGGGAGAGGGTGTGCCGCGGGCCCTTTCTATTCGCTACGAAACGGGGCGGTCAGGTCTTACGGGCGTAGCGTTCGGCGAACTCGCGGTCGGACATGATCAGGTAGCGGATCATGTCGATGAACGCCCAGGGGATGGTGACGAGAAGGCCGACGAGCGTGAAGCTCAGGATCACCATGGCGATGCCCGAGCCGGTCCGGCCGAGATAGAAACGGTGGATCCCCAGCGGGCCGATGAGGAAGGCGATGAGGGCGGCGATGAACTTGTTGCGTTCATCGCCCAGCGGCGCGGGCGCGGGGGCGGACGGGGCGAGGGCGGGCGGGGGCGAGGTGCCCGGCACCGGGAAGATGCTGAGGGCGCGGGTTTCCTGGGTCTCGAAATCGACGATCATCCCGATCGCCGGCTCGCCGCGATGGGCCCAGTCCTCGGGCTTGAAGCTGTAGCGGCGGCCGTCGTCGCCGGTGACGATCCCGTCGCCCGTCCTCGTATCGACCCCAAGTACCTGTCCGCGCATAGGCTCCGTCCTGCGAGTTACCGGCATCCGCCGCCGGGCGCGGCCCCCTTAGCAATCCGCCGGCCCGGCGTCACCTCGGCTCGGCTTCGTTGGCCGGGGCCGCGCGCGAGCGGTTGCGGGTCACGTCGACGTCGACGTCGATGTCGCCGATCTCGTTCTTCGCGGCCCGGCCGGTGCTGACGGCGACGTTGCCGACTCCGGCGGCGACGTCGCGGGTGGTCCGGGCGGTGGCGGCGGCGGCGTCGCGGATCCGCTGCTCGTTATAGTCCAGCCTCATCTGGTCGTTGGCCGAGTCGTTGTCGAAATTGCAGGCGGCGAGGAGCAGAATCGGGAGAGCGAGGATGAGGCGCATGGCGTGACTCCTTTGCGTTCGGGCGACCAACGTGCGCCTGTCGTTGCGGCTCCATCCATGGCACGCGGACCGGTTGCATCCAATCCGCTTATGCCTCGTTCTCCCGAATACCCAACCAGCAGGAGACATGACGACATGGCGGACCTCAGCCAGATCCAGCCGCATATGGAGATATTGGGCGCCGACGGCGTCCGGCTCGGCACCGTCGACAAGGTCGAGGGGGGGCGTATCAAGCTCACCAAGGCCGACAGCGGCTCCCACCGCCACCATCATCATTACGTTTCCGGCGGCCTCGTCGCCGCGGTCGAGAACGGCGCCGTTCGCCTCTCCGCCAATGCCGACAACGCCGCCCTCCTCGAGGAGGAAGCGGACGGCAACCCGCTCGGCGAGCAGAGCCTCTTCAGCTGGCGCAACATCGGCCTGGGCGCCGCCGCCGCGGGAATAGCGGTCGCCGCCGGGGCGATCTTCTACCGGCGCCGGTCGGGCGACGAGGACTGATCCGGCCGTCGGGTGAGTTCAAGCCTTGCAGGAGCCGCTTCGGCGGCCCCTGATCGCTCCTGGCATCCGAGCGGCTCCACGCGATCACGCCCCTTGACACCGTATCATGGTACGGACCCTATATGAGGGCCGGCAAGATCGCGAGGAGATGTGAGATGTCGGACATGACCCAGCACCCCATTGCCGCGAAAAAGGCGGTGGTCCACCGGATGGCGATGCCGTCCCACACCTGTCCCTACGGGCTCAAGGCGCTCCATCTTCTGAAGCGCTCCGGATACGAGGTCGAGGACCGCCTCCTGACTACCCGCGAGCGGACCGACGCCTTCAAGGCCGAGCACTCGGTCGCCACCACGCCGCAGATCTTCATCGGCGGCAAGCGCATCGGCGGCTATGACGATCTTCGCCGCTTCCTGGGCAAGAAGGTCGCCGATCCCAAGGCGACCAGCTATCGGCCGGTGGTCGCCCTGTTCGCGATGACGGCCTTGATGGCGATGGCGGCGAGCCATGCGGTGTCCGGCACTCCGTTCACCCTGCGCTCGGCGGAATGGTTCATCGGCTTCTCGATGGCCGTCCTGGCGCTTCTCAAGCTCCAGAACATCGAAAGCTTCGCGACGATGTTCCTCAACTACGACCTGCTCGCCAGGCGGTGGGTTCCCTACGGCTATGTCTATCCGTTCGCGGAAGGGCTTGCGGGCGTTCTGATGGTGGCCGGGGCGCTGACCTGGCTGTCGGTCCCGATCGCCCTGTTCATCGGCACGATCGGAGCGGCCTCGGTGTTCAAGGCCGTCTATGTCGACCGGCGCGAGCTCAAATGCGCCTGCGTCGGCGGCTCGAGCAACGTTCCGCTGGGCTTCGTCTCGCTGGCCGAGAATCTGATGATGATCGCCATGGCGGTGTGGATGGCCCTGGCGGCGTTCGGGCTCGCCGGCGGCGGGGCGCACTCGGGCTAGATCGCCGCTACCGCCTAGACGGTCATTGGTGGCAGCTTTCCCCAGATAGGTGAAAATGCGATTGTTCGGTGCTAGCTACCTGCTTCCTCATGGCTATGAATTCACCACGACCTAAGCTTGGATCAAATAAGTGCCATGCTCCATTCGCTCCAATCGCCGCCATTGATAAGGTGGCCAGCCTCAATCTTGCGCTGGACGTCGTCCGAGAGGATGGACTTAGGCCAATGGCGCGTCTGTCCAACCCCCTGTCCCCAAAGGTTCGCCAATCTATAATAATCAGCCAGCTCCCGGATCCCGGGGTCGTTCCATCCGAGGCGCTGCGTGAGATAAGCCAGCATTCCCCCAATGGGTTGAAAGGTCTCGCGCTGACTGTCTCCGGCCAATGTCGATTTTATCATCGACGACAATGGCCCCCATGTGCCTCCAAACACAGACTCCAGATGTGCAGTAGCATCCGGTCTCCAAGCGGCTTTGTAGTATGGCATCGCCATCTCGCTCCAGCATCCGAGGTCAGCGATACAGACTAGATCGACCAAGTCGGTAGGATGAGCTGCCTGAGCCATCCCCTGCCACAGGGCTTCGTCAACGTTGTTGGCCGGCTTAGATGCTGGAGCTTTCCAAGCGTGGGAGTGCGCGAGGATGCCGTAAATCAACGATGATCTGAGCTCACGTGCCGGGCTACCCGACCGTCGGGCAAAGAGCGCCTTAAAAGCGCGGCATCTTTCGGCTGACGCTGCAATATGCTCGACTCTCAAAGTCGTCTTGCATTCGAACGCCGCCGCGACGCCGTTTGCCAGCCACACCTTCTTTTCGCGCAGCTTGGGCGGATAAAAGGGCTTCAGCACAAGTACGTCAATCTGGGGCGACATCTGTCCATCGGCACCGAGCAAGCGGCCCTTGGTTGCAACATGGTACGAGGGGGGTAGCCACTCACGTAGCAACGTTGCCCAATTTTCCTCGCCTTCGTCGCCCGCCGTACCAGGGTCTTCCGCCGTTTTTGCGAAAATACGCCGGTACTCCGATGCCATTTCGGACGTCACCTGCGCCAGGAAGGTGTGAAGGGCGTGCTCTGTATCGGCCATCGGTTGAGGCTAGTGACCTTAGGTCGAGAGTCCATAGTCTCAGCTATTCGCTCTCTGGGGGCAGAGCGTCCCAGTGACTGTCACTAGTGACAGTCACTTTTCCACGTGGGCGCCGTCCTGCCTTCCACCGACCCGCTTAGCACCACCCTCATTGGCAGGCTCGGCCCCTTTGCGCCTTCGCGTCTTTGCGTGAACCCACAAGGCGGCCTCGCCGCATTCGGGCGCTCGAAATCTAGGCGAAAGTGCCGACCCCCGGGATTTGGTGACAGTCACTATTTCCTTAAAAGGCCTCACGCAAAGCCGCAAAGCCGCAAAGCCGCAAAGCCGCTAAGCCCCAAAGCCGCGAAGATATGAGGAGAGTTTACTCCGCCGCCTTGAGCGCGTTGAGCGGCACGTCGACCGTATCGAGCGTACCAAGGTCGAGCCGGCTCGCCCCCTCGATGTCGAGACCGACGATCGTCCCGTCCGCCGCGAAATCGGCATTCACCCCAGGCGCCACCTCGCGGGTCTCGCTGCCCGGCCCGGCCTTGAGCTCGATGTAGAGGCTGTCGGTCTCCGGATAGTAATGCAGCTTCATCACGGATCCTTCTTGAAGTTCCGGTCGAGGAAGGCGTTGTGCACCGTCTCGCCGTCCTCCAGCGTCACCACCCTTGGCACATGCGGCGCGTTCTCGCCCGCCAAAGTCACTTCGCGCCAGAAGCGGATGCGGCCGTCATCCTGTTTCTCGCGCCGGATCGGCTCGGCAACGGCCGACGCGCACCAGTCGCGCTCGATATAGGGCCGCTTGCGCAGCACCTGCTCATCGAAATAGCGCGTGGTCTTCATCAGGCGCCGTCAAGCTAGCGCACCCGGCGGGGAAGGAATGCGGTCGAACGCGCCTATACGAAGATCGGATTGGAAGCCTCGCTATCTGTGACCCGATCGGCCCCTTCGTGCCCTTCGTGTCCTTTGTGCGAACCCAATCTTCAGCGCTAAGCGGTTGAACCCCTCCGCCCGGTTGAATAGCCTGCCGCCGATGCGGCTGACCCGAAGGATCGTGCTTCTCTGCGGCGTCCTCGGCCTCCTCGGCGGGCTGGCGCTGAGCTGGGTCGCCGGGTCGTTCATGGTCCGTGGCGAGGCGGCCGGAGTGCCGCCCGCCGAGCCCCCGGCGCGCGACCTCCGGATCGTCACCGACGACGGGCTAAGCCTGGCCGCGACCTACTGGCACGGCCGCCGCCCGGACTCCCCGGCCATCCTCCTCCTCCACGGCGTGAAGGCCTCCCGGGCCTCGACCGCGCCGACCGCCGCCTGGCTGGCCGGGCTCGGCTACGCCGTCCTCACCGTCGACTTCAGGGGCCACGGCCAGTCGGACATGGCGGAGCGGAGCTTCGGGCTTCGCGAAGCGTCGGACGCCCGCTCCGCCTTCGATTGGCTCAAGCGCCGCCAGCGCGGCGCCCGGGTCGCGGTGATCGGCAACAGCCTCGGCGGCGCCGCGGCCCTGCTCGGCCCTGCGGGGCCTCTCCCCGCCGACGCGCTGGTGCTCCAGGCCGTCTACCCCGACATCCGCCGGGCCATCCGCAACCGGATCGCCGCCCGTCTCGGCGCCGCCCCGGCTCATGCGCTCGAACCCCTGCTCAGCTTCCAGTCGAAGCCCCGCTTCGGGGTGATGCCCGGCGTCCTCTCGCCGATCGAGGCGCTGCGCCGCTACCCCGGCCCCGTGTTCGTCATCGGCGGACAGGAGGACCGCTACACGCCGCCGGAAGAGACAAGCGCCCTGTTCGAGGCCGCGCCCGGGGCCAAGAGCCTGTGGCTGGTCCGGGACCGCGGTCACGCCGCCATCGGCGAGATGAGCGACGAGGAATATCGCGGGCGCCTCGCCCGCTTCCTTCGGTCGACGATCGGGCAGCCTTGAGCGATCAGGCGGCCGGCCCATGCATCTCCCGCGCCGCCTCACCCATGAAGATACGGCTCCGGCAGATCCGACTGCGCCGCCACCACGAGCTGCCACCTTACCTCCCCCTGCGCCGGCGAATGCGTGTGGTGGCTCCGGTCCGGCAGCGCGGAATTCGCCTGCTGAGCGATCTCGTTGCCGCAGCCGACGCAGCGGTAGATGCCCGCGCTCGGTATGTGCAGCCCCGCCGGAAGGATCTGGTCGAAGGAGGTGTTCTTGCTCAGCACCAGGTAGTTGGGATATTTGTAGAGTGCCACTTACACCTCCTGGCCGACCGCGTCCGGCACGGGAAGGATTTGGCCGATCCGACACGCCCCGCAAATCACGGACTAATACCTACTCGCCGGAAGGCTCCGGTGAACAAGGCTCGGTGACAGTCCCACGACCTTCAGTGATTGTCACTTTTTCACGCCCGGCCTTGCCCTGCATCGAGTGCGCGCGCGAAGGAGGGCTGCGAGGCCGTCCGCTTCAGGATGACCGCGCCGGCTTCACGTCGCGGTCCGGGTCCCGGCGCGAGCGGGCTTGGCTTACCAGCGGGTGCCCATTGGGCGAACCGCTCCGCGCCGTCCCGAGAGACGGCGGAACAAATACCCGATTCCGGCGGCGAACAAGAGGCGCTTCAACATCTGTCCTTCCCTTCGTAACGCTGTCGAGACCCAGCGCTTCTCCGCCCCCTAAGTTCCGCCTGGACGGCAGTTCCGGCGAGCTGAGCGACTAGGAATATCGAGGACGCCCGGCGCTTTTTGCGAAGGCGACGATCAGCCGGCCGGAAGGGCGTTCGGGGGCAAGATCAGGGCACCACCGTCGTGAAGAGATAGACCCCGAAGATCACAAGATGGACGGCCCCTTGCAGGATCGTCGTCCGCCCGGTGGCGAGCGAGGTGGAGGCGACGAGGAGCGTCAGGAAGAGGAGGACGATGCTCTTGGAGTCGAGGCCGAGCGCGATCGGCAGCGAGACTGCGAGCGAAAGGGCCGCGACGGCGGGAATGGTCAGTCCGATCGTGGCGAGGGCCGAGCCGAGGCCGAGGTTGAGGCTGGTCTGGAGACGGTTGGCGAGCGCCGCCCTGACCGCCGCCACGCTCTCCGGGAGCAGCACAAGCGCGGCGATGATGACTCCGACGATCGTCCGCGGAGCCCCGAAGGCGTCGACGCCGGCCTGGATCGGAGGGGCCAGGTTCTTGGCGAGCAGGACGACCGCTCCCAGGCAGGCGATCAGCAGGACCGACGAGATCAACGTCCGCCGGTCCGAGGGGGGATCGGCGTGCATCTCGACGTCTGCCGCAAGCGCCTTGGGAGGGAGGAAATAGTCGCGGTGCCGGACGGTCTGGACGCTGACGAAGGTGATGTAGAGCAGGAAGGAGACGATCGCGACGAAAGCCAGCTGCGACGGTGCGTAGACCGGCCCCGGCTCGCTGACGGTGAAGTTCGGAAGAACCAGGGTCAGAATGGTGAGCGCGCACAGCGTCGCCAGCGAGGCGCTGACGCCCGTCTGCTGGAACGTCTGCTCGCGGTGCCGGATCGCTCCGATCAGGATGCATATCCCGACGAGCCCGTTCAGGATGATCATGACCGCCGCGAACACCGTGTCCCGGGCCAGGGTCGCGCTATCCTCTCCGCCGGCCGACATCAGCGTGACGATCAGGCCGAGCTCGATGATCGTCACCGCGACGGCCAACAGGAACGTCCCGAACGGCTCGCCGACCCGGTGGGCGATCAGCTCGGCATGGTGAACGGCGGCGAGGACGGTAAGGATCAGCGCCGCCGAGAGCAGGAGGAAGGGGACCCCTGTGGCGTAGCTCAGGGCGATGAGGACCCAGCTCGAGGCGGGGGCCAACCACGTCCAGTGCTTCGCCATAGCGCGCATCGGCTCGCTGTAACGCGGGAATCGGCCCCGGGCTACCGGCCCGGGCCAGCGGGACTTTCACCTGGCGGCTTCGCCCGATACTCCGTCAGGAGGCCGCCGGCCCCTCTATCTCCCGAACAGGCTCCACCCTTAGACAGCTCCCGTCCGCCCCGGTGATCCGCACCCGCGAGCCCTCCGCGCAGTCCGGCCCCCGGCAGGACCAGACGCTGTCGCCGACCTTCACCCGGCCCTCGCCGTTGACGATCGCGGCGGCGACCGTGACGGTGCGGCCGGCCAGGCGGGCGGCGCGGTCGTTGAGGAGGGGGTCGGCGCTCGGCATCGGGTTGTTCACGTACCAGCGCCGGCCGAAATAGACGGCGGCGATCGCGACCAGGGCGAAGACGGCGAACTGGAAGGGCAGGGCGATCCCGAAGGCGAGGGCGACGAGGCCGGTGACCGCCGCCGCCGCCGCCAGCCAGATCAGGAAGACTCCCGGCACGATCAGCTCGGCGATGCCGAGCAGGATTGCGGCCAGCATCCACATCCAGTGCGGCTCGAGCTCCAGGAAGCTCACTGGCCGGCGCCTCCGCCCTCGAAGGGGCCGCGGCGGCGCGGCGGCGGAGCGCCGCCCTCGCCGCCGGTAGCGCCGCCGCCCGGGCCCTGGCCGAGCGCGTCCCTGGCGAGCTCGCCGATCCCGCCCAGGGTGCCGATCAGCGCCGTCGCCTCGACCGGGAAGAGGATGGTCTTGGCGTTGGGCGAGGTGGCGAAGCCGCCGATCGCGTCGACGTAGCGCTGGGCGATGAAGTAGTTGATCGCCTGCGTGTTGCCGCCGGCGATGGCGTTGGACACCACCTCGGTCGCCTTCGCTTCGGCCTCGGCGCCGCGTTCGCGGGCTTCGGCGTCGCGGAAGGCGGCCTCGCGGCGCCCTTCCGCCTCCAGGATCTGGCCCTGCTTCTCGCCCTCGGCGCGAAGGATGGCGGAGGCCCGGCTGCCTTCGGCCTCGAGGATGACCGCGCGCTTCTCGCGCTCGGCCTTCATCTGCCGGCCCATGGCGTTGACGATGTCGGCGGGCGGGCGGATGTCCTTGATCTCGACCCGGGTGATCTTGACCCCCCAGCTCTCCGTCGCCTGGTCGACCACCGAGAGGAGGCGGGCGTTGATCTCGTCGCGCTTGGACAGGGTCTCGTCCAGGTCCATCGAGCCCATGACGGTGCGCAGGTTGGTGGTGGTGAGCTGCATGATGGCGACGTAGAGGTCGGAGACCTCATAGGCGGCCTTGGCGGCGTCGAGCACCTGGAAGAAGACGACGCCGTCGGTCGAGACCATGGCGTTGTCCTTGGTGATGATCTCCTGGCCCGGAATGTCGAGCACCTGCTCCATCATGTTCACCTTCCTCCCCACGCGGTAAAAAAACGGCATGTAGAAATTGAACCCGGGATGGGCGACGGCGGTGAAGCGGCCGAAATATTCTATCGTGTAATGATAGCCTTGGCGGACGATCTTGATCCCCGAAAAGAGGAACAGGATGACGAGGACGAGCAGGAAGAAGAATATGGTGGTGATCATCACGGTCGCGCCTCCCCTTGCGAACCCGGGCATAATGTAGGCAAGCGGGGCGGCTTCCAAGCGAAATCGGGACCATGACGACCGACCTGAGACTCTGCCGATCCCTGCTGTTCCTGCCCGCCTCCAATCCGCGCGCGATCGAGAAGGCGAGGGGGCTCGCCGCCGACCTGATCGTCCTCGACCTCGAGGATGCGGTGAAGCCCGGCGACAAGGATGAAGCGCGATCCGCGGCGGTGGCGGCCGCCGCCGAAGGCTTTGCGGGCCTGTGCGCGATCCGGATCAATTCGAGCGGGCCGTGGCACGAGGCCGATCTGGCGGCGGTGGCCTCGAGCCGGGCCGATTACGTCATCGTGCCGATGACGCCCGGCCCCGAAGCCGCGCGCGCCGCGGCGCAGGCGACGGGCAAGCCGGTGCTCGCGATGATCGAGACCGCCCGCGGAGTCCTCGCCGCCGCCGCCATCGCTCCGGAGACGGCGGGGCTGATCGCGGGCACCAACGATCTCGCCGCCGATCTCGGCCTTCGCCCCGGCGGCGGCCGAGCGGCGCTGGCGACGTCGCTCCAGACCATCCTCCTCGCCGCCCGGGCGGCGGGGGTCGCCGCCTTCGACGGAGTCCATAACCGGCTCGACGATCCGGTGGGCTTCGCCGCCCAGTGCGAGGAAGGGAAGAGCTTCGGCTTCGACGGCAAGTCGCTCATCCATCCCAGCCAGATCGAGCCCGCCAACCGGCTGTTCGGGCCGAGCGGGGAGGAGGTCGAGGCCGCCAGGCGCCTCCTCGCCGCGGCGACCGGCGGCGCGGAGCGCTTCGAAGGCGAGATGATCGAACGGATGCATGTCGAGCAGGCGCGGTGGGTGCTGGCCAAGGCGCGGGCGTGAGCCTTCGAGCCTGCCCCTTGCCAGCCCGGCTTTCGGTGCCTTAAGCGACGGGATGCTCCTTCGCGTTTCCGCCGCTTTCGCGCTCCTCCTCCTCGCCTCTCCCGCGTTCGCCGAGCCCGTCTCCACCGACGCGCTTCGCCGCCATATCGACATCCTCGCCAGCGACGATTTCGACGGGCGCGAGCCGGGCACCGGGGGCGAGCAGAAAACGATCGCCTACATCGCCGGGCAGATGCGCGCGTTCGGTCTCGAGCCGGCGGGGCCGCGCAACAGCTGGTACCAGCCGCTCGAGGTCACGGTCCGCAGGCCCGGCGAGCAGACCAGCCTGTGGCAGGCGAGGGGCAAGAAGGCCGAGCGGATCGAGCTCGGCCGCGACGAAATGATCCTTTACGGACGTTCCGCCCGCGAGAAGATCGGCTCGGCTCCGGTGATCTTCGCCGGCCACGGAATGGTCGGCCCGGACGCGGCGACAGATCCGCTCGCCGGAATCGACTTGAAGGGCGCCGTCGTCCTGATCCTCTATCAGGCGCCGGAGGGGGCGGGCCTGCCGAGCTATTCCGAACGCGCCGACGCGATCGCCGCCCGCGGCGCGGCGGCGGTGATCGGGATCATCGGGCAGGAGCTGCCCTGGCCGGTCGTCCAGCGCGTTTACGACGCGGGCCAGAAGGGCCTCGCCATCCAGCCCCCGGCGGCGCTCGCCGGGGCAATGTCGCAGGCCGCGGCCGAAAGCCTGCTTCGCGCCGCCGGCGCCGATCCCGCCGCCTTGCTCGCCGCGCCCGGCCGGGGCTTCGCGCCGGTTCCGCTGAGGCTTCGCGCAAGCTTCGATGTCACGACCGCGATCGAGACGATCAAGTCGAACAACGTGCTCGGCCGGCTGCGCGGCTCCGGAGGGGGCGGCGAGAGCCTGCTCTATCTTTCGCATTGGGACCATCTCGGCCAGTGCGACAAGGAGGCGGCCGACAAGATATGCAACGGCGCGGTCGACAATGCCAGCGGCATCGCCGCCCTGCTCGAGATCGCCCGGGCGCTCGGCCAGGGGCGGAGGCCGAAGCGCGACATCCTGTTCCTCGCCACCACCGCCGAGGAGATGGGCCTGCTCGGCGCCGAATATTTCGCGGCCCGGCCGACCGTTCCGCTCCGCTCGATCGTCGCGGCGATCAACATGGACACGCTCGCCATCACTCCCAAGGGCGAGAAGGTGGCGGTGATGGGCCGGGGCGACCCCGCGCTCGACGCCGTCATCGAGCGCACCGTCGCCGAAGCCGGGCGAGTTCTCGATCGCGACGACGAGGCGGCCGCCTTCGTCGAGCGCCAGGACGGCTGGGCCCTGACCCGCGCCGGAGTCCGCTCGATCATGGTCGGAGGATCGTTCGCCGACATGAAGAAGCTCGGCGCCTTCCTCGGGGGAGCCTATCACTCGCCGGCGGACAATCCGGGGCCGGGCCTGATCCTCGACGGCGCGGCCGAGGATACGGACCTGATGATCGCGCTCGGCCGCAAGCTGGCGGACCCCGCTTACTATCCGCGGCCGGCAAGGCCCTGACCCTTTCCCGAGTGAAACGGGCTTGCTGGGCCCTGGCGGCGGCGTTCATGCTGGGAGCCATGGGCCTGACGATCGACCCGCTCGGCGTCTTCAACGCGCTGATGCCCAAGGACCGAGGCTCGGCCCGGGTGGCGCAGGGGCTCGCTTACGGCCCGGGCGAAAGGCTCAGGCTCGATATCTATGCGCCGCGGGCCAGGTCCGCGACTGCTCGGCCGGTGATCGTCTTCCTCTACGGAGGCTCGTGGACCAGCGGCCGGCGCCAGGGCTATGCCTTCGCCGCCCGTGCCCTTGCGGCGAAGGGGTTCGTCGTCGTCGTCCCAGATGACCGGCTGGTGCCTGAGGTGCGCTACCCCGACTTCCTTCGCGACTGCGCGGCGGCGGTGCGCTGGGCTCGCGCCAATGCCGCGCGGTGGGGCGGCGACGGCGAGCGGATCGTCCTCACCGGCCACAGCGCCGGTGCCTACAACGCCGCGATGCTGGCGCTCGACCCGAGCCTGCTGGGAGCGGACCGAGCCGTCGTCCGGGGCCTGGTGGGGCTGGCGGGCCCCTATGACTTCCTGCCGCTCGACGATCCCGCGTCGATCGGGGCGTTCGGCGCCTGGCCGAGGCCCGCCGAAACCCAGCCGGTCCGTTACGCCGCCGCGGGCGCTCCGCCAGCCTTGCTGCTCCATGGTGCCGACGACACCAGGGTCAAGCCGCGCAACAGCCGCGAACTCGCGGCGCGGCTGGAAGCGGCGGGGTCGAACGTTCGGCTGAAGCTCTACCCGGGCCTCGGCCATGTCGGTATCCTGACCGCCCTCGCCGTTCCGTTCCGCCGCCGGGCGCCGGTGGTGTCCGACGTCGCGAGTTTCGCCCGGCAGGTGACGGCGGAAGAACGACGGCCTTGATGCTGTCCGCAAGAAGGCCCCGGATGGCGGTCGAAGCGATCGGCCTCCTCGTTGCCGGACCGCGAGCGGTTCCGTAGCCGAGCCTTCCGCCCCGGAGCATCGTCGTTTTTTGCAATCCGTCATTGCGAGGAGCGTAGCGACGAAGCAATCCAGCAGGTCTCGAAAGGCGGCTCTGGATTGCTTCGCTTCGCTCGCAATGACGGACGGAAATCAACCTGAAACGATCATGCTCTAGGACGCAAGGATGGACCTCGACGACCAGCTTCGCCGCTATTTCGGAACCGCCGACCTCGCCTCCATCCCACCGGCCGCGCTCGAGGCCGGGATCGAGCGGATGAAGGTCGATCTCGGTCTCGAGAAGGATCGCGGCAACCGCTTCGCGCTCTGGGCGCTCCTCCACATGCTCGGTTCCGCGCCCGACCTCGACGTCGCGTTCAAGGACGAGCGGGACCGCGACGCCGCCCGCAATTTCATGGATCTTGCCGACCGCTCGGACGGGACCTGAACCCGCCTTTGTGCGTTCGGGGTGCGGCTGCAAAGGTTTTACCTCCGAAACGGCCGTTGTAAGTTTAGTCTCCCGCGCTCCCGGGCCGCGGAAGCGAGGGAAATGGTGGACGAGAATTCGACGAAAGCGGCGATGGGTGTCGCCGGGCTGGACGACATCCTGGTCGGCGGGCTCAGGCGCGGACGAGTATATCTGCTGGAGGGCAGCCCCGGCACGGGCAAGACCACGATCGCCATGCAGTTCCTGCTCGAAGGGGCCGCGCGGGGCGAGCGCGGGCTCTACATCACCTTGTCGGAAACCGAGGCCGAACTTCGCGAGACCGCCGCCTCGCACGGCTGGGAGTTCGGCGAGCCGAACGAGATTTTCGAGCTGGTGCCGCCCGAAAGCCTGCTCGACGACGACCAGCAGCAGAGCCTGCTCTATTCGTCGGACCTCGAGCTCGGCGAGACCACCAAGCGAATCTTCGAGGTGGTCGAGCGGGTTCAGCCGACCCGGATCGTGCTCGACAGCCTGTCGGAAATCCGCCTGCTCGCGCAAAGCTCGCTTCGGTACCGGCGCCAGATCCTGGCCTTGAAGCATTATTTCTCGCATCACGATTCCACCGTGGTGATGCTCGACGACCTCACCACCGAGGTGAACGACAAGACCGTTCACAGCGTCGCGCACGGAGTCATCCGACTTGAAGAGCTGGCCCCCGAATATGGCGCCGAGCGGCGGCGCCTCCGGGTGATCAAGTATCGCGGCCAGCGCTACCGCGGCGGCTTCCACGATTTCGTCATCGACACCGGCGGCATCCGGGTCTTCCCGCGGCTGGTCTCCTCGGAGCACAGAAGCCACTTCGATCGTCTCACGATGAAGAGCGGTTCGCCCGAGCTCGATTCGCTGCTCGGCGGCGGCATCGAGCGCGGCTCGAGCATGATCGTCATCGGGCCGTCGGGCACGGGCAAGTCGCTGCTCACCCTGAGCTTCGCGGTGGCGGCGGTGGAGAGGGGCGAGCGCGCAGCCCTGTTCATCTTCGACGAGGAGCTCGGCCTGCTGTTCGACCGGTCCAAGGGCCTGGGTATCGACCTGAAGGCCATGGTGGACGGGGGCAAGCTCGTCGTCGAGCAGGTCGACGCCGCCGAGCTCGCCCCCGGCGAGTTCGCCCACCGAGTCCGGGCGGCGGTCGAGACCGGCGGCGCCCGCACCGTCGTCATCGACAGCCTCAACGGCTACCAGCAGGCCATGCCGCAGGAGCAGCAGCTCATCCTTCACATGCACGAGCTGCTCCAGTTCCTGAACCGGCGAGGGGTGAGCACCTTCCTCACCGTCGCCCAGCACGGGCTGGTCGGCGACATGAAAGCGCCGGTCGACGTCACCTACCTGGCGGACAGCGTCATCCTTCTGCGCTATTTCGAAGCCGCGGGGCGGGTGCGGCGGGCCATCTCCGTGATCAAGAAGCGGACCAGCGCCCACGAGGACACGATCCGCGAGTTCCGGATCGGCGCGAGCGGGATCACGCTGGGCGCGCCGCTCGAGAATTTCCAAGGCGTGCTTCGCGGCGTGCCGGAGCTGATCGGGGACCACCGGTACGATCTCCCCCCGGCAATGGCCGAGCGCGCTTGACCCGCGACGTCTCCGAAAGGGCCCTTGTCCTCGCGCCGATCGGCCGCGACGCCGCCGTCGCCTCCGCGATGCTGGGCGAGGCGGGGATCTCGGCCGTGATCTGCCTTGAGTTGGCGTCGCTGGTCCGCGAGCTCGCCCTGGGCGCCGGGTTCGTCCTCGTCACCGAGGAAGCGCTGATGCGCTCCGACCTGCGCGCAGTGCGGGCCTGGATCGACGCCCAGCCCGAATGGTCGGACCTCCCCTTCGTCCTCCTCACCAGCCGCGGCGGCGGACTGGAGCGCAACCCGGGGGCCGAGCGCTTCCTCGAGGTGCTGGGCAACGTCACCTTCCTCGAGCGGCCCTTCCACCCCACCACCCTGGTCAGCGTCGCCCGATCGGCGCTTCGCGGCCGCCGCCGCCAGTACGAGGCTCGGGCCCGCCTCGAATCCCTCGCCGCGAGCCAGCGCGAGCTCACCATCGCCAACGAGACTCTCGAGGCCCGTGTGGACGAGCGCACCCGCGAGCATGAAGCCGCGCTCGCCCAGCTCCACGAGGCTCAGAAGCTCGAGACCCTGGGCCAGCTCACCGGCGGAGTCGCCCACGATTTCAACAATTTGCTGACCCCGATCATCGGCAGCCTCGACCTGCTTCGCCGCCGCGCCCCGCCGGCCGACAAGTCGCACCGGCATATCGACATGGCGCTCCAGGCCGCCAGCCGAGCCGCGACTCTCGTCCAGCGCCTCCTCGCCTTCGCCCGCCGCCAGGACCTGAAGCCCCGATCCGTCGATATCGTCGCCTTGCTTCGCGGAATGCAGGATCTGATCAGCAAGTCGGTCGGCCCGATGGTCGAGGTGTCGGTCGATTGCCCGGCCGAGCTGCCGCCGGCGCGGATCGATCCCAACCAGCTCGAGCTCGCCATCCTCAACCTCGCGCTCAACGCCCGCGATGCCATGGCCCGCGGCGGCAGGCTCAGCATCACCGCCCGGGCCGAGCAGGTCGGCCCCGGCCAACTGCTCGCGCCCGGCCAGTATCTTCGGGTCGCGATCAGCGACACCGGAGTCGGAATGGACGCCGCCACTCTCGGCCATGCGGTCGAACCCTTCTTCTCGACCAAGGGCATCGGCCGCGGCACCGGCCTCGGGCTCTCGATGGTCCACGGCCTCGCCGCGCAGCTCGGCGGAACGCTCTACCTCAGGAGCAAGCCGGGGGAGGGGACGACGGCGGAGATGTGGCTGCCCGCCGCCCGCGAGCCCGCCGGGCAGGAGGAGCAGGAGCAGCCGCCTCTGGTGGTCGCGCGCCGGGCCGCGACGATCCTGCTCGTCGACGACGAGGACATCGTTCGCCGGGCCACCTGCGACATGCTCACCGACATCGGCTATACGGTCGTCGAGGCCGCCTCCGGCGCCGAAGCGCTTCGCCTGGTGCGCGACGGCGCGGCGTTCGACATCGTCGTCAGCGACTATTTGATGCCGGGGATGAACGGCGTCGACCTGATCCGCCACGTCCGGGAGCTGGCGCCGTCGCTGCCGGCGATGCTGATCAGCGGCTATTCGACCATCGCCGAGGGCTCCGGCTCCGAGCTCCCGCGCCTCGCCAAGCCCTTCCGCCAGGCGGACCTGGCGCGAACCGTCGCGCAACTGCTGGCCGAGCCGGCGAGCGGAACGATCAAATTCCCGATCGAGCGGACGAGGCGGCAGCCGCCGTCCTGACCATCTGCAACGCGGTCCAGGCCAGCAGCAGGACAGCCGCATAGACCAGCATGTTGCCGGCGAAATAGATCGGCTCGAAGCCGGACGAACGCTCCCCGAGCTCGCTTGCGAACTCGAACCGGAAGGGCTTGGGCCAGCCCTGGCGGGTGACGAAGCCGGTGCCGGCATGGCCGGTCTCGGCGAAGAAGGCCGAGCCTGCGCCGAGAGCGGCCGAGGCGGCGGCGAGCGCCAGCCAGAAGCGTACGCGGCCCAGGTCGCTCTTCAGCCTCGGCACGAACGCCGCCGCCAGCAGCGCCAGCAGCGCCGCCCCGGCGAACGCGGCGATCGTCTGGTGCATCGGCATCGCGTCAGGGGCAGTCCGCCGCCTGCCGCTCCACGACCCAGCGCACATTGAGGGGGGAGGCCGGTAGCCTGACGATATCGACCGGGCTGGTCACCGCGGCGATCGCCCCGCAGCGCCGGCCGGGCGAGACGAAGCGGACGAAGGCAAGCCGCTCGCCAGGCACGTCGATCACCTTATCGATGACGACCCGGTAGCCGCCCGAAGGCTGCGGCCCCATCGCGGCCACCAGAAGCATCTCGCGGCGGAAGTCGACGGGCGGAAGCGGCGGCGGGTCGCCCTGCCGGGCCGTGATCCGCCGCCACTGGCCCTGCCACTCGGCCGCACCGCGGATCGCGAACAGCCGCTCCGCATAAAGGCCGCTCATATATCGGAAGCTCGCCTGCGTCCGCTCGTCGAAGCGGGCGAGCGGAAGCCCGGGCGGCCGCTGCGCCGCCGGCACCTTGCTCCAGTCGTCGATCCGACCCGCGAGCACGATCCGGGCGGCCTCCCCGGTCAGGCCGGAGGCGCCGCAGGGAAAGGCGGAAACCCGCTGGCGCCGCTGATGCCGCACGAGGACGAGCATTCCGCCGGGATCGGTGCAGGCCGTCTCCGGCGGCGGCTCGGCCCACAAGGCGGAGGTAGACAGGAGGCGGTCGAGCTCCCGTCCGGCGGACGCCTCGAAAGCAAGGGTCGAGTCGCCGGCGCCGAGCCTGGCCCAGCCGCGCGCCGACCGAACCGCCGCGACGATCGCCGGCCGCTGCGGCCTGTACGATCCGTCCGGCTGCCGCTCCACGTAGGGGAAGGAGACCGGCCCGCGCACCAGAATGGCGGCCGGGGCCGCTTGCACTCGGGCCATGGCCGTCCTTCCGAGGACCTGGGCGGCCTCGCGTTCAATCTCCGCCCGCCACCGCGGCTGCTGGTCCGGCGCGGAACTGGCGGCGGCCGGAAGGGCGGCCAACAGCAGAGCCAGGATCCCGGTGGTGAAGGTCCGCATCTTATATCTCGCTTCGGCTGCGTCTGCCCGGCTACGCTGTAGACCAGGCAAGCTGAACGGAGCCGGCATGCGCCTGCAGCCCCTCTGCTCCCCGGCGAAGGCCGGGGTAGCAAGAGGACTACACCACGTCGCTTCGCCCCTCGATCTGGAGCGCGTCGCTCTCCGCTTCCTCGAAATCGCCGCCGCTTCCCGCGAAAGCCGCCCTTAGCCGATTGAGGTCCACCGCTTTCTCCCACCGCGCCACGACGATGGTAGCGACGGCATTGCCGATGAAGTTGGTCAGCGACCGGCATTCGCTCATGAACCGGTCGACCCCGAGGATCAGCGCCATGCCCGCCACCGGCACCGTCGGAAGCACCGAAAGCGTCGCCGCCAGCACGATGAAGCCGGAGCCGGTCACCCCCGCCGCGCCCTTCGAGCTCAATATCGCCACCGCCATCAGAAGCATCTGGTCGCCGACGCTGAGCGGGGTGTTGGTCGCCTGCGCGATGAACAAGGCGGCCAGCGACATGTAGATGTTGGTGCCGTCGAGGTTGAAGCTGTACCCCGTCGGCACGACCAGCCCGACGATGGGCTTGGGGCAGCCGGCGCGCTCGAGCTTCTCCATCAGCAGCGGCATCGCGCTCTCCGAGCTCGACGTGCCCAGCACCAGCAGCAATTCGTCCTTCAGATAGCGGATGAGGGCGAAGATCGAGAAGCCCGCCGCCCGCGCCACCAGCCCGAGCACGACCAGCACGAAGATCAGCGACGTCGCGTAGAAGGTGGCGATCAGCGCCGCCAGGTTCGCGAGGGTGCCGATGCCGTGCGCGCCGATCGTATAGGCCATCGCCCCGAACGCCCCCACCGGCGCCGCGTACATGAGGATGTGGACGATCCGGAACATGATCGCCGTCAGCACCCGCATCGCTCCGAGCACCCGCTCGCCGCGCGTCCCGAGCAGGGCCAGAGCGATCCCGAACAGGATCGACACGAACAGGACCTGCAATATCTGCCCGGAGGTGAAGGCGCTGAAGAAGGTGTCCGGGATGATGTTGAGCAGGAACGCCGTGATCGACTGATCGTGGGCCTTGTCGACATAGCTCGCGACCGCCCCCTGGTCGAGCGAGGCCGGATCGACGTTGAGCCCGTCCCCCGGCCTGACGAGGTTGGCGACGATCAGCCCCACCGCCAGCGCCAGGGTCGAGAAGGTGAGGAAATAGGCCATCGCCTTCGCCCCCACCCGCCCGAACGCCTTGAGGTCCGACATCCCCGCGATCCCGGTGGTGACGGTGAGGAAGATCACGGGCGTGATGATCATCTTCACCAGCTTGATGAACGCATCGCCGAGCGGCTTCAGCGAGGCGCCGAAGTCCGGGAACAGCCATCCGACGAGGATCCCGAGCGCGATGGCGACGAGCACCTGGAAATAGAGGCTCGTCCAGAAGCGCCTCGGCTTCGTGGCGGTCATCGCTCTTGTCTCCTTCCGGCCCTCACCGCGGCCGCATAGCGCGGATCGAGCTCGACGGCGCGCGCTTCGTCGGCGCGGGCGCGCCCGCCGTCCCCACGCTGGCGCAGCAGGAGGCTGCGATGGTAATAGCCCCGGGCGGACTGGGGCGCATAAGCTATGGCCCGGTCGAGATCGGCCAGCGCCCGGTCGAGATCGCCCGCGTCGCGCCGGGCGAGGCCGCGGTTGAGATAGGCGGCGGCGGATCGCGGAGCGAGCTCGATCGCCCGGTCGAACGCGGCGATCGCCCCGTCCCGGTCGCCCTCCCAGGCGCGCGACAGCCCGTCGGCGAGGTGAGCCGACGCCTTGCCCGACGCGCCCCTGGCGACGGTCCCGACGTCCCGGCGGCAGGCGCCGGGGTCGCGCTTGGGATCGTCGACCGTGCAGGCATTCCAGTCCCCCCGCCGCGCCGCCTTGCGGGTCCGGAAGAACCCCTCGCCGCCGATCGACGTGATCGGGACCGAAGATTCGAGGTTCGGCCGCCGCATCCGCGATCCGGTGACGACGATTTCCTCGCCACCCATCGACGTGACCGGAACCCCGGATTCCTGATCCGGCCGGCGGATCCGAGTTCCGGTGACCACGACCGCCGCGCTGTCGCCGGGCGCGGGTTCGCCGGCCGTCGCCGGTGCCGGCGTAAGATCGACTCGCGCGGGCGCCGCCGTGTCCGGGGCCGCGCCGGCCGCGGGGGAGGGCGAGTCCGGCTCTCCGGGCGGGAGCGGCGCCGGAGCGGCGGGATCGGCCGCGGACGGGCTCGGTGCGGCGGCGGCCGGCCCGGAGCGCGTCGCACCGTCGCGCGATTCGGAGCGCCTGTCGCGGCCGCCGTCGCGAGCCCAATCGGGGAGCGACGTCCAGGCCAGCGGCAGGGCGATCAAAGCGACCAGGAAGGCGCCGGCGAGCGCTCCGGCCTGCGGGCGGTTGAACCGGGTCCGCCAGGGCGCCGGCCCCGCCGCGGGGCGCCCCGCCGCCGGCGCCTGCTCGCCGCCGCCATCGAACCGCCGCATGGCCTCCGCGATAGCCGCCTCGCGCCGGGCGGGCGCGGGCAGCGGAGCCCGCGGCAAAGCGGCGGCGATGTCGTCGTCGCCGTCCGTCACGGAGCGCCGCCGCCGCCGGCGAGGGCGTTCCGTCCAAGGGGTCGGCGGGGCAGGGGAAGGGACATCGGGGCAGACCTTATAACGAAAGCGCGGGCCGGTCGAACGCACGATCGTCCCTACCGCCTTTCCCCTCTCCCGCTCGGCGGGAGAGGGGGCGGGCCGGCCTTAGTCGGTGCCGTTGCCCAGGCCCTTCATCGACTGAGCGGCGCTCGCCGCCCGGACGAGCTGGATCAGCTCTGAGCGGTAGCCGAACGGATCCTCGCCCCGGGCCCCCGAGACCATCGCAAGGACGTCGTCATAGCCCATCGACTCGACGTAGCGGCCGCCGCGAAGGATCTCCGCGAAGGCGGCGACTCCGGCCGCGAAGCGGGCGTCGCTCGGAGCGTCGGCGAAGCGCCGGACTTCCGACGAGCGCGCGATCGGGGTCGAGATGAGCCGGCTGGCCGAGGATTTCGGAAGCTTGTAGCGGATCTTGACGAAGCCGTATTCGGAGCTCGCGATCCGGCCGACCGCCGGCGCCGGGGCGAGGTAGCGCCGGTCGCTCATCGCGCGCGGCCCGCCCACCGGCACGATCTCGTAGAGCGCGGTCACGCTCTGGCCGGATCCGACGTCGCCCGCATCGACCTTGTCGTTGTCGAAATCCTCGCGGGCGAGCATCCGGGTCTCGTAGCCGACCAGCCGGTATTCGGCGACCGTCGCCGGGTTGAACTCGACCTGGATCTTCACGTCCTTGGCGATCGGGAACAGGGTCGAGGTCGCTTCCTCCACCAGGGTCTTGCGGGCTTCGGCGACGGTGTCGATATAGGCGGCCGCGCCGTTGCCGTTCTGCGCCAGCACCTGCATCAGCGCGTCATTGTAATTGCCCATCCCGAAGCCGAGGACGGACAGGAACACGCCCTTGCCGCGCTCACGCTCGACGAAGCCCTTGAGCTCATCGGGATCGGTGATCCCGACGTTGAAATCGCCGTCCGTCGCCAGGATGACCCGGTTGACGCCCTTGGGGTCGAGATTGCGCTCGGCCAGCGCATAGGCCTGGCGGATGCCCTCGGCGCCGGCGGTGCTTCCGCCCGCGCCGAGCCGGTCGATCGCGTCCCGGATAAGGGCCTTCTGGCCGGCCGGCGTGGGCTCGAGCACGGTTCCGGCGGAGCCGGCATAGGCGACGATGGCGACCGTGTCCTCGGGCCTCAGCTGGTCGAGCAGCATCGACAGTGACTGTTGGACGAGGGGCAGCTTGTTGGGCTCGTTCATCGATCCCGAAGTGTCGATCAGGAAGACGAGGTTGGCGCGCGGCCGCGTCTCCCTCTCGACGGAATAGCCCTTGATCCCGATCCGCACCAGCTTGCGCCCGGGCGACCACGGGCTCGGGAAGACCGAGATGTTGCTGCTGAACGGCCGCTCGGCGCTGCTCGGCGCTTCGTAATCGTAGGGGAAATAGTTGATCATCTCCTCGGTCCGCACCGCCGCCTGCTGCGGCAGGACCTTCTGGTTCAGCGAGGCCCGGACGAACGCATAGGAGGCGGTGTCGACGTCGATGGAAAAGGTCGAGACCGGCTCCTCATCGGCGACCTTGAACCCGTTCTGGACGACGGAGGCGAAGCGGTCGCGGCCGACGTCGGGCGCCCGGTAGGCCGTGGGCGTCGAGTAGGTCGGAGACGCCTGGGCCGCGGATGTCCGTCGGCTCGAGGTACCCGTCTGGAAAAACTCTTCCCCCCCGATCGACGTGACCGGCACCGACGATTCGAGGTTGGGCCTCCGGATCCTCGATCCGGTGATGACGATATTGTTCTCCGCCGCGGCATCGGCCCCGGCTTCGGCGACGGGGGTCTCGATGGGGGCCGCCTCCGGAGCGACGGGTTCGGCAACCCCCGTCTCGGCGAGGGCGGCCTCGGCGGCAACGGGCTCGGCCGAAGCGGAGGCGCCTTCCGGCGGCGGAGCGCTGTCGAGGCCGGATCTGGCGCAGGAGGCGAGCATGGCGGCGGCGAGGCCGACGGCGATCGCGTTAGGCAGGCGGGGCATCTTATTTCTCCCTGTGGCAGCGGCGCACATTCGTCCGCATGTCACTGGGACGCGCCCCGGCGGGAATTCCTTGGGCGCGGAGCGGAAATTCTTTTAGCGGGTGCGGCCGGAGGAGAGGGCAGGGGCGCGAACCCCGCCACGCCGTCACCCAGAACTGGTTTCAGGGTCCAGCTCGCCGTCCGCCCCGGCGATTGGATGTCGGACGACCGCATGCGCGCGGGCACCGGACGCCCAGCCTCCGATTTTCAGAGGAGACACGAAGGGACAAGGAAGAAGAAGGAGGCGATGCGTTCCCCTTGTCCCTTCGTGTCTTCCCTCCAAAAAATAATGACCTGCCGGCCGCAGAGAATCAGGCGCACGATGCGCTGGCGTCAGACCGCCGCGCTGCTTCCACCCTGGATGCAGGTTCAGCATGACTGGATGCGACGAGGTCGAACCTCAGCCCTCCTCCTCCCCGCCGCCCTCCGCCGCGAGGATCCGCCTCACCTCGTGCATCCGCCATGAAATCGTCGATTCCGCCACCCCCAATATCTCGGCCGCCTCGCCATGGCTGAGCTGCTGGCCGGCGACGAGCACCGCCGCGTCGCGAAAGGCCGGCTTCAGCCGGGCGATGGCGCTCCTCAGCCAGATCGAGTCGTACAGGTCCCGCCCATCGGGCGCCCGCGCCAGGCCCGCCAGCACCGCCAGCCGTTCCGTCAGCCCGCTGAATGAGCGCCGCCGCCGCCGAAGATCGCGGCAGGCGTTGTAGGTGATCCCGCACAGCCAGGTGGTGAACTTCGCCTCCCCCCGGAAGCCGCCGATCTTCTCGACCAATGTGCAGCACACGTCCTGGGCGACGTCGTCCGCATCGGCCCGCGACCCCGTCAACTGCCAGGCGAGGGCGTGGATGCGGTCGTAATGCCGGGCCAGCAGCTCGGCGAACGCCGCCCGGTCGCCCGCCGCCGCGGCAAGGACCAGCCCCGAATCGGGGTCACCCACCGCTCACCGCCCGCCGCGAAGCGGGGCAGGGGCGACGGGCGTCGCACCGTCACCCGCAATCGGCCGAAGATGCCCCACCATTGACCGTTCCGCCGCCCCTCATGCCCGCCCGACGCTGATGCATGATTCGCCCGGCCGATGCCATGGAGGTCGAGACCGAGAGGGTCCACATTCCCGCGAGGCGCGGATCCTTCCTGCTACGTTGCGCCTTCGTGCCTTTGCGCCCTCTCTCAAAACCCGGTGCCCAGGCGGCGGAGGTGCGGGCGGGCACGTCCGGCCGAGTGCAAGGCCGAGGCCGGCAAAGCCAAGCATCGAGCGCTTCTTCTTCAGGCGAAGTGTCTCACCGTTTTTCGAGAGAAGGCGCGAAGGCGCGACGTGGAAAAGAGGATTTCTCGCTTCGCGGCAGTCTTCCTGAGGACGGATCGGCTGACCCGGCCGCGGCGGCCCCTTACGCTCCCGCCCTGATGTGCAGGTAGCGCTGGGTGAAGTCGCCGAAGTCGCGCATCCGTTCCCAGTCGGGAAAGCGGATCCGCCGCCGGTCGCGCTCGACGAAGCCGAGCCCTTCGAGCGCCTTGATCGTGCGGTTGACGTGGACCGGCGTTAGGCCGAGCGAGTCGCCGAGCTGCTCCTGGGTCATCGGAAGCTCGAAGCCGTCGCCGTTGGCGAGCCCCTGCGCCTCGAGGCGCACCGCGAACTCGCAGAGGAGGTGCGCGAGGCGGGTCGAAGCGTCTCGGCGGCCAACGTTGAGCACCCACTCGCGGAAGATGCTCGCCTCGGCCAGGATCTCCATCATGACGGCGTGAGCGACGGCCGGCCGGGTACGGACCAGCGCCTGCCATGCCGCCCGGGGGATTATCGCCAGCTCGGCGCGGGTGAGCGTCTGGACGTTATGATCCGAAACTTCGAGGAAGAGGTTCTGGAGGTCGAGAGCCTCGCCGGGAATATGGATCGCCACAATCTGCCGGCCGCCGTCGCCGGCGAGCTTCTGCCGGTAGGCGAAGCCCGAGACGAGCACCGCGCACACTTCCGGCGCTTCCCCCTCACGGGCGGTGTAGCTCTGCGGCTCGAGCGTCTTCAAGGTATAGGGAAGCGCCGAGATCGCCGCGAGGTCTTCCTGTTCCAGCCGGGCGCGGCCCTGGAGCTTGCGCAGCAGGAGATGGAGCGGGTCGGACGAGGAGTTGGATTGCATGACGGCTCCCGCGCGAGATTGGGCGGGAGCACGAGAATCTCTCAGGCGCCTCTGCCGACAAAGTCCGAGGCGATAGCTGCACAATGATCTAGGTTAAGAGATGTTCCCAAATCTTATGTTGGCACCCCATCCTCGAACTTAGGTTCGACGTTGCCGGGGCGGCTCAGCCGTCGAGGATCACCGCGTCGCGAAACGGCAGGTCGAGCACAGGCTGGCCCTGCTCGTCACGCACCTCGATGATGGCCGCCAGCGGCAATTTGCCCGTCATCGCCTCGCCGGCGAGGACCGACCGCGCATTCAACCTTGCGGCCGCTTCGACGGCGGCGATGTCGGGCAGCTCGCGCCCTTCCTCGTCGACGACATAGTCCCCGCTCTCCCTCAGATGGAAAAAGTAACGCATACAGCCCTCCGGTGCTCGGCGCGGCTTCTAGCAGCCCCGGCGAAGGCCTTCCCTCGGCTATGTGGGCAACGTCCAACGGCACAAATGTTAAGCACGACCGGCCGTCCGACCCGGCCGGGGGCGCA
>DASWLY010000073.1:0-9064 GCA_036400035.1 Allosphingosinicella sp.
CGCCTGGAACTGGCGCTTCGTGCCCGAACTGTTCGAGACGGACGATCTCGCCGCCTCCATGGCGGCACGGGGCATCGGCGCCGACCTCGCGGCCTTGCGCTCCGAATATGACGGCCAGGTCCGCTCCGTCCTCGCCGAAGCGACGCTCCAGCCGCCGCCCGACCAGCGCCCCATCCTCGGCGGCCGCCGGGGCCATCACTCGGAGCATCTCGGCCATCTCCTCGCCGCGATGCAGTTCCTCCCCCGCACGTATCCGGACGCGAAATGGTGAGCCCGCTACCGTCACCCCGGCGGAAGCCGGGGTCCCAGGTCGAGAAGGCGCCTTTTCCGCCACGAGATCCCGGCGTTCGCCGGGATGACGAGGCGGCCATCTGGGCCGTTCTCGCCGGCGTGCCCGATCCGGAGATCCCCGTCATCTCCGTCGTCGAGCTCGGCATCGTCCGCTCCGTCGGGCCGGACCGGGTCGTCATCACCCCCACCTATACCGGCTGCCCCGCCGCGCAGGTGATAGAGAGCGATATCCGCGCCGCGCTCGACTCCGCCGGCTACCGCCACGTCCGGATCGAGACCGCGCTGTCCCCCGCCTGGACGACCGACTGGATCACCGCGGAGGGCCGGGCCAAGCTGAGCGCCTACGGCATAGCTCCGCCCACCACGGCGGCGGTGCAATGCCCGCAATGCGGCTCCACCGAGACGGAGGAGATCAGCCGCTTCGGCTCGACGCCGTGCAAGGCGCTGTGGCGCTGCCGGTCCTGCGCCGAGCCCTTCGACCTTTTCAAATGCCATTGAGCCCCCAGCTCTGCTCCCCGGCGAAGGCCGGGGTCCAGCCCCGCCGGCCCCACCACTGGGTCCCGGCCTTCGCCGGGAAGCGGCGGCGCCGGAGGAACGGATGAGCGGCGGATTCCATACGCTTAAGGTCGCGGAGGTGATCGCCGAGACGGCGGACGCGAGCTCCATCCGCTTCGACGTTCCGCCCGAGCTTGCGGAAACCTATCGCTTCAGGCCGGGGCAGCATCTGACCCTCAAGGCCGAGATCGGCGGCGAGGAGGTCCGGCGCAACTACTCGCTGTGCGTCGCTCCGGACGAGGGCGAGCTCAAGGTCACCGTCAAGCGGATCGCCGGCGGCCTCTTCTCGAACTGGGCGAACGACACTCTCAAGCCCGGCGACAGCCTCGAGGTGATGCCCCCGCACGGCAGCTTCACCCACGATTTCAGGCCCGGCGCCCGCAACCTCTACGTGGGTTTCGCCGGCGGCTCCGGGATCACCCCGGTCATCTCCCTCCTCAAGACGGCGATGATCGAGGAGCCGGAGAGCCGCTTCACCCTCTTCTACGGCAACCGCGACAGCCAGTCGGTCATCTTCCTCGACGCTCTGGCGCGCCTCAAGAACCGCTACATGGGCCGGCTCGAAGTCCATCACTTCCTCGCCGAGGAGTCCGAGGACATCGAGCTGTTCAACGGCATGCTCGACCGCTCCAAGTGCGGTGAAATCCTGACGAGCCTCGTCGAGCCTTCGCAGGTCGACGCCTTCTTCATCTGCGGCCCCGGCCCGATGATGGACGCCGCCGAGGAGGCGCTTTGCGACAGCGGCATCCCGAACGAGCGGATCCACCTCGAACGCTTCACCGCCGACCGGCCGCCGGAGGCGCTTGCCGCCCAGCTCCAGGAGCTGTCGCGCGCAGCCGAGGGCCTGACCATGGCCGTCACTCTCGACGGCCGCAGGCGGCGGGTGCCGTTCAACGCGCAAGCCGGCAACATCCTCGACAGCGCCCGACTCGCCGGCCTCCCCGCCCCCTTCGCCTGCAAGGCAGGAGTCTGCGCCACCTGCCGCGCCCGGGTGGTCTCGGGGAGCGTCGAGATGGCCGCCCGCTACGGCCTCACCGACGAGGAGGTGGCGAGCGGCTATATCCTCACCTGCCAGTCGGTGCCGAAGGGCGAAGGCCTGGAAGTCGATTACGACGCCTAGGCCATGATTGTCCGTGATTGATCCGTCATTGCGAGGAGCCAAGCGACGAAGCTTCGCTCGCAATGACGGATCAGCCTGAACCGATCCTGTCCTAGAAAGCGAAGGAGAGCCTGAGGCCGAGCTCGGTCGTCCTGTTGCGCGGCTCGGAGAACTCCAGGGCCTCGCTGGGGTCGTCCGGGTTGATGATCGTGAAGCTGTCCGAGCGGTCGATCTTCCAGTGCCGGATGAACGGGCCGAAGCTCAGCGCATGCTTGCCGACCGGCATCCGGTAGGCGACGCTCGCCTCGAAGCCGTGGCCGCCGTCGAGGTCGAGCTTCAGGTCGGGTATCTCCGGATCGACATCGGAGAGCTTCGACCTGGCAGTGCCGTTGACGACGAGGTTGTACTGCGCGTTCAGCAGGATGGCGCCCTTCCCGACCGGCACCCGGGCGCCGACGCCGATCGGCACATAGGCATAGCCGACCTCGCGGTCGTAGCCGGCGAGGCCGCCCGGCGTCACCTCGCCGCCGCTCTCGTCGATCAGTGCGCGGGCGGCCAGGCCGGTGAAGGGGCTCAGGGTCGCTCCCCCGCCGAGCGGCAGATCGAAGCCGATATGAAGCTCGAGCTGGCCGACGCTCTGGTCCACATTCTCGATCCGCTCGTCCCCGGTGGGATCGGGCGAGCGATAGTCGACCGATCCCACCGCGGCCGAGAGCTTGCCGCGAAGGAACAGTCCGCCGCCGATCGTCTCGACATAGCCCAGGTGGAAGCCGCCGAAGAGGCCGTCGTCATAGACGATCGTCTCGCCCTCCAGCCGCTCCCGATAGGAATAGTCGAACAGCTCCGCCCCGACTTCGAAGCCGCCCCGAGTCTGTGCCTGTGCCGCTCCCGGTGCGAATGCCGCGCCGGCGAGCAGGGCCGCAATCATCGTGCCCGTCTTTTTCATTCTATCCCTCCCTTGGCCGCTGGCCCGAAGATGGGGGCGGTGCAGGGGCGAAGGTGGGGCGGCCCGCTTGTGGGAATATTACGGCGCGGCAAGCGTCTGCGTAAGCTCCCCGCAATGTCGGTTCAGCAAAATGAAAGCTGAGAGGAGTGGCGCACGTGAGGATCCTGCTGGTCGAGGACGAACCCGAGCTCGGCGCGACGCTGGCGGCGCGGCTGAAGGCTGAAGGCTTCGTCGTCGACCACATGGCGAGCCTCGGCGACGCCATCGAGGCGGTGATGGGGGCCGAATACCGTCTCCTGCTACTCGACCGGCGCCTTCCCGACGGCGACGGCCTCTCGCTGCTTCCGGTCCTGCGCACGAGACCGTCGCCCGCGCCGGTGATCGTGCTCACCGCCCTCGACGACATACCGGACCGAGTGGCGGGTCTCGACGCGGGGGCCGAAGACTATCTGATCAAGCCGTTCGCCTTCGAGGAATTGCTCGCCCGGATGCGGGTGCTCCTTCGGCGCTCTCCGGGAGGGACCGCGCCGCCCCAGGTCACCGTCGGTGCCCTCGAATATGATCTTGCCGCACGCGAGCCCAGGGTCGGCGGCACCGCGCTCGCTCTGCCCCGCCGGGAGCTGGCGATCCTCGACACGCTTATGCGCAGGGCCGGCCGGGTGGTGATGCGCGAGCATCTGGAAGCTCAGGTCTACGGATATGACGACGAGATCAGCTCGAATGCCCTCGAGGCCCATATCTCCCGCCTGCGCAAGCGCCTGGCGGAAGCCGGCGCACGGGTGGTGCTGCACGGGGTACGCGGGGTCGGCTACATGCTGAGGGCGGCATGAAACGGCCTCGGCCCTCGCTCGTTCGGCGACTTCTGCTCGCCTTCGTGATCGGGCCTCTGCTCGTCTTCTTCGTCCTTATCCTGGCGCTCCGTCCGGCCCTCACCCACTTCCCGGAGCTGAACGTCGGACCCGAAATCGCGATCGTCTTCCTGGAGGAAGATATCCGGAATGCTCCTGGCGGAGGTCTCGCCTTGAGGCCGGACTCGCGCTCCATCGACTTCGCGAGGCGCAGCCCGCATTCCTGGTTCCTGGTGCGGCAGGCGACGAGGGAAATGTCCCATGGAGCGGTGCCTGGCCATGTTCGTGAAATGATCCGAACCCTGCCGCAGGGGATAAAAGAGGCGCATCTCGGCGACGCGCAAGCCTCCAGCCGTCTCGGCGACGTATCGATAACCCAGGTCGATACGGCTGCTGGGCGGGTTACGATATATGCCGGGGGCATCGAGCCGTCGGCCATCACGACGGCGGATTGGCTTGCCTACGCTTATCTGGACGCCGAATTTTACCTGGTGGTAACGCTCATCATCGTGATTTGCGCCTCGGGGGGACCGCTGGCGATCCCGATCGTCCTGCGATCGTTGCGGCCGACGGCACGCGCTGCGGCGAGCATCGATCCGTCCGAGCTGGACAAGCGCATCCCCGAGAAGCGGGTGGTAAAGGAGCTGCTTCCGATCGTCCGGGCGTTCAACGGCGCCCTCGACCGGCTGGCGGCGGGGTTCGAGCGGCGGCGGCGGTTCATCGCCGACGTCGCGCACGAGCTGAGGACTCCGCTCGCGGTGCTCAACATGCACATCGACGCGCTTCCCGCGGGCGGCGGCAAGGCCGATCTCCAGCGCACCGTCTACCGCCTGGGGCAGATGGTCGGCCAGATGCTGGACTCCGAGCGCCTCGCGCTCGCCGCCCGCCGGAGGGAGCCCGTGGATCTGGTCGAGACCGCCCGGGTCGCGGTGGCGGACATCGCGCCTCTCGCCGTCGCCACCGGTTACGAGCTCGGCCTTACCGCCGACTGCGACCGTCTCGTCGTGCAGGGCGATCCCTATGCGATCTCGAGAGCGATCGCCAACCTGCTCGGCAATGCCGTGGCCCATGGCGGCGGCTCCGGAACCATCTCGGTCCATGTCGCCCGCGACGGCCGGGTGGACGTGGCGGACGAGGGACCGGGGCTCCCCGTCGAGGCTCGGGAGCGAATCTTCGAGCCCTTCCATCGCGAGCGCTGGGATCGGGACGGCTGCGGCCTCGGCCTGCACCTCGTGCGCGAGATCATGCACGCCCATGGCGGCGAGGCAAGGCTGGTGAGCTCGGGCCCCGGCTCGCTGTTCCGGCTGCAATTCCCGGGGGCCGCGGCAAGCGGCTGAGAGTCAGCGGCTGCCCTGGTCCGAAGCGATTCCGTAGCGCGCCATTCCATAGCTGCTCAGATTCTGGTCGAAGCTGATCACCGCTCGCACGGTGCTCTGCATCGCCGCCATCCGGTGGCCGAGCGGCGCCGAGGTCCGGCGGATCATCACCGCCACCGCGTAGGAGCGCCCGTCGGGGCCGGTGACGATCCCGATGTCGTTATAGCCCGCCTGGGTTCCGCCGAGCACCTGGCCGGTGCCGGTCTTGTGGGCGAGGCGCCAGCCCGGGGCGAGGCCGCCCTTGAGTCGCTGCGGACCGGTCTTCGTGTTCGACATGATCGACAGCAGCTTCCGGGTCGAGGCCGGCGAGAGCAGCTCGCCCCGCTTCAGCCGCGCCAGCGCCTCGACGATCCCGTTCGGGGTGGCTCCGTCCATCGGGTCCTTGATGTAGCGTTCGAACGCCGCCCGGCGGACCGCCGCCGGAACCGCGTTGCGCGCCGCGTAGAAGCCGCCGCCATAGGCGTAGGACTGCCTCCACTGAATTCCCGCGATCTCGCTCTGGAGCAGCCGTTCGCCCGGTCCGAAGCGTATGCCGCCGATGCCCTTGCCGCGAAGGAAGGCGCGAACCGCCTCCGGCCCGCCGGCCCGCCAGAGCACCGCGTCGTTGCAGGTATTGTCGCTCTGCTGAAGCGCCCGTGTCATCAGGCTCTCGACGCTCGTCGTATAGCCGTTGGAGCCGATCTGGGCGGCGATCGGCTGGTGGAACAGGGTCATGTCCGACCGGGTCAGGGTCACCGGCCGCGAAAGGCTCAATTCGCCGCGATCGGCCTTGTCGAGGGCGGTCAGCGCCACCCAGAATTTGCTGACGCTCTGCTGCGGGAAGAAGGTGTCGCCGTCATAGCTGGTCGTCCAGCCGCTCTGCACGTCGCGGACCGCGATCCCGATGTCGCCGTTGAACGACTGGCCGAGCGCCCGCACCTGGCCCTCCAGGATCCGCCGGGCGGCGGCTTCCTGGGGGGTCGCCGCGGGGACGGCCGCCGCCGGGTTGACATAGCCCCTGACGATGCCGGGGAAGGAGTGCGAGGAGGCGCCGCCCCCCTGCTGAGCCTGGGCGAGCGCGGCGGTGGCGAAGCCGATGACGGCGATTCCGGCGACGGCGGCACCGCGCCCGATCCGGCTCGACTCGCTGATGATCTGGCGGCGCGAAAGCGTCACTGGCCCCTCCCTAAACCCTTATCCCTCAATGGAATCATCATACGGCAGGAAGGCTGTCCGCCAGCTTAAAAATCCGCGGTTTCGGTGAGCCGTTCCAGACTTGCGACAGACTCCCATTCCTCCCCCAGCTTGCTGGGGGAGGGGCAATGCTGACTGCGGATTGCCCCTCCACCGCGCTTCGCGCGGTCCCCCTCCCCGAGACAAGCTCGGGGAGGAATTCAGGAAGCCTAGAAGTTGACCCGCGCCGTCAGCCTGATGTCGCGGCCGGCGAGCGGGGCCACGTCCTTCAGGAAGCTGGCGTGGCGCCGGGCATCGACGTCGAAGATATTGTTCGCCGCAAGGGTGATGCTGGTGTTCGAATTGTTCTTCAGCGGCTTGAACTGCACCGACGCGTTGACCAGGGTAAAGCCGCGGGTCGGGGTCTCGAACTCCGCGAGCCGGTCCTGCTCGGCCGTCCACTCCACCTCGATCCGGCCCTGGACCCGCGCCGACTGCGCCTCCAGGCCGCCCATCAGCCGAAGCGGCGGGATCCGCGGCGCCGGGCCGGCGCCGTCGATCGTCGCCCGTACATAATCGCCGACGGCGTCGGCGACGAAGGTCACTCCGCCCGTCCGCGCCAGCCGCACCGACCCTTCCAGCTCGATGCCCGAATAGCGGGCATCCGCCTGAGTGATCTGGAACACCGGCAGATCGTCCTCGACGGCGCCCGTCCGCCGCTCGAAGATGTAATCGTCGAACCAGCTTCGGAAGACGGAGGCGGAAAAGCTGTAGCCGTCCCCTTCCGCGTTGAACGTGGCTTCGAGGCCCCAGCTCCTCTCCTTGCCGAGATCCGGGTCGCCGATCTCGAAGGACTGGGTGCCGGCATGCGGCCCGTTGGCGAACAGCTCCTCCGCCGACGGGGCGCGCTGGGTGTGCGAGCCGTTGAGACCGAGGCGGACCCCCTTCGCGAGCTCGTAGCTGGCGCCGAGCGAGCCCGAAAAGGCGTCGAAGCTGCGCTTCAGCGCCGGGTTGCCGAGATCGGAATCGGCCTCGGCGCTCACCGTCTGCCGCTCGTAGCGGGCACCGGCCTCCGCCAGAAACGGCCCGCGCTCGTAATTCTGGAGCGTGAAGATTCCGAATTGCGAGGTCCGGCTCTCGGGCAGGAACTTCTCCTCGCCGATCACGTCGAGGTGCCGGCGGAAATATTGCGCTCCGAAGCCGCCGCCCCAGCCGCCCTTCTTCACCTGGACGATCTCGAGCCGCCCTTCCGCGCCCTTGGTCAGGAAGGTGGTTCCGATCTCGCCCGTCTCCTCGAGCTCGTCGTGGCGATAGTCGGAATAGCCGGCGCGGAAGCGGACGGAATCGACGAAGCCCGAACCCGCATCGATCTCGGCGCGGGCGTCGGCGCGGTTCTGGCGGACGTCGATCCTCGGCGCCTCCGCTTCCGCTCCCGGCTCGAGCGAGAAGCGGACGGGGACTCCGTACAGGCTGTCGTAGCGGTTGACGGAGATCCCGAAATTGGTGTCGCCGTCGACATAAGCGAGGCCCAGCGCCACGTCGGAGGTCTCGGCGGCGGTGTTGGGGAGCCGGTCCCTCAGCTGCGCCAGGGCCCGGACTTCCGGGTCCTCGCTCGCCGCGGCCTCGGCGCGAAGCGCCCGGGACAGGACGAAGCCGCCGATCCTGAGGTCGTCCGTCCTGCTGTAATTGCCGTCGGCGTGGATCACCCACTTCCCGGTGAGCGGGACGTCGATCGTCGCGTTGGCCGAGCGTTCATCCGCGGCCGAGCCGTAGGTGAGGATCCCCGCGACATGGATGCCCTCGTCGGGCACCCGGCGCGGGATCCGGGAATCGATGACGTTGACGACCCCCCCGATCGCCGCCGATCCGAACAGCAAGGCCGAAGGTCCGCGCAGGACCTCGATCCGGTCGGCCGTCAGCGGGTTGATGGCGACGGCATGGTCGACGCTGGTGTTGGAGGCGTCGAGGCTGCCGATGCCGTCGGTCAGCACCCGAACGCGCTCGCCCTGGAAGCCGCGAAGCACCGGCCGGGAGGCGTTGGGGCCGAACGAGGTCGCGGAGACTCCCGGCTGGCGCGCCAGGGTCTCGCCGATCGTCGGCCGGAGCTCGCGGGCAAGCTCCGCTCCGGAGACCACCGACGTTCCGGACAAAGCGTCCTCACGGGCGCGGCGGAAGCCGGTGACGATGATATCCTGGGTATGGTCGGCATGGGGGCCGGTCGCTTGCGGCGCGGCGGCCTCTTCCACCGGCTCGGGGGAAGGCGTCTCGGAGGAAGGCGTCTCGGCGGGCGCCGGGTCATCGGCGGCCTGGGCGAAGGCGGCGGCGGGCAACAGGAAAGCGGCGGCTCCCGCGAGGAGGGCTGAACGAAGCATGGGGGGGTTCCAATTTCTTGATGGCCGTATCGGCATCTGGTTTGCGTCGCCGCTAGGGGGCGACGGATTAACCCGGTATTTCTCCGGCTGAACGGATTGGCCGAACGCGCGGCCCAATCATGCCCGCGGGCATGTCCGATCAGGCGGTGGGCGGCTCCAGCAGGGGGCGCACGGAGGCGCCGACCAGCGTCGGCACGTCGGCCGGCCCTCGTTCCACGGCATCGACCGCCCGGAACGGCACCTCCAATTTACCCGCCGGAAGCATGTCCGAGGGTGAGGAGACCGCGCCCTTGTCGGAGGGCGCCCCCTTCTTGGAGGCCGCTTTGCCGGCGGTCTCTTCGGCGACGGCAGCCGCCGAAACCCCGGCGTCGCCGCTCTGGACGGCGGCGATGTGCTCGGCGTCGCCCGAATGGCGGCAAATGGCG
>DASWLY010000074.1:0-20497 GCA_036400035.1 Allosphingosinicella sp.
GTGCCGAGCCCGGCGGCGGCGAGGTCGCGGGCGATCCCGTATACGCCCATGCAATCCTGCCGGTTGGGGGTGACGTTGACGTCGATCACCGGATCGTCGAGCCCGGCCCATTGCGCGTAGGATGCGCCGACCGGAGCGTCGCCGGGAAGCTCGATGATCCCGTCATGCTCGTCGCCCAGCTCGAGCTCGCGAACCGAGCACATCATGCCCCGGCTCTCCACGCCGCGGATCGCCGCCACCTTCAAGGTCAGGTCGCTGCCCGGCACATAGGCCCCCGGCGCCCCGAACACGCCGAGCAGCCCGGCCCGGGCGTTGGGCGCCCCGCACACCACCTGGACGCTCTCGCCGGTGCCCGCGTCGACGGTGAGCACCTGCAGCTTGTCCGCCTGCGGATGGCGCTCGGCGGTCAGTATCTTCGCGACTTTGAAGGGGGCGAGCTTGTCCGCGGCATTCTCCACCCCCTCGACCTCGAGGCCGATGGCGGTGAGCGTGTCGACGATCTGCTGGAGCGAGGCCTCGGTTTCGAGGTGCTCCTTGAGCCAGCTAAGCGTGAATTTCATGGCAACACCGTCATCCCGGCGAAAGCCGGGATCTCGGGACCAACCGTCATCCCGGCGAAAGCCGGGATCTCGGGACCAACCGTCATCCCGGCGAAAGCCGGGATCTCGGGACCAACCGTCACCCCGGCGAAAGCCGGGATCTCGTGGAGTGAAGGGCGCCTTTTCCGCGCCGGGATCCCGGCTTCCGCCGGGATGACGAACATCCTCATGCCCCCACGCCCCCGCTCAAGGTCGGCACGTCGAGCGCGGCGAAGCCGTAATGCCTCAGCCACCTCAGGTCGCCGTCGAAGAAGGCCCGCAGATCGTCCATCCCGTATTTGAGCATTGCCAGCCGGTCGATCCCGCAGCCGAAGGCGAAGCCCTGCCATTCGTCCGGATCCAGCCCGCAATTGGCGATCACGCGCGGATGCACCATTCCGGAGCCGAGCAGCTCCATCCACCCCTCGGTCCCGCCGAGCACTCGCCGCCCGTTGACCCGGGTGAACCCCACGTCGACCTCGGCCGAAGGCTCGGTGAAGGGGAAATAGGAGGGCCGAAGCCGAAGCTCGATGTCCTCGCGCTCGAAGAAGGCCTTGAGGAAGGTCTCGAGGGTCCATTTGAGATGGCCGAGATGGATTCCGCGGTCGATCACCAGCCCCTCCACCTGGTGGAACATCGGCGTGTGGGTGGCGTCGCTGTCGGAGCGGTAGGTGCGTCCGGGCGCGATGACGTAGAGCGGCGGCTTCTGCGCCATCATCGCCCGGATCTGCACCGGCGAGGTGTGCGTGCGCAGAAGCATCGGTCCCCCGTCGGACGGGCCGTCATCCCTGCGAAAGCCGGGATCTCGTGGAGACCCTTTCCCGTCATCCCGGCGAAAGCCGGGATCTCGTGGAGACCCGCCGTGCCCTTCCTCCCTGAGATCCCGGCCTTCGCCGGGATGACGGAGGTGGCCGGGCTCACGAAGATAGAAGGTATCGTGCATCGCCCGCGCGGGATGGTCGGGCGGGAAGTTGAGCGCGGTGAAATTGTGCCAGTCGTCCTCGATCTCCGGCCCGGTCGCGACCGAGAAGCCCATGTCGGCGAAGATTTCGGCGAGCTCGTCCATCACCTGGCTGACCGGATGGACGCTCCCCTGCGCCGCCGCCGCGACCGGAAGCGTCATGTCCAGCCCCTCGGTCGCCAGCCGCCGCTCCAGCGCCTCCGCCTCGAGCGCCGCCTTGCGCTCGGCGATCGCCTCGGTGACCCGCTCCCTGAGGCCGTGAATTCGAGGGCCTTCCGCTTGTCTCTGCTCTGGCGTCATGCCGCCGAGCGACTTGAGGAGCTGGGTGATCCGCCCCTGCTTGCCGAGCGCAGACACCCGCTCCCCCTCGATCGCGGCGAGGTCGGGCGCGGAGGAGATGCGGGCGAGAAGTTCGCCGGAAAGTTCGTCGAGATCGGCCATGTCCGGGGCTCTAGAGAAAAACTCCCGCCGGTTGAACCCTCCGCCCACCCCGTCATGCCGAACTTGTTTCAGGATCCAGGGTGGAGCAGCGCCGCCGTAATTGTGCTTGGCTCCAATTTCACGCCTTTTCCGGCCACGCCGAGCGGCCTCGAAACCCTGATTTGTTCGCACAAAGAGCACAAAGGTCACAAAGGGTTCGAGCGAGATCGGCGCGGAGCGCTTTCCTTCTTGCCAGGCGAGAAGTCACTGCGGCTTCGCCGCTACGGCTCCTTTGTGATCTTTGTGAGAACCGGAATGCAGACCGGGCGCAGCACCGCGCTCCTCGAACTCGGCGGGGCTTCCCCAAACCCCGCGTAATTGGTGCCTGGCACCGATCGCGCGCTCTTTGCGGGCTGGGCGGAGCGGCTCGTAAGCAGATATGGTTCGCACAAAGGCACAAAGGCACGAAGGAGGCCGTTCAGGATCGGCGCGCAGCGCCCTTCATTCCGCTTCCTGGCGGAAAGCCATTGCGGCTTCGCCGCTACGGCTCCTTTGTGATCTTTGTGATCTTTGTGCGAACCGGAATGCAGACCGGACGCAGCACCGCGCTCCTCGAACTCGGCGGGGCTTCCCCAAACCCCGCGTAATTGGTGCCTGGCACCGATCGCGCGCTCTTTGCGGGCTGGGCGGAGCGGCTCGTAAGCGGATATGGTTCGCACAAAGGCACAAAGGCACGAAGGAGGCCGTGCAGGATCGGCGCGCAGCGCCCTTCATTCGCGTTCTGGAAAACAGTCATTGCGGCTTCGCCGCCGCGGCCCCTTTGTGCCTTTGTGCCTTTGTGCGAACCAATACTGCGTCAGCCGCGGCACACCGCTCATGAGCTCGGCACGACAGCGGGGCTTCCCTCGCCTCAGCGAAAGGGACAAACCTCCCCCATGCACTGGCCCCAGCTCAGCGAAGCCCGCGACGGCCCCACCATCGCCGCGCTCCACCTCTACAGCCAGATCATCGGCAAGGCGGCGGTCGCGCTCCTGCCCTGGCGCAACCATGGCTGGCACGTCACCCTTCACGTCCACCCGCGCGGGCTTCGCACCGAGCCGCTGCACGGGCCAGCGGGCACGTTCGAGCTTGGGCTCGACCTGGCGGACCACGAATTCACCTTCGCCGACCCAGGCGGGCTGCGCCGCCTGGAGCTTCGGCCGATGTCGGTGGCCGCGTTCCACGGCGGCGTCATGGAGCTGCTGAAGGCGGCCGGGCACGATATCCACATCCACCCCGCGCCGAACGAGCTCGATCCCGCCATCCCCTTCGCCCGCGACGAAGCGCCGCGCGCCTACGACCGCGACAGCGCCGCCCGCCTTCTCCAGGCGCTGGTCCGGGCCGACCGGGTCTTCCGCCTCTTCCGCTCGTCCTTCCTGGGCAAGGCGAGCCCCGTTCATTTCTTCTGGGGCAGCTTCGACCTCGCCGTCACCCGCTTCTCCGGCCGCCCCGCCCCGCTCCACCCGGGCGGGATCCCCCATCTGCCCGACGACGTCACCCGCGAGGCCTATAGCCACGAAGTCTCAAGCGCCGGCTTCTGGCCGGGTGGAGCCGGCGGCGGAGGCGAGCCCTTCTTCTATTCCTACGCCTATCCGTCGCCCGAAGGCTTCGCCCAGGCGCCGGTGAAGCCGCAGGCCGCGCGCTTCGACGAGGCGCTGGGCGAATTCGTCCTGCCCTATGCGAAGGTCCGCACCGACGCCGACCTCCTCGCCTTCCTCGAAACGACATACACGGCCGCCGCCCGCCTCGGCCGCTGGGACCGAACGGCTCTTGAATGCGAACCCGGCATCCCCGGCGTTCCACGGCGGCTCTGAACCCGGCGTTTTCCGGCTTCGCCGAGCGGGATCGAATGCAGGATCTGTTCGCACAAAGATCACGAAGTTCACGAAGGGTCCGAGCTAGATCGGCGCGAAGCGCCCCGCCTTCCCTGTCGGTGAGAGAAGGTCATTGCGGCTTCGCCGCACGGCTCCTTGGTGATCTTTGTGATCTTTGTGCGAACCCCAACCCCGCCTCGGCTGCGGCACGGCGGACGGCGTAAATCCGCCCAGCGTCTCGAGCTCCGACGTCAGTTCGACTTGAGCCCCGCGGCCTCGAGCGCGTCCATCTGCTCGGTGGCGCATTTCATCGCCGCGGTCATGAAGCCCGGATCGGCGGCGATGATCTCTTCGGCCCGGCTCAGCTGGTCGTAAAACGCCTGGAGCGGGTAGGTCCCCATCAATTTCGCCATCGCGGCGCTGTCCTCCGCGCTTGGGGGCGTCTTGCCTTCCATCCGGGCGGCGAGGGCGCCGAAAGCGGCATAGTCCGGCCCCTCGTAGAAGCTGACCAGCTTCTGCAGCTTGGCGTCCCCGAGATTGCGGGCGACCGTCCGCAGCATCCGCAGGCTGCCGGCGGTGATCGCGGGACCGGTGCAGGCGAGGTTCGACTGAAGGACGGAGCGCACCTGCGCCCCCTTGCCGGGATTGAGAGCGGTCAGCCTGCCCAGCTCGGCCTCGTCGATCTCCTGGCCGGCGGCGCCGATCGCGTCGCGGTCGGGCAGGACGGCGATGAAGCGGTCGATCAGCGCCTCGCTGGGCGCCGCCGGGGCGGCCCGTGCCGAAGCGGGTTGCGCCGAAGCGGGTTGCGCCACCAGGGCGATCAGCCCGGCAGCAGCGATGGCAAGCAGCTTCATGACGTCACATCCTCGCTCTGCGCCCCCCCGGGAAGGACGCTTGGAGCGGCGATCATGTTGGGCCGGCTCCGGATTGTCCAGCCACCCACTTGTCATTGCGAGGAGCGAAGCGACGAAGCAATCCAGCCTGCCTCGCAGCCCGCACTGGATTGCTTCGCTTCGCTCGCAATGACGGCCCTACCCCAAGAAGGATCAGGCGAGATTATCTTCTGGGTCTCGTTCAGCGCCAGCGCCCTTCCTTCTCGTCAGGCGAATCGTCGTTGCGGCCTCGCCGCCCCGGCGCCTTCGTGATCTTCGTGATCTTCGTGCGAACCGGATGCAGCGCATCCCGCGGCAAGGCGCCGGGAGGTCCTACCCGATGAAAGGATAAGGCGAGATCGTCTTCTGGGTCTCGTTCAGCGCCAGGGTCCGCCCGGCCGGAGCGGCGGCGCGCTGGGGGCAGCGAAGGCGGGGGCAGATGTTGCAGGCGGGCCCGATCGGGGTGACGTAGGGCTTGGCCAGGTCCTCGCCGTCGGCATAGAGGATCCGGGGCGCGTATTTGACGTCGCAGCCGAGGCCGATGGCGAGCTGCGAGCTTTCGCGCGGATCGAGGCGGACGGCCCGGTCGACGGTCCGGGCGATGGTGAAGAAGCGGGCCCCGTCGGGGGTCTCGACGATCTGGGTGGCGACCCGTCCCGGAGTCTGGAAGGCCGCGTGGAGGTTCCAGCGCGGGCAGGTGCCGCCGAAGCGCGAGAAGGGGAAGCTCTCGCCGGCGAAGCGCTTGGAGACGTTGCCGGCCGCGTCGACCCTCAGCATGAAGAAGGGCACTCCCCGGGCGCCGGTGCGCGACAGGGTGGTGAGGCGGTGCGAGACCTGCTCGACGCTGGCGCCGAAATCGGCGCACAGCCGGTCGACGTCGTAGCGATGCTTCTCCGCCGCGGCGAGGAAGGCGGCATAAGGCATCATGATCGCCCCGGCCGCATAATTGGCCAGGCTCATCCGAAGCAGCCGCCGGGTCGGCAGGTCCGGCGCTCCGGCGGTCTCCACCATCCGGTCGAGCATGGGCCCGAACTCGACCAGGGCGAGCTGATAGGCGGTGCCGAAGGTTCGGCTCTCCGGCCTCAGCATCGCCGAGAGCATCAGCCGCTTGCGGTGGAAGTCGTAGGCCTGGCTGGTCGGCTCGACGACTTCGGGCGGAACCACCCTCGTCTCGATCCCGAACCCCTCCTTCAGCCGCCGCCGAAGCGCCTCGAGGATCGCGGTCGGGTCGCCGAGCGCCCCGGCCAGGGTCTCCGCCGCCTCCTCGATATAATGGAAATGGTTGCGCTGCGCCTGGATATGGTCGCGGACCCAGGCCTCGGGCGTCACCAGCGAAGTCTCGTCCGGATCGGCCCCCGCGGGATGCTGCCGGCGCTCGACCAGGGCCGCGTAGAGCCTGGAGATCGCGTCCGCCACCGACGGCGCGTTGTCCGCCACCTCGAGCAATTCGTAGCGCGCGATACCGATGTCGGCGAACATCGGGTCCGCGAAGATCTCGCCGAGCTGCTCGACCCCGGTCCCGTCCGGGCCCTCCGCCGCGAAGGCGCGCAGATCGACGTCGTAGACCTCGGCCAGCCGGAGCAGGACCTGGGCGGTGACCGGCCGCTGGTTGCGCTCGAGATGGTTGAGATAGCTCGGCGAGACCCCGATCTCGCCGGCCATGGCGCTCTGGTTCAGGCCCAGCTCGCGCCGGAGCCGCCTGACGCGGCCGCCGAGATACAGCTTTCGTTCCGGCGCGGGCATGGCCGAACATTGTCACGCATTCACAAGTGTCGCAAGTCACGCTGTGACAGCGCGACCCTTTTCCGCGCGCCCGCCGCACGTTCCTGAGCTTTCATGGCGTAACGGTTCCTCCACATTCGAGGCGAAAATGAGCGATTTCTCCACTATCGTCCCCTCTCCGTCACATCGTTTCACCGGCATCCATCGCCCTTATTCGCCGGACGAGGTCCTCCGGCTTCGAGGCTCCGTCCCGATCGAGCACAGCCTCGCCCGCCGCGGCGCCAACCGCCTCTGGGAGCTTCTCGCCACCGAGGATTACGTCAACGCGCTGGGCGCGGTGACCGGAAACCAGGCGATGCAGATGGTCCGCGCCGGCCTCAAGGCCATCTACCTTTCCGGGTGGCAGGTCGCCGCCGACGCCAACACCGCCGGCGCCATGTATCCGGACCAGTCGCTCTATCCGGCCAATGCCGGCCCCGAATTATGCCGTAGAATCAATAGGACACTGCAACGCGCCGACCAGATCGAGCATGCCGAAGGCGGCGCCCGAAGGGACTGGTTCGTGCCGATCGTCGCGGACGCCGAAGCCGGCTTCGGCGGGCCCCTGAACTGCTTCGAGATCATGAAGGCCTATATCGAGGCCGGCGCCGCCGCGGTCCACTTCGAGGACCAGCTCGCCTCCGAGAAGAAATGCGGCCACCTCGGCGGCAAGGTGCTGATTCCGACCCAGGCGCATATCCGCAACCTCGTCTCCGCCCGGCTCGCCGCCGACGTCTGCGGAGTCCCCACCCTGGTCGTCGCCCGAACCGACGCCGAGAGCGCCAGGCTGATCACCTCCGACGTCGACGAGCGCGACCGCGAATGGCTGACCGGCGAGCGTACGCCGGAAGGCTTCTTCCGCCTTCGCGAAGGCACCGGGGTCGAACATTGCATCAAGCGCGGGCTCGCCTTCGCGCCTTATGCCGACCTGCTGTGGTGGGAGACGAGCAACCCCAATCTCGACGACGCCCGGCGCTTCGCCGAGGCGATCCAGAGGGAGTATCCCGGCAAGATGATGGCCTACAACTGCTCGCCCTCGTTCAACTGGGAGGCGAAGCTCGACAAGGCGACGATCGCCAGCTTCCAGAGCGAGCTGGGCGCGATGGGCTACAAGTTCCAGTTCGTCACCCTGGCCGGCTTCCACAGCCTCAACCACTCGATGTTCGAGCTGGCTTGGCGCTATCGCGACCGCGGCATGGCCGCTTATTCGGAGCTCCAGCAGGCCGAGTTCGCCTCGGAAAGCTCCGGCTACACCGCGACCCGCCATCAGCGCGAGGTCGGCACCGGCTATTTCGATCTCATCGCGCAGACCGTCTCGGGCGGCGACGCCTCGACCACCGCCCTCGCCGAATCGACCGAGGCCGACCAGTTCATCACCGCCGTGGCGGCGGAATAAGGAGAGCCTTTCATGACCAAGCGATTCTGGGTGATCGGGGGCGAATATGAAGGCCCGGACTTCCGGGCCCTGATCCCGGGCACGGAGACGATGGCCGGCCCGTTCGAGGACGAGCGCCGGGCCAAGACGGAGTGGACGCGCCTCAGCGGCTGCCCGGAGAAGAGCGGCTGCGCGACGGTGCGCTACGCGATCGCCAGCGAGAGCCTGCACTGACCCCCCGTCACCCCGGCGAAAGCCGGGGCCTCGTCGGGTGAAAGGCTCGGGGCTGGTTCCGCCGAGGTCCCGGCTTTCGCCGGGATGACGGACAAGGAAAAGGCGCGGCCGGGTATCCCCCTGCCGCGCCTTCCTATCTTCGCACGTAGAAAAAGCTCAGGCGGTCGCCTGGGCCTCCTGCGGAAGCGCGCCGCGCGCCTGGGCGATGATGCCCCGGAAGGCGTCGCCCTCGTGCATCGCGATGTCGGCCAGGACCTTGCGGTCGAGATCGACTCCGGCGAGCTTGAGGCCGTGCATGAACTGGCCATAGGTCAGGCCTTCGGCGCGGACGGCGGCGTTGATGCGCTGGATCCACAAGGCGCGGAAAGACCGCTTCTTCACCTTGCGGTCGCGATAGGCATATTGGCCGGCCTTCTCGACGGCCTGCTTGGCGATCCGGATCGTGTTCTTGCGGCGGCCGTAATAGCCTTTCGCCTGCTCGAGGATCCGCTTGTGACGAGCCTTCGTCGTCACGCCACGTTTGACGCGTGCCATATCTCAAATACCTCCTAGTTCAGGCCGTAGGGCGCCCAAAGCTTCACCCGGGCCGTGTCGGCCTTGGCGAGAACTTCGGTGCCGCGGTTCTGGCGGATGTACTTGGCATTGTGGCTGATCAGCCGGTGGCGCTTGCCGGCGACGCCGTGCTTGAGCTTACCGGTAGCCGTGAGCTTGAAGCGCTTCTTGACGCCGCTCTTGGTCTTCAATTTGGGCATTTTCGTCTCCTTGCCACCCTGAGGGCGGACGATTGGGAACAGCCACGGCAGCCCTTGTGAGCCGGGCGGTTCGATTCTTCCAAAGCTGGAAAGAAGCGGCGCCTATAGAGGGGGAGGGGGGCGGAAGGCAAGTCCTCACAGCCCGTCATCCCGGCGAAAGCCGGGATCTGGTGGAGACCCGCATTGCCCTTTCCGCCCGGAGGCCCCGGCTTTCGCCGGGGTGACGGTCCAGGGGGTGCGACGGATCGGCTTTACCAGGGGACGGGATCGCCGCGATAGTCGACGAACGCTCCGGACTGGCTACGCGGAAGGCCGGCGATGACCCGCCGCATCCCGGCAACGCTCTCCTGTGCCGGCAGCGGGGCCTGGGGGCCGCCCATGTCGGTCCGCACCCAGCCCGGGTGGAGCAGGACGAGAGTCACCTTCCGCTCGCGCCACCCCAGCGCCAGCGCCCGCCAGGCGGCGTTGAGGGCGGCCTTGGACGCGCGGTAGCCGATATAGCCTCCGGAGCTGTCGGCGATGCTGCCCATCCGGCTCGAGATCGCCGCCATCCGGCCGCCGGCGGCTTCGACGAGCGGCAGCAGGGCCTCGGCGAGCAGGGTCGGGGCGACGGCGTTGACCGCGTGCACCTCCTGCCACGCCTCGGCATCCTCGCGGCTCCGGACCCACTTGGCCTTGGAGATGCCGGCATTGGCGATGAACAGGTCGAGCGGCTCGCCGCCGAGACGTTCGGGAAAGGCCGCCAGGGCGGCGAAGTCGCGCATGTCGAGGGCCTCGACGCGGACTCCGGGCGCGGCCAGCTCGCGTGCCTTGCCGGGCTCGCGAACCGTTGCGACCACCTCCCACCCGTCCGCGGCATATTGGCGGGCGATCTCCAGCCCGATTCCTCTGCCGGCGCCGGTGATGAGGACTCGCGGCATCAGTCGAACAGGCTCGAGACGGAGGTCTCGTCCGCGATCCGCTTGATCGCCTCGGCGAGAAGAGGCGCGATCGGCAGGGCTCGGATGCGGGGGCTGGCGGTGGCCTCCTCGCTGAGCTGGATCGAATCGCTGATGACGAGCTCGGTAAGCCGGCTATTCTCGACCCGGCTGACGGCGGCTCCGGAGAGGACTCCGTGGGTGCAATAAGCGACGACGTCCTCGGCGCCCGCTTCGTGGAGCGCGGCCGCGGCGTTGCACAGGGTGCCGCCCGAATCGACGATGTCGTCGATGAGGATGCAGAAGCGGCCGCCGACGTCGCCGATGATGTTCATCACCTCCGATTCGCCGGGCTTCTCGCGGCGCTTGTCGACGATGGCGAGCGGGGCGTTGTTGAGGCGCTTGGCAAGCGCCCGGGCGCGGACCACTCCGCCGACGTCGGGCGAGACGACGGTGATCGCCCGGCCGTTGAAACGCGCCTTGATATCCTCCGACATGACCGGCGCGCCGTAGAGATTGTCCGTCGGGATATCGAAGAAACCCTGGATCTGGCCGGCGTGGAGATCGACGGAAAGGACCCGGTTGGCGCCGGCGACGGTGATCAGGTTGGCCACCAGCTTGGCCGAGATGGGGGTGCGCGGGCCGGGCTTGCGGTCCTGCCGGGCGTAGCCGAAATAGGGAAGGACGGCGGTGATCCGCTTGGCCGAGGCGCGGCGAAGCGCGTCGATGCAGATCAACAGCTCCATCAGATTGTCGTTCGCGGGATAGGAGGTGGACTGGACGACGAACACGTCCTCGCCGCGGACATTCTCGTGGATCTCGACGAACACTTCTTCATCGGCGAAGCGGCGAACGCTCGCCTCGGTGACCGGCATTTCGAGATAGGCGGCGATGCTCTTCACCAGCGGCAGGTTCGAATTGCCGGCCAGGAGCTTCATTGCAGGATCCCCGAATTGGCGGCGGGGCTCGAGTCCCCGCCCTCGCCGGTGCTCTTAAAGGTCCCCGCCGGCCTGTCAAACCCGCCGCGGGCCCGCTCGTCCAGCGCTTCGCGCACGCGCGGGAGGAAGGCGCGGGAGACGGGCAGGGAGTCGCCGCCGCGCAGCCGCAGGCGCGCGCTCCGCCCGTCCCGCTCGAGGGCCTCCATGGCGTCGAAGGCGGCCCACCAGCTGCGATGGACCTGGAGGCCGGCCTCGCCTAGCTCGGCGACCGCATCGCGGAAGCGCATCAGGATGAGGGCCGTGCCGAGCGCGGTCCGAGCCTCGACATAATGGTCCTGCATCTGGAGCGAGAGGAGGTCGGGCCCCAATGCGGGCGGCAACCGCCTCAGGAACGGGCTTTCGGCCTGTGCGCCGTGTCCGGCGGCGCCGGCGGCGGCCATTCCGGCTTCCGGCGCGGCGTCGGCCGGAGCGGGCGCGGCGCGGAAGACGAGCAGCATCAGCAGGTGGATGCAGATTCCGACGAGAGCGACCTGGCCGTAGAGCAGGGGAAAGCGATTTCCGCTCCAGAAGACGCCGTCGCCGGTCATTTCGGCCAAAGCGAAGGCGATGAACGTCGCCAGCGGCAGGGAGGCGACGACCGCCACCAGCAATATGGCCAGCCAGGGCGGGACCCGGGTTTCCTCCTTCAGCCAGCCGGCGACGGCGGAGACGGGCCGGAAGATGAGATAGCCGGCAAGAATGAACCCGACCCAGAAGAACAACCGCCACGGCGGGGGGAGGCCGTCGCTGCCGAAGGGCGCGAGCAGGCCGAGCACGGTCCCCACCGCCGCCAGGACGAACAGCTCGATCGCGATTCGCCGCAGCCGCTCCATGCCCATCCCGTCCCGTTCACGCTTCGCGAACGGGACGGATAGCGCGAATCGGCCGGCTTGCGAAAGAGAAGCGACCGCTCGCGATTTCGCTCTTGCCGGCGAACGGGCGCGGGCCATCCTCGATCGGAATGCGGCAAGGGCTCCGCGGGAGGATGACGATGGCGACGATAGAGCATGTGGAGGGATGGGCCTGGGTGCGGCCGGCGGCGGCGGTGGCGGTCGCGACCGTGGGAACCCTGGCGGTGTGGGGCTTGTCGCTGTTGATCGAGCGCCCCGAGGGCTGGCGCCCTCCGTCTGGGGCAGATCTCGCGCTTTACGTCCACCTCTTCACCGTCATCCCGGCGGTCCCCCTCGGCGCCTATGTGTTGTGGCGCGAGAAAGGCGGCGCGATCCACAGGCTCCTCGGCCGGATCTGGGGGGCGCTGATGATGGTGACGGCCCTCTCCACCTTCTGGCTGCAGAGCCTGAGCGGCGGATTCAGCTTCATCCACCTGTTCTCGGTGCTCACCCTGGTCTCGATCCCGCTCGCCGTGTGGAACGCCCGGCGGGGCAACATACGCGCCCACCGCAACGCGATGCGTGGAGTCTATGTCGGCCTCATCTCGGCGGGGCTGCTGTCGGCGCTGCCCGGCCGCTTCCTTGGGGCGCTGCTGTTCGGCTGAAGCCCGCAATTCGGCTGAAGCGTTGCCGCCACGGTGCGGCGCGCCTAAACGGCCGGCATGCCGATCGTCACCCGTTTCGCCCCGGCGCCTACCGGACGCCTGCATGTCGGCAACATTCGAACCGCCGTGCACAATTGGCTGTGGGCTCGAAGGAATGGCGGGCGCTTCATCCTTCGCCTCGACGACACCGACAAGGCGCGGTCCAGCGAGGAGCATGCGGAGGGCATAAGGGAGGATCTCGCCTGGCTCGGCCTGGTGCCGGACGAGGAGCATCGCCAGTCGCTCCGCTTCGACCGCTACGAGGCCGCGCTGGAGCGGCTGCGCGAGGCGGGCCGGGTCTATCCCGCCTACGAGACGGCGCAAGAGCTCGACCTCAAGCGCAAGGTGCAGCTCTCCCGGGGCAAGCCGCCCGTCTACGACCGCTCGGCGCTACGGCTTTCCCAAGCCGAACGGGCGCGGCTGGAGGCGGAGGGGCGCAAGCCGCACTGGCGCTTCCGGCTCGATCACGACTCGCCGATCGAATGGGACGACCTGATCCGCGGGCGGCAGCATTTCGATCCGGCTTTGCTTTCCGATCCGGTGGTCCGGCGCGAGGACGGAAGCTGGCTCTACATGCTTCCAAGCAGCGTCGACGATGTCGAGATGGGGGTGACCCACGTCCTGCGCGGCGAGGACCATGTCACCAACACCGCGCTCCAGATCCAGATGTTCGAGGCGCTTGGAGCCGGGCCGCCCGCTTTCGCCCACGAGGCCTTGCTGGTCGGGTCGGAGGGGAAGCTGTCGAAGCGGCTCGGCTCGCTCGGCGCCGATGGGCTTCGCGAGCAGGGGATCGAGCCGATGGCGCTGGTCGCCAAGCTCGCCCGGCTCGGCACCAGCCTGCCGGTCGAGCCGGAGGTGGAGCCGGGGCCGCTGATCGACACCTTCGATTTCGCCACCTTCGGCCGGGCGCCGGCAAGGTTCGATCTCGACGAGCTGGCCCAGCTCAACGCGCGCATCGTCCACCGGCTGCCGTTCGACGCCGTCGCCGGCCGGCTGCCCGAGGGGATGGGGCCGGAAGATTGGGCGGCGGTCCGGCCCAACCTCAAGACGGTCGCCGAAGCCGCCGACTGGTGGGACATCCTCCACGGCCATGTCGAGGCGAAGGCGGCGCAGGAGGACCGGAGCCTGCTGGAGGCCGCGGCGGAGTTGCTGGCCGCGATCGACTGGAACGAGGCGCCGTGGCCGCAGCTCGTCTCGGCGCTCAAGCCGCGGACCGGACGCACCGGCAAGGCGCTGTTCCGGCCGCTCCGGCTGGCGCTGACGGGGCGGGAAAGCGGGCCGGAGATGGCAGCCCTGCTGCCGCTGATCGGGCGCGACGAGGCGATCGCGAGGCTTCGAGCCGCCCTGTAGGCGGACAGACCCGTCATCCCGGCGAAAGCCGGGATCCCAGGCCGGAAGGGCGCCTTTCCTCTACGAGATCCCGGCTTCCGCCGGGATGACGGTTTATCGCCGGACCAAGAGCGCGCCTCTTCCTCGCCGAGGTCCCGGCTTTCGCCGGGATGACGCGATGTCCTTGTTCAGCAGGAACTTTCCCGCTTGTGTGACATTGTATCACGATGTAATGTGATAATGTCTCATGAGTCGCACAAGCGGCCGAAGCAGGAGAGAGGCCATGATGGAAGGAGCTTTCTACCAGCAGAAAAGGACCAGCCCCACGGCGCTTGCCGTCGTCGTGCTGATGCACGGCGCCGCGCTGACGGCGTTGGCGCTGGCCAAGACGGACAATCCGGTTCGCGATATCTTCGAACCGACCAAGGTCACCCTGATTCCCGAGAAGAAGGTCCCGCCCGAGATCCCGCCCGAGCCGATCAGGCAGAAGGTGCAGCCGCAGCAGCAGACCGTGCTCACCCCGCCGGAGCCGGTCTTCAAGCTTCCAACGCAGGGTCCTGCCGTGCCTTGGACTCCGGTGCCGACACCGACCGCGGTCATTCCCGAGCCGGGTCCGATCTTCGTCCCCAAGGCGGATCCCCCGGCCCCGCCGCCGGCGCCCGTCGCCAAGACCGTCGAGCCGGCACGGGCCAAGGCGAACCTCGCGTCCTACGTCTCGGATGAGGATTATCCGACGACGGCAGTCCGCAACGAGGAGCAGGGGACGACCCGTTTCCGGCTCGCCGTGGGGCCCGACGGGAAGGTGAAGGAATGCACCGTCACCAGCTCGAGCGGCTCGTCGGCGCTCGACGCCACGACGTGCAGGCTGATGAGGCAGCGGGCCAAGTTCAGCCCGGCCAAGAACAACCGGGGCGAAGCCACCGGCGACAGCGTGACCAGCGCGATCCGCTGGGTGCTGCCGACCGATTGACGGGGCTGGCGAGGGAGCGGCGAAGCGCCTATCTTGGCGCCATGCCGCTCCCCCGTCCCGCCTCCCCACGCGCCCTTTGGTCGGACCTTCGCGCCTTCACCGCCGAAAGCCGCCCGCACCAGTGGATCGCCGCCGGCCTCGCCATCGCCATTCCGCTCGCGATCATCTTCATCTTCGTGCTCGACGGCCGAACCAACATCGCGCCGGGGCCGCAGCTCATCTACGTCGAGAACTGGCCGGCCGATCGCACCGACGATCAGATCAAGGCCGAACAGAAGATCCACCAGGCCGCTCGCGAAAAGGCGAACAAGGAACGCCAGGCGCAGTTCAAGAAGCTCGAGAAGGGGATGGAGCGATACGGCCTTTGACGCCGGACGAGCGCTGGATGGGCGCCGCCGTCGCGCTCGGCGAGCGCGGCCGAGGCAACACCGCCCCCAATCCCAATGTCGGCTGCCTGATCGTCAAGGACGGGATCGTCCTCGGCCGAGGCTGGACGCAGCCGGCAGGCCGGCCGCATGCCGAGGCGATGGCGCTCGGCGAGGCGGGCCAGGCGGCCCTCGGCGCCACCGCCTACGTCACCCTCGAGCCCTGCTGCCACGAGAGCGACCGCGGCCCTCCTTGCGCCGACCTGCTGGTCGAGGCCGGGGTGGCCCGCGTGGTCGCGGCGCTGGAGGATCCGGACGGGCGGGTTTCGGGCGGCGGGTTCGAGCGGCTCCGGACGGCGGGGATCGAGCTCGAAACCGGTCCCGGCGCGGCGGAGGCGGCCCGCTCCATGGCGGGGTTCCTGACCCGGATTCGGCTGGGCCGGCCGTTCATCACCCTGAAGCTCGCCATGTCGCTCGACGGCAAGATCGCCTTGCCCTCGGGCGAGAGCCGCTGGATCACCGGCGAGGACGCCCGGGCGCACGTCCATCTCGAGCGGGCTCGAAGCGACATGATCCTGGTCGGCCGGGGCACGTTCGAACGCGACCGGCCGAAGCTCGACGTTCGGCTTCCGGGCCTCGAGGAGCGCTCGCCGCGCCGGGCGCTGCTGACGCGCGGCAAGGCGGTGGAGGGCTGGACCCGGCTCGGGGCGCCCGATGAGGTGTTCGGCCTTCGCGACGTCAACGACCTGCTCGTCGAAGGCGGCTCGGCCACCGCCTCCGCCTTCCTCGCCGCCGACCTCGTCGATCGGATGCTGATCTACCGGGCACCGATCCTTATCGGCGACGGCAAATCGTCGGTCGGCTATATCGGCCTCACCGATCTCGCCGACGCCCACCGGCGCTGGACCCTCGCCGACAGCCGGATGCTTGGCATCGACCGGCTCGAAGTCTACGAGCGCGAGCGCAGTTAAGCCCCTCTCCCGTTCTTTATGGGAGAGGGGCTAAGGCCTTCGACAGGCTTGGTACGAGCGGTTATGGGGCCGTCATCATGTTCACCGGAATCATCACGGACGTGGGCCGAGTCGTCGCGGCGGAGGAGCGGGGCGACCTGCGCCTTAGGATCGAATGCGGCTACGACATGGCCGGAGTCGCGCTCGGGGCGTCGATCGCCTGCTCGGGCGTGTGCCTCACCGTCGTCGACAAGGGCGAGGACTGGTTCGCCGTGGATGTCTCGGCGGAAACCCGCAAGCGAAGCGCGGCCGGCCTCTGGCAGGAGGGCGCCCGGCTCAACCTGGAGCGCTCGCTCAGGCTCGGCGACGAGCTCGGCGGGCACATCGTCACCGGCCATGTCGATGCGGTGGGCGAGGTGGAAGGCGCGGTCGAGGTCGGCGGCTCGGTCCGCCTGGCCGTGATCGCTCCCGCCGAGCTCGAAGGCTTCATAGCGCCCAAGGGGTCGATCGCGCTCGACGGGGTCTCGCTGACGGTCAACGAGGTCGAGCCGGTGTCGGACGGAGTCCGCTTCGCTCTCAACATCATCCCCCACACGGCGGAGCAGACGAGCTTCGCCCAGGTCGAGCCGGGTCGGAAGGTCAATATCGAGATCGACATCCTCGCCCGCTATATCGGCCGGATGCTCGAGCTGAGGCGGTAGGAATGGAACGGGGTTTCCTGTCCTCGCCCGAGGAGCTGATCGACGAGGCGCGCAACGGCCGAATGTTCATCCTGGTCGACGACGAGGACCGGGAGAATGAGGGCGACCTCGTCATCCCGGCTCAGATGGCGACTCCGAACGCGATCAACTTCATGGCGACCCACGGCCGCGGCCTCATCTGCCTGGCCTTGACCCGGCAGCGGGTCGACCAGCTCGGCCTCGAGCTGATGAGCCGCAACAACGGCACCCGCCACGAGACCGCCTTCACCACCTCGATCGAGGCGAGGGAAGGGGTGACCACGGGCATATCCGCCGCCGATCGGGCGCGGACGGTGTCGGTGGCGATCGACGCCTCCAAGGGACGCGAGGACATCTGCACTCCGGGCCACATCTTCCCGCTGGTGGCCCGCGACGGCGGAGTCCTCATCCGCGCCGGCCATACCGAGGCGGCGGTGGACGTGGCGAGGCTCGCGGGCCTCAATCCCTCGGGCGTGATCTGCGAGATCATGCGCGACGACGGGACGATGGCGCGGATGGACGATCTCGTCGCCTTCGCCCAGCTCCACGGCCTCAAGATCGGCACGATCCGCGACCTCATCGCCTACCGCCTCAAGAAGGACCATCTCGTCGAGCAGACCGGCGAGGCGAGCTTCGAGAGCCGCTGGGGCGGAACCTGGACCGCCAAGAGCTTCCTCAACAAGGCGCTCGGCACCGAGCAGGTGGCCCTGGTGAAAGGCGCCATCGACCCGTCGAAGCCCACCCTGGTGAGAATGCACCAGCTCAGCCTGTTCGCCGACGCCTTCGGCGAGGAAGGCGGGCGGGGCGGGATGCTGCGCGGCGCGATGAAGATCATCGGCGAGGAGGGGAGCGGAGTCATCGTCGTCCTCAACCGGGCGATGCCGGACGCCGTGTCGGCGGCGCTCAACCTGCGCTCCGGCAAAGCCGCCGCCAAGGGACCGGACGAGCTCAGGGATTATGGCGGGGGCGCCCAGATCCTATCGGCGCTGGGCGTTCACGACATGGTCCTCCTGACCAACACCCACCATACGCCGGTCGCCCTCGGCGGCTACGGCCTCGTCATCGTCGGCGAGCGTCCGATCCCGCTGGAGGAATAGGAATGGCCCGATTGCTGATCGTCGAGGCGCGCTTCTACGAGCATCTCAACGACCTGCTTCTTCAGGGCGCGCGAGCCGCGATCGAGGCCGCCGGGCACGCGCACGAGACGGTCACCGTCCCCGGCGCGCTCGAAGTGCCGGCGGCGATCGCCCTGGCCGCCGGGACCGGGCGCTACGACGGCTTCGTGGCGCTGGGCGTGGTCATCCGCGGCGAGACCTACCATTTCGAGATCGTCGCCGGCGAAAGCGCTCGCGGGATCATGGCGCTGACGCTCGACGGCCTCGCCATCGGCAACGGCATCCTCACCGTCGAGGACGAGGCCCAGGCGCTGGCCCGGGCCCGGCCCGACGAGAAGGACAAGGGCGGCGAGGCGGCCAAGGCGGCGCTGGCCATGATGAGGCTGAGGGAGCGGTTCGGCGGCTAGCCGTCATCCCGGCGAAAGCCGGGATCTCAGGACAAGAAGTCTCCGCGGGTCTCCACGAGATCCCGGCTTTCGCCGGGATGACGGGGTGGGAGGCGTCTCCACGGGATCCCGGCTTTCGCCGGGATGACGGGGTGGGAGGCGGTCTCCACGGGATCCCGGCTTTCGCCGGGATGACGGGGTGGGAGGGGGGCTCCAGGGGATCCCGGCTTTCGCCGGATGACGGGTGGGAGGGGGGCTCCATGGGATCCCGGCTTTCGCCGGGATGACGGTGCATCGCTTACCGCCGAAGCCAGTGGCGCCACATGAACCATCCGAGCACCAGCACGCCGATCAGGACGCACAAGGCGACGACGCCCCAGAAGGCCCAGGGCTCCTCGGAATAAGGTATGCCCTTGACGTTCATCCCCAGCAGGCCGGTGATGAAGGTCAGCGGCAGGAAGATGAAGGCGACGATCGAGATGAGCAGCGAGCGCGCATCCATCTGCTCGCCGCGCAGGTCGGTGAGCTGCTCGTGAAGGAGGGCGGAGCGCTCGCGCACCGCTTCCAGCTCCTCGGTCATCCGGGCGAACCGGTCGGCGGCCTCGCGGATGTGGAGCCGGTCCTCTTCGGCCAGCCACAGGAAGTCGAGATGGGCCAGCGTCAGGAGCGCGTCGCGATTGGGGGCCACGAAGCGGCGGAAGGCGATCGAATCGGACCGGATCCGGGCGATCGAGCTGCGCAGCCGGTAGAGGGCGCGGCTGTCGTCGAGCTCGCTCTCATAATCGTCGAGCGTGTCGCCGAGCTGGGCGACTTCGGGATCGAGCTGCTTCGAGATCGCCCGGGCGAAGGCGGCGACGAGGTCGCCCGGGTCGAGGATGGTCCCCGTCTCCATCTGCGCGGTGACGGCGGCGGTGGCGGCCAGCGGCCGGCGGGTGACGCTGTCGACCTTGCCCCGCCTCACCCACATCCGGATCGAGACCAGCCGGTCGGAATCGTCCAGCTCCTCGGCGGCGGGGCCGCGCAGGTTTACGATCGCGCCTTCCTCGATCCGGTCGCAGCGCGGGCGGGTCTCGGTGGCGACGAGGGCGTTGGCGGCGACGTCGGGGATGTCGTTGCCCCGGAGCAGGCTCAGCTCCTCGTCGCTGCCGTTGTCGATATGGAGCCAGATGAAGCCCGGGCCGGCATAGATCGCCGCTTCCTCGGCCGTGACGGGCCGGACCGGCCCGTCGCCGACGAGGATGGCCGCACAGCTCATCTAGAGGCCGGCAAGATAGTCGCGCAGGGCCGGCGCGACGTCGTCCCGCTTCAGCGCCAAAGCGACGTTGGCGATGACGAAGCCGAGCGTATGGCCGCAATCGTGGCGCTCGCCGTCGAAGGTGAGGCCGTGGAAGGACTGCCTGCCGATCATCGCGGCCATGGCGTCGGTGAGCTGGATCTCGCCGCCCGCGCCGCGGCCGACCTCGCCGAGGGCGTGCATGATCTCGGGCTGGAGGACGTAGCGGCCCGGAAGCATCAGGTTCGACGGCGCGGTGCCCGGCGCCGGCTTCTCCACCAGGCCGCGTATCTCGGTGAGCTTGCCGTCGCGGACGCCGGGATCGACGACTCCGTATTTGTGGGTTTCCTCCGGCGGCACTTCCAGAACCGCGACGACGTTGCCGCCGACCTTCTCGTAGGCGTCGACCAGCTGGCGGGTGCAATTGGGGCTCCCGACCATGACCTCGTCGGGCAGGAACACCGCGAACGGCTCGTCGCCGACGAGGTCGCGGGCGCACCAGACGGCATGGCCGAGGCCGAGCGGCTCCTGCTGGCGAACGGATACGATCGCTCCGGCCGGAAAGCGGGTCGGCTCCAGCGGCTCCAGCGACTTGCCGCGTCCCTTCATCACCGCTTCGAGCTCGTAAGCGATGTCGAAATGGTCCTCGAGCGCGCCCTTGCCTCGGCCGGTGACGAAGATCATCTGCTCAACGCCGGCCTCGCGCGCCTCGTCCACGGCATATTGGATGAGCGGGCGATCGACGACCGGAAGCATCTCCTTGGGCATCACCTTGGTGGCGGGAAGCGAGCGCGTGCCGAGCCCGGCGACTGGGAAGACGGCCTTGCGGACGGGTTTCATTCTGGCTCCTGTGAAGCGCCGCGAGGGGCCGCGGCCGGAAAGTCAGTCGGGCGGCAGGTCGAAGCGGTCGTCCTCGCGTTCCTCGGATTCGGTGAGCAGCTCGTCCACCCGCTCGGGGCGCGCCTGCGGCGGCTGCCCGAGCAGCTCGTCGGGAGTCGGGGGCTCATTTTCGGCGAGCGGGGTCGGCGGCAGCGCCATGTTCGGCGCGGGCTCGAGCGGGGCGCGGGCGCCGCAGCCGGCCAGCAGGGCCGGGGCGAGGGCGGCAAGGCCGGCGGTGAGAAGCGGCTTCCTCATATGCTAATCCCCAGGGACCTAG
>DASWLY010000075.1:0-14639 GCA_036400035.1 Allosphingosinicella sp.
GGGCGGCGATTATGATAATGGACCCTCATTCCGAACGCCCGCGCCCGCCGGGCCACCGCGCCGCCGATCCGGCCCATCCCGACGATCCCGAGCGCCTTGCCGGTAAGGCTCGCGCCAAGCTGGTCGGTCGGCCCCCAGCCGCGCCACCGGCCGGCGCGCAGGTTGCGTTCCCCTTCGCCCAGCCGCCGCGGGCCGATCAGGATCAGCGCCATGACCAGATCGGCCGTATCCTCGGTCAGGACGTCCGGCGTGTTGGTGACGGCGATGCCCCGCGCCCGTGCCGCCGCGAGGTCGATATTGTCGGTGCCGGCGCCGAAATTGGCGATCAGCCCAAGCCGATCGCCCGCCTCGGCGATGAGCTCGGAGTCGATCCGGTCGCGCACGGAAGGCGCCAGAACGTCGCAGCGGCGCATCGCCTCGCGCAGGCGGGGGCGGTCGAAGGGGGAATCGGAGGGGTTGAGCTCCGCGTCGAAGCGCGCCGCGAGCCCCGCCTCGACGCTGTCGGGGAGCTTGCGGGTGACGACCACTTTCATCCGTCCCGCTTGGGGAAAGGGGAGGGGAGGCGTCAAGGCAGATGAAAGTTGAACCGGAGCCCCGCACCTGACTAGAGCGTGTGCGACCAAGGTCGAATCGCTCTAGGATTTATGAGCCGCGTTTTTCCGAGCCGCCAACTGTTTCCAGCCAGCTCGAAAACGCTCTAAGAGGCGGGTGAAGGAGGCGCGAAAATGGCGAGGAAAGTCATGCTTGCGGCGGTGCTCGCGCTCGGCCTTGCGGTCGGATCGGCGCAGGCGCAGCAGGAGCGCGCAACGCCTTATTGGGCCTCGATCAGCGCCGGCAAGGCGATGATGCGAACCGGGCCGGGTCAGAATTATCCGGCGACCTGGCTCTACGTGCGCGCCGATCTGCCGATCCGGGTGGTCGAAACCTATCCCAACTGGCGCAAGGTCAGCGATCCGGAGGGGACCACGGGCTGGATGCTTCAGCGCCTGCTGAGCGATCAAAGGACGGCCCTCGTCACCGGCAGCGAGTCGCGGCCGCTGCACCAGGATCCCAGCGCGGATTCGAGGGTGCGCTACCTGGCCGAGCCGGGAGTCGTCGGGCGCCTTTCGCAATGCTCCGGCGGCTGGTGCCGGCTCGAGGTCGGCGAGCGCCAGGGCTATATCCGCATAGAGCATTTCTGGGGCCTCGACCCCGGCGGAACGCTGGAGTAGGCAAAGGCATGCGGGAGTTGAGGCTGGACGAGTTCGAGGGGCGGGAGGGCCAATCGTTCGACGTCGCGCTCGACGGGGAGAGCGTGGCCTTGACGCTCGGCAAGGTGCAGGCGCTGCCGCGCACGGCCCGGGAAGGGGGCGCTTTCGTCCTCGACTGGCGGGGACCCGCCGAGCCGATCCTGCCGCAGGCGATCTACACGCTGCGCCAGGGCGAGGACATATTCGAGATGTTCATCGTGCCGCTGGGACAGGACCGCGACGGGACCCGCTACGAGGCGGTGTTCAACTAGTCCCGCGCACTGGCCGGAACCAATCTCAGCCCCGGGCTTCCGGCGGCCGCCATTCCATCAGATCGTAGAGGCCGTGCTCGTCGACCTTGGCGAAGCCGAGGCGCAGATAGAGGGTCATGGCCGGGTTGTTGCGCTCGACGTGGATGGTGAGCGCCTTGCCGGCCGCGGCGGCGGCGTCCTGGAGGTCGGCCAGGATCGCTCCGCCGACGCCGGCGCCGCGCCCCTCCGGCAGAAGCGAGATGTCGATCAGCCGGATCTGGCTTGGCCATTCCTCGAGGTACAGCCGCCCTATCGGCTTGCCGGCCCGCTCGATCACCAGCCAATCGGCGTCGGGATAATTGCGCTGGTAGTGGCGGTGCTGAGCGTCCGCCTGATGGGCGAGGAATTGCTGCTGCATCTCCGCCGGCCATCCGGTCGACGCGACCTCTTCCGTCCGGGTCGAGGCGTAGACCGCCGACACGAAGGGGAGATCGGCCTCGCCCATCGGCCGACAGGAGACGCCCAGCCTGGCGGCCGTACGCAGCGGCGGCGGCATCGGCTCAGTTGAAGATGGCTTGCAGCCGTCGGCCGCCGCACATGTCGGAGCAGGCGCTGAAATAGACCTTCAAGGCACCCGCTTCAGCATGGGCCATGTCAAGGATCCGGTCGCCGGCCGGCAGCGTGCCGCCCGCCGATTCGAAGACCACCGCGAAGGCGCGATCGCGCAGCCCGGCCGGGCGCTGTCCGGGCGAAGGCAGCGCCCTGACTTCCGCCAGCCTGGCGGCGACTCCTCCGGCAAGCGCGAACTCGGCGCCGATATGGCGGCTCCATTCGTCCAAGCCCGCTCGCGCGAGCGACGTGAATTGCCGGTCCCACCCGTCGCCCTTCGGGTCCGGCTTGCGAGTCCAGCTCAGCTGCAGCGCCGGCGTCGCCAGAGCCCCCACTGCCGCGACGCCGAAACCCAGGCCCGCCAGCAGGTTGCGGCGGGAAAGAAGGGATGAAATCTCCCTGGTCATTTATTCGAGCCCCCCCAGTGGTGAAATCAGGGTCGCGGCGGGAAGACACCCTGCATCGCGATGATGTAATTGAGAGTAAGATAGGGCTGCAGATTGTTGTGCGGCAGGCTGCCGCCGGCCGGCGGCAGCGCCTGGAACGCCATGTTGGTGGTCGTCCCCACCGGCGCGGCCTTGTACAACGAACCGCCGCCGCTGCGGGCGAGCGAAGTGTCCGCCGCGGGCAGGGTCGTCGTCGCCGGGTTGGTCTGCGCCTGAAGCGCATGGGTGTGGGCCGGCATCTCGGAGACGAGCAGGGTCACCGATTCCGAGCCCCCTATCTCTCCCAGGAAGCGCTGGCTGAGGCCGGAGCCCTGCCCCGGCTGAAGCGCCGTCGCCCCCTGCAGGTTGGGAAGTGCGAAGGTGCTCTTGCCGTCGCCCCCGTAGACGGTGCCGAGCAGCGCGAAGAGTGCCGTGTTCTGCGAAAGCGGCAAGAGCTGCCCATCGCAAAAGGCCCAGCCCTTCGGCGGAAAGTTGAAGGGGACGATTCGGATCTCAGCGACGAACGGGTCCACTGCGGGTCCTCCTGCTCAAGTTTGTGACGGGAAAATCCCGAACAGCGAGATGATGTAGTTGATGCCGACGTAGGGCTGCATGTTGTCATGCGGCTGGCTTCCGCCCTGCGGCGTGATCGACGCGGCGTTCATCGGCGCCACCGCGGGGGCCGGCCGGTAGACGACCGCGGGTCCCGACGTCGTCATGGCTCCGGCTGCATTCGAGGTCGAGCCTGATTCGCCGGACGCGATCAGCTGATGGGTATGACTTGGAATCTGCTGGACCGTCAGGGTTACCGACTCTGTGCCGCCCATTTCCGCGAGCGGATGACCGATCCCGCTCGCGCCCGTGCCGAAGTGGATCGGAATCCGGCTCTGGAGGTTCGGCAGGGCGAAGGTGCTCTGGCCGTCGCCGCCATATGTGGTGCCGATGAGCTGGAAGAGCGCCTCGTTCTCGGCGATCGGCAGCGGCTGGCCCTTGCAGAACTCCCAACCGAGGGGGTTGAAGGTGCCCGCGAACAGGCGGATTTCACCGATATATGGCTGAGCCATGTGACTGCCCCCTCAATTCTGCGACGGGAAGATGCCTTGCAGCGCGATGCAGAAGTTGATCGCGATGTAAGGCGCCATGTTGTTGTGCGGCTGGCTTCCGCCGACATTCGTCACCGAACTCGGCTCCATCGGCTTGAGCGTCGCGCCCGGCGTGCGATAGCCGTTGTTGAAAGAGGCAAGCATGTTCCCCACCGCCACCGGGGTATCGCCGTTAGCGGTCGCCGCCTGCAGCGCATGAAGATGCTGCGGCATCGTCTGCTGGGTGATGGTCACGGTCTCGGACCCGCCGGTCTGGCCGAGGGTGAAGCCGTTGCCTTCGTGCATGGCGCAGCGGCCCCGCAGGTCCGGAAGCGCAAAGGTCGTCTGCCCGTTGCCGCCGTAGGTCGTGCCCAGCAGGGAGAACAGCGCCTGATTCTGGTTGATGGGCAGGAACTGCCCGTTGCAGAAAGCCCAGCCCTTAGGCGGGAAGTCGAACGAAAACAGCCGGATTTCGGCCAGAAACGGCTCTGCCATATGTAGCGTCCCCCCTGCGGCAAAGGGATACAGGAATTTCGGCGGCCAGCAACCATATCGGATCATTTATTTTTCCGATAAAAGCGGGGTCCGCGAGATTTTCTTTACCTGAAAATAGTCGGGAATGGTTGAGATTGAGACATCATGTTGCCAACGCGGCTTATGCCCGATTCCCCGCCGCCGCCGCTGTCCCGACTGGCTCCCGCCGCCTTGTTTCTCGACTTCGACGGGACCCTCGTCGAGCTCGCCGAGACGCCGGGCGCAATCGCGGTTCCGAGCGCGCTGAAGCCGCTCCTCGACCGCCTTTCGGACCGGCTGGAAGGGCGGCTGGCGATCGTCAGCGGCCGGGCGGTGGACGATCTGCGGCGCCATCTAGGGGGTTCCGCGGCGGTATTGTCGGGCTCCCACGGGGCCGAGCTTCATTATGCCGACGGCCGCCGGATCCCCGTCTCCGCGCCGCCGGGGCTCGCCGAGGCGCGCGAGGCGGTTCACCGGTTCGCCGCGGGCAGCGGCGGCCTTCTGATCGAGGACAAGCCGGCCGGTGTCGCGCTCCATTACCGGCTCGCTCCGGAGCGGGCAAAGGAGGCCGATGCCTTCCTGGAGTCGCTCGCCGAGCGCTCGGGCCTCGCCCTCCAGCGCGGCAAGATGGTGGCCGAGCTTCGGCCGGCGGGATCCGACAAGGGCGCGGCGCTTGAGCGGCTGATGGGGGAACCACCCTTTGCGGGCGCGCGTCCTGTGTTCGTGGGCGACGATCTTACCGATGAGGATGCGTTCCGGGCGGCGGCATCGCTGGGCGGGGAGGGGGTGCTGGTCGGCCCCGCCCGGCCCAGCGCCGCGCTCTGGCGGCTGGACGGAGTCGCCGAGGTGACGGCCTGGCTGGAGGCGGCGGCCTATGGCTGACCTGTCGCTCTGGCCGATCGGCAATTGCCAGGTGAGCGCTCTCGTCGACCGGGATGCCGGCTTCGTCTGGGGCTGCGCGCCTCGGGTGGACGGCGATCCGCTCTTCTGCTCGCTGCTCGAGCCCAAGGGGGAGAGCGCGCTGCCGCGCGGCGAGTGGCGGATCGCGGTCGAGAATCAGGTCTCCGCCGAGCAGATCTACCTTCGCAACACGCCGATCCTCAGCACCAGGCTGACCGACGCCGACGGCGCCGTCGCCGAGGTGTTCGATTTCTGCCCCAGGTTCGAGCGGTCCGGGCGGATGTACCGGCCGGTCGCCTTCGCCCGGATCGTGAGGCCGCTGCAGGGCGCGCCCCGAATCAAGGTCACGCTCAACCCCGCCACCGGCTGGGGCGCCAGCGAGGCGGAGCGGACCAGCGGCACCAATCACATACGCTACCTGGTCAAGCCGCAGCCGCTCAGGCTCACCACGGACGCGCCGGTGGGCCACCTGATCGACGGGCGAAGCTTCCGGCTCGAGCGCAACCTCCATTTTTTCCTGGGCCCCGACGAGCCGTTCGTCGGCCATGTCGGTCACAGCATCGCCGCCATGCTTCACGAGACGGCGGACGAGTGGCGCGGCTGGGTGCGCGGCCTTGCGATCCCGCTCGAGTGGCAGCGGGTCGTGATCCGGGCAGCCATCACCTTGAAGCTGTGCCAGCACGAGGAAACGGGAGCGATCGTCGCCGCGCTCACCACCTCCATCCCCGAGGCGCCGGGAAGCGGGCGCAACTGGGATTATCGCTACTGCTGGATCCGCGACGCCTATTACACCGTGCAGGCCCTGAACCGGCTGGGCGCGCTCGACGTGCTGGAAAATTATCTCGGCTATCTCAGGAACATCGTCGACGATTCCAAGGGCGGGCATATCCAGCCGCTCTACGCGGTGTCGGGGGAGGCGAAGCTGGACGAGGGCGAGGCGGAAGGGCTGGCCGGCTATCGCGGCATGGGACCGGTGCGGGTCGGCAACGCCGCCTACGTCCAGATCCAGCACGACGCCTACGGGCAGATCGTGCTTTCGAACGTCCAGGCCTTCATCGACGAAAGGCTGTTTCGAAAGGCGACCGAAACCGACTTCCACGCGCTCGAGAAAGTCGGCGAGCGGGCGTGGGAGGTTCACGACCAGCCCGACGCGGGCCTTTGGGAATATCGCACCCGGAGCGCCGTCCACACCTACAGCTCGGTGATGAGCTGGGCCGCATGTGACCGGCTGGCCAACGCCGCCGAGGTGCTCGGGCTCGACGACCGCGCCGTCTTGTGGCGCGACCGGGCGGCGGCGATCCGGGCCCGGATCGAGGAGGCCGCCTGGCATGCTCCGGAGAAGCGCTTCGCCGCCAGCTTCGGCGGCGACGAGCTCGACGCCAGCCTGCTCCAGCTCGTCGACATGCGCTTCCTCGCGCCCGACGACCCGCGCTTCCTCGCCACCTTCGAGGCGGTCGAGAAGGGGCTGAGGCGGGGCGAGCATATGCTTCGCTACGCCGCCGAGGACGATTTCGGGCTGCCCGAGACGGCGTTCAACTTCTGCACCTTCTGGCTGATCGAGGCGCTCCATCTCGCCGGACGCGAGGCGGAGGCGCGCGAGCTTTACGAGCATATGCTGGAGCGGCTGACCCCGGCGGGGCTGCTTTCCGAGGATACCGACTTCGAGAGCGGGGAGCTGTGGGGGAACTACCCCCAGACTTACTCGCTCGTGGGCCTGATCAATTGCGCCGTGCTCCTGTCGCGGCCATGGAGTGCGGTGAGATGAAAACATTCCCGTCATCCCGGCGAAAGCCGGGACCTCGTGGAGGACTTGCGCCGAGCCTTTCACCCGACGAGGCCCCGGCTTTCGCCGGGGCGACGGGAGGGCGCGTTTCACCCGACGGGGCCCCGGCTTTCGCCGGGGTGACGGGGGGGTGCCTTTCACCCGACGAGGCCCCGGCTTTCGCCGGGGTGACGGGAGGGTGCCTTTCACCCGAGGAGGTCCCGGCTTTCGCCGGGATGACGGGGGCAAGATGAGCCGCCTCATCGTCATTTCCAACCGGGTCTCCAAGCCGAAGGGCGAGGGGGAGGGGTCGCAGGGCGGGCTCGCGGTGGCGCTCGCCGCCGCGCTTCGCGACCATCGCGGGCTGTGGTTCGGCTGGTCGGGCGAGACCGCGGACGAGTTCACCGGCCATATCGACCTTCAGCGGAGCGGCGGAGTGACCACCGCGACGATCGACCTCGAAGAGCAGGACGTCGACGAATATTATAACGGCTACGCCAACCGAACCCTCTGGCCGCTCTTCCATTACCGGATCGACCTCGCCGAATATGACCGGAGCTTCGCCGGCGGCTACGAACGGGTGAACGAGCGTTTCGCCGAGACGGTGCAGCCGCTGATCGAGCCCGACGACCTGATCTGGGTGCACGATTACCACCTCATCCCGCTCGGCCAGCAATTGCGGGACCGGGGGGTGAAGAACCGGATCGGCTTCTTCCTCCACATACCCTGGCCGCCGGCCCGGCTGATGGTGTCGCTGCCCTTCCACGAGGGGCTGGTCCTGTCGATGCTGGCCTATGACGTGATCGGCTTCCAGACGGAGGAATGGCTGGAAAGCTTCCGCCATTATGTCGAGCGCGAGCTGGGCGGCCGTTGCGACGACGACGGTACCATCCATGTCGGCGACCGCTCGGTCCATGCCGGCGCCTATCCGATCGGGATCGACTATGCCGAGTTCGTCAAGGCGGCGGCGAGCGAAAAGGCGCAGGCGGCGTTCGAGAAGATGCGGGTCAGCGCCGCCGGTCGGCGGACGATCATCGGAGTCGACCGGCTCGATTATTCGAAGGGGCTGGAGGAGCGCTTCCTCGGCTACCGCCGCTTCCTCGAGGACCATGAGAGCTGCAAGGGCAAGGTCTTCCTGCTCCAGATCGCTCCGCCCTCGCGCGGCGAGGTCGCGACCTACGAGGTCATTCGCGAGCGGCTCGACGAATTGAGCGGGCGGATCAACGGCGAGTTCGCCGAGGTCGACTGGGTGCCGATACGCTACGTCAACCAGGGTTATAATCGCGAGGATCTGGCCGGATTCTACCGGGCCGCGGAGATCGGCCTGATCACTCCGCTCCGGGACGGGATGAACCTCGTCGCCAAGGAATATGTCGCGGCCCAGGACCCGGAGGATCCCGGAGTCCTCATCCTCTCCCGCTTCGCCGGAGCGGCGCTTCAGCTGAAGGAAGCCTTGCTCGTCAATCCCTACAGCAAGGAGGAGATTTCCGACGCCATCCTCCAGGCCCTCGACATGCCGAAGGAGGAAAGGGTGCGGCGCTGGCGGGCGCTGAACGAAAGCGTCGAGCGCGAGGACGTGCTCGCCTGGCGCAAGGATTTCGTCACGGCGCTGGCGGCGAGCGGGGAGGACTAGAGCGGGGCCGCCTCAGGTTGACCAGCCCCCGTCGTTGCGAGCGAAGCGAAGCAATCCAGAGCGGCCTCGGAGACCCCGCTGGATTGCTTCGTCGCTTCGCTCCTCGCAGTGACGGATCGGAGAAAGGCCGGAACGGATCGGTGTCTGACACCGAAGCATCGGAAGATGGACTCCGGGTCGAGCCCCGGGGTGACGATTGTCTTTAGCGGGAGCGGCTCACGAAAAAGCCCCTCCGGCCGGGGTCGGCCGGAGGGGCTATAGGAACGAACGGTCCTTGGGAGGACGTTTCCGCCGTTCCTAGTGGTTGTGGCCTAGTGGTTGTGGCCGACGTGCATCGTGGGCAACCAGGTCACATGGGTGACGACCTTGACGCCGTTGCCGAGGTCGCGCTCGAACTTGTTGTGGTGACCTTGCTTGTCGGTGCCGATGACCCGGCCCCAATCCTTCACCGTGTTGCCGATGGCGAGGGCCGGGGGGACCGCACCGGGCGACGTCGTCGACGCGGCTTCGACGTGATTGTAGACGGAGAGCAGCTGGTTGTAGTCGTGCGTGTCGGGATGCTCGTTGCCCGACGGGATATTGGTATATTCCATGCACGAGTTGGTGGCGTCGGTGTTGAAGTCCTCGTCCTGGTGGCCGAGGCCGTAATCGTGGCCGATCTCCTGGCAGGTGACGGCCGCGCGCCACGCCGGCGTGTTGTACTGCGCCTGGGCGTAATAGGTGTCGTTGAGCTTCGTCGTGCCCTGGCTGATATGGCCGCCGGACAGCCAGATCTGGGCGATGCCGAGCCAGCCGGTATTGCCATAGGCGTAGTTGCAGACCTCGATGCGGCCGGCCTTCGGACCGCAGGTGCTCCGGGTGGTCTGCCCGGCGGTCAGCGAGCTCTGGATCACGGTCGAGCGGTTCCAGTCGGCGACCGCGGTCGACAGATAGCTGTCCCACGTGGTCGTGACGTTGTCGCCGATGGGCGGGCTGATCTGGGTGGTGGTGCGCTTCCAGTGATAGCCGTTCCAGCTGTGGACGGCGAGGACCGGAGTGGCGAGCATTCCGGCGGCGGTGGCGAAGGCCGCGGCCTTCAATATAGTCGAACGGCTCCGCCAGCTTCCCTTGGTACGATTCATGACATTCCCCTTTATTGCCATTTGGTGCGAGGGAAGTGGAATTCGCCACCGATGACCACGGAAAGCAGAAACACGCTACCCTCAGGCGCCTTCCTCAATCGAGGAGACGCAACGGTTGCGAATGGAGTCGCCGCCGCCGCCGGTATCAAGCATGATCCGCAGGGTTCGCGCAACTGGCTGCCAGGCTTAGCTTTTACAACGAAGGTTAGTTTCGGGCGCCGTCGGAAGCGTCGTGCAGAGGGCGGAGGCGCCTTCTTTTCTATTCTTTGACCCGTACGCTATTTGATCCGAATCAGACCAATCTGACGGTGGAGCCGCGACAGCGACTATCGGTAGCAAAGAAAAACCCCTCCGGCCGCGGGGCCGGAGGGGCTGTTCGTCCAATTCAGCCTCGAGAGGCGCGCTGCTTTCTAGAGCGAGTTCGACCAAGGTCGAATCGCTCTAGGGTTTGAAGCCGCGTTTCGGGCCCCTGGCTGTTCCAGCCAGCTCGGAGAGGCTTTAGTGGTTGTGGCCGACGTGCATGCTCGGCAGCCACGTGACGTGGGTGACCACCTTCATGCCGTTCCCGAGGTCGCGCTCGAACTTGTTCCAGTGGCCCTGCTTGTCGGTGCCTATCACGCGGCCCCAATCCGCCATCGAGTTGCCGATCCCCAGCTGGGACGGAACCGCCTTCATGGCAGCGGCCGTGGCGGCCGAGTCGGTGTGATTGTAGACCGACAGCAGCTGGTTGTAGTCGTGCGAATCGGGATGCTCGTTGCCGGACGGATTGTTGGTATATTCCATGCACGAGTTGGTGGCGTCGGTGTTGAAGTCCTCGTCCTGGTGTCCGAGGCCGTAATCGTGGCCGATCTCCTGGCAGGTGACGGCCGCGCGCCACGCCGGCGTGTTGTACTGGGCCATCGCGTAATAGGTGTCGTTGAGCTTCGTCGTGCCTTGGCTGATATGGCCGTTGGACAGCCAGATCTGGGCGATGCCGAGCCAGCCGTTTTGGCCGTAGGCGGCGTTGCAGACGAGAATTTTGCCGGCGATCGGCTTGCAGGTCCGGCCGTTGCCGGTGGACTTGCTGTAGGGGCTCTCGATCACGGTCGAGCGGTTCCAGTCGGCGACCGCGGTCGTGACGTAGCTCGTCCATTGCGAAGTGACGATGTCGACGACGGGCGGGCTGATCTGGGTGGTCGTGCGCGCCCAATGATAATTGTTCCAGCTGTGGACGGCGGCGACCGGTGTCGCGAGCAGGCCGGCGGCGGTGGCGAAGGCCGCGGCCTTCAGGATAGTCGATCTGCTGCGCCAGCTTCCCTTGTTCTGATTCATGACATTCCCTCCTTCATGTTCATTCGTTCGGAGGAAAGTGGAATTTGCCGCCCCTGAGCGCGGAACAGAACTACTCGCCCCCTCGAGCGCCATCTCCATTGGAGACAAGCGCAGCGCCGGCTTGTCGCCGCCGACTTGGCATCAAACCTGATCCGGCAAGCGGGCGCAAGTGTCCGACGGCGGCTATTGTTACGGCAACACGAACCGCCGTGGTCTTCAGGCGGGCCGGTGCAGAGTGCGTGACCTCATTTCGGCGATTACTCCCGCCGCTCAGAAATTTAATCCGAAACCGACCAATCAGGCTCTTTCGAAAAGCCGGGAGCCAATCGACGGATACCATGCCGGAACAACAAGAAGGGGCGATCCTCGCGGACCGCCCCTTCCCATCAGTCGAGGCGTCAGCCCCATTCGATCACTTGACGCCGATGACATCCGGGTTGCCGTCGGGATCGCCGATGACGTTGCCGCCGCTGCGCACCGAGCCGGTGAGCAGCAGGCCCGCGAGGTGCGGAGTCGCCATCGAGGTGCCGCTGATCGTGTTGTAGCCGCCGTCCTTCCAGGTCGACTTGATCGCCGAGCCGGGCTCCGCATATTCGATCGGCGGGTTGCCGAAGTTCGAATAGCTCGCCCACTTGTCGCCGATCGCGAAGGCGGAGACGGTGAACACGTTGGTGCCGTTGGCGCGCGCCGGCGAGTGGTTGTTGGCGTGGTCGCTCTCATTGCCCGCCGCGAGGGCGAAGCGGACTCCGCCGGCCGCCGCATTGATCACCGCCGTGTCGAGTGAGGTGCTGACACCGCCGCCGAGGCTCATGTTGGCGACATCGCCCGCACGGCCGAACTGCGCGACATAGTCGACGCCGGCGATCACGCCCGAAGTGGTGCCGCTGCCGCGGCGGTCGAGGACCCGGACCGCGACGACCGGAGCGCCCGGAGCGACGCCGATCACGCCGATCGTGTTGTCGAGGGCCGCGATCGTGCCGGCGACGTGAGTGCCGTGGCCGTTGCCGTCGTTCGGCGAGGTATCGCGGATGAAGCTCTTGCTGCGCGCGACGTCGACCCGGAGGTCGGGATGGGTGAGATCGATGCCGGTGTCGATGACCCAGGCCGTGGCGAAGGTGCCCGCGGCGCCGCCGCCGACGCGCGCGATGCCCCAGGGGGTCTCCTGAGTCGACTGAGCGGTGAAGCCGCCGCTCGGAGCGCCGGCCTGCTCGATCGGTCCGTGGGTCACGACCTGGTCCTGTTCGCAATAAGCGATGTTCGGATTGGCGGCCTGCATACGCTCAACGGCCTGAGGGGCCATGTTGGCGGCAAATCCCTGGATGGCGACACTGTAGACGTGAGTGATTTGAGCGCCCGCAGCCTGAGCTGAGCGATTGGCTTCCGCTGTTGCGTTGCCGCGCGATACAGCGCCCTTCTTGAACACGCAAATATAGCTGCCTTCAATCTTGTCGCCCGCGCGCTGAGCCTGCGCCGGTTGAGCCAGAGCAATCAACGGAAGTCCGGCAATAGCCAGAAGTGCTAACTTTCTCATCCTCTAATCTCCCTCCAAGTTCACGGTCTGCAACCGATTCGGCCCGCCGCAACCCTTTGGGGACTAAAGGAAATTTAGTTATTGTCGAGTCAAAAAAGAAGCTAACGCAAAATTACTTACGTTCTCAAGGTTGACGTTGCTCAGGTGGGACAGCGTTACTTACCGGAATCGCGGGATTGTTGGCCGGCTGCTGTTCAAAACGGCGGTGTCTAACGATGTGAGGCGTGATCACGATGTAAAGCTCGGTCTTGGACCGCGTGGCGCGACTGACCCGGAAGAGGTTGCCGAGCGCCGGCAGGTCGCCGAGCAGCGGCACCTTCGACTTGGTCTTGAGGTTGTTCTCCTGAGTCAGGCCGCCGATGACGAACGTCTCGCCATCGCGCACCGAGGCGGAGGTCTCCGCCTCGCGCTGGCTAATCGTCGGATAGCCCTGGGAGAAGCCGGTCACGGAGGAGACCACGCCGTATATCTGCGAGGTCACGAAGCCGTCCGAGCTGACCCGCGGCGCGATCTGCAAGGTCACGCCGACATTCACGTACTGGACCTGCTGCGAAACCGCGTTCACGCCCGACAGGGCGATCGACGTCAGGATCGGCAGAGCGTCGCCCGTGATGATCTTGGCGGTCGAGCCGCTCTGCGCGGCGATTCTCGGCCGCGAGACGATTCGTCCCTCTCCCTTCTGGACCTGGGCGTAGATCGCCGCCTGAAGCCCCGCCGACGGCAGGATCCGCGACAATTCAGTCCCGAAGGGAAGGTTGGCGCCGGTCGTGAGAGTTCCCACCGCGAGCTGGCCGGCCGCATTGTTGAGGTCGATCCCGAGGTTGCGCGCTCCCGTCTCGGTCAGCTCGACGAACTGGGTCTCGAGGATCACCGAATCCACCGGAATATCGATCAGCGCGATCTGGTCCTTGATCCGCGCGATCCGGTCCGGCGTGCCGGTGATCCAGATCGCGTTCAGGCGCCGGTCGACCGCGAGCCCCTTTCCGGGGAAGGACTGGCCGAGCGGCACGCTTTCGCGTTGCGCCTGGTTCTGAGCGCTCACGTAACTGGGCTGGGTGCTGGAGGCGGGCGAGCCGAAGCCCGGCTCGCGGCGGATGAAGACGTTGTTGGGCTGGATCGTCTCGCCCTCCACGAGGAGGCCGATGACCTCGCTGACGTCCGCATATTTGAGCGGCACCAGCTCGTAGGAATCGCCCGGCACCCAAGTATCGAAGCCGCCCGGTTGGGTGTAGGCGGGGATTTCCGTCGCCGGCACGACCACCTCGCCGGTGGAGCCGAGCGGGCGGCTGCCCGTCGCCTCCGCGGGACTGATGCGGCTCACCGTGACCTGGAGGAGCCGCGGGCCGGCCGGCTCCGCCTTCACCCGCGAGGGCTCGGAGGTGTCGAAGCGAAGCACCAAGTCGCCGTTCGGATTTTCGAAGCTGATCCGGCGCACCAGGCTGTTCGACGCCCGCTGTTGCGGGATCCGGGGAGCGCGCAGGGTGGCGCGCATCAGCAGCTCGGGGAGGCGCGGATTGTTGTTGATCGCCGCGACCTGCGGCTCGGCGGGCGAGAAGCGGAGGACGAAGGACGCCTGCTCCGAATCCTGGGTGACGAGGGTCATCTCCTCGAGCACCGAGGGGACTTGCGCCAAGGCGGGCACCGCGCCGCCGAGCAGCCCGAACAGCGCAAGCAGAGCGGCGGCCCAACGGGGCCATGCCGTTCCGTTCGTCTTGGACCATCCCTCAACCGCGCGTGCGCTCGCCAACCAACAGGGCCCTTCGTCAGGAATATCGGGACAGAGAAAAGTGGAATTTGCCGCCGTTGACCACGGCAAGCAGAACTACGCCCCCCCTCTGGCGCCCTTTCTACTTGAAAAAGCGCGCCGGCGACGACGGGAGTCGCGCCGATTCCGGCACCAAGCATGATCCTTGAGCGCTACGCAAGTGCTTGAATGACAGCTAATTTTTCCGGAAACTGGCGGCGAGAGCGGCGGCACGCCGAGTATTCGTGAGGGGGCGCTCTCCCTATACTTAACCAAGAGTGGTCATTTCAGGCCCTTTGGTTCATTATGGATATATCGGCGGGGCGAGGCCTGGGCACGACAAGCTGAGGATCTGTCACGACAGAGTCTTTTCCTCGGCCCTTCGGTCGGAAGCGGATGGCTCCCGCCCGAAGCCCCCGCCTCCTTTCCATCGACTCGGTCCACATCGGATCAAATAGCCGAAGGCCGCTCGGTTTTGGCGGATGTGCATCCTTCGCCTCCCGGATAGGCTGCGGGTATGAGGGGCAT
>DASWLY010000076.1:0-9747 GCA_036400035.1 Allosphingosinicella sp.
AGGCGATCGGCTCGTCCCGCTTCGCGATCTACCACCACGTCGTGCGTCGGCGGATCGACGTCGGCCTGTCGGAAGGCCATCCCGATCCCTTCTCGCGCCAGCTCGACGAGGCCTGGCGCAAGCGCCTCGACGGCAAGCGCCTCTACGTAAACGAGCTGTTCCTGACCCTGATCCGCCGGCCGCTGCAGGGCCGGGTCGGCCGGCTGGACCGTCTTCGCGAGAGGCTGGGACGAACCGCCACGACGGCTCCGGAAGCCAATTCCGCCTACGAGCGGGGCCAGCTAGCCCAGGCGCGCGACGCCGTGATGGCCGCGCTCGGAAGCTACGAGCCGCGCCTCCTCGGAGTCTACGACACGCCGCACGGCCCCTGCTCGGAGCCGCTCGAATTCCTCTCCGTCCTCTACAATGGCGAGATGCGGCCGGTCCTTCTGCCGCTCCAGGACGTCGGCGACTATCTGCCCTATCGGCGGGTCAGCTTCGGCCAGGAGACGGTCGAGCTCGGCCCGGCGGGCGCGACCCCGCGAAGCTTCCTCGGCATGGTTTCCATCAAGGACTATCCCGGACAGACGGTCGCGGGCATGTTCGACGAGCTCCTGCGCCTTCCTTTCGAACTGGTCATGTCCCAGTCGTTCGGCTTCGTCGAGCGGCAGGCGGCGCTGTCGAGGATGAACCTGTCGCTCAGGCGGATGCGCTCCGCCGAGGACGAGGCGGTGAGCCTGCGCGGCGAGCTGTCCGAGGCCAAGGACGAGGTCGCCGCCGGCCGCGCCGGCTTCGGCGAGCACCACATGACGATCGCGCTTCGCGCCGACACTCCGGCCGCGGTCGACGAGGGCGTCGCCGAGGTGCAGGCGGCGCTCGCCGACCTCGGGATCATCGCGGTTCGCGAGGAAATCGCGCTCGAGCCGGCGTTCTGGGCCCAGTTCCCCGGCAACTTCCGCTACATCGCCCGGCGCGGGCTGATCTCGACCGGTAATTTCGCGGGGCTGGCGAGCGGCCACAATTTCCCGCTCGGCCGGGCCGACAACAATCACTGGGGCGAGGCCGTCACCCTGCTCGAGACGACCGCGGCCGGGCCCTATTATTTCAACTTCCACCGCGGCGACCTCGGCAACTTCACCGTCATCGGGCCGTCGGGATCGGGCAAGACGGTGGTCTTGAACTTCCTTCTGGCGCAGGCGCGCAAGTTCCGGCCGCGGATCATCTTCTTCGACAAGGACCGCGGCGCCGAGCTCTTCATCCGAGCCATCGGCGGGCGCTACGACCTGCTCAGGCCCGGCACGCCGTCCGGGCTCAACCCGCTCCAGCTTCCCGACGATGCGGCCAACCGCCAGTTCCTGATCGACTGGGTGGCCTTGCTCGCCGGCGGGGCCGACATCGACGAGATCGCCCGGATCAAGGACGCCGTCGACGCCAATTTCGAGCAGCCGGAGGACCACCGCCGGCTCCGCCACCTCGCCGAGCTGTTCCGCGGCGGCCACCGGCCGACCTCCAATGATCTATGGTCGCGGCTCCGCCCCTGGTGGGGCGACGGCGAGCGCGCCTGGCTGTTCGACAATGCCGTCGACAAGACCGATCTCTCGGCCGAGGCCGTCGGCTTCGACATGACCCAGATCCTCGACGATCCGGCGATGCGCACCCCCGCGATGATGTACCTCTTCCACCGGGTCGAGGAGCGGCTCGACGGCAGCCCCGCGATCATCGTGGTGGACGAAGGCTGGAAGGCGCTCGACGACGACGTCTTCGTCCGGCGGATCAAGGACTGGGAGAAGACGATCCGCAAGCGCAACGGGATCATCGGCTTCGCGACCCAGAGCGCCCAGGACGCGCTCGAGAGCCGGATCGCAAGCGCCATCGTGGAGCAGGCCGCGACCCAGATCTTCATGGCCAATCCCAAGGCGCGGGCCGAGGATTATGTCGACGGATTCGGGCTCACCGCGCACGAATATGATCTGGTGCGGACTCTTCCGGACAGCGCGCATTGCTTCCTCATCAAGCACGGCACCGACAGCGTCGTCGCCCGGCTCAACCTCAGCGGCGAGCAGGACATATTGACCATCCTGTCCGGCCGCGAGCGCACCGTTCGCCTCCTCGACGACATCAGGGCGCAGACCGGCGACGATCCGGCCGAGTGGCTCCCGCGCCTGCTGGAGGTGGCCTGATGGACGTCTGCGCGCCGCTTCCGGCCGGGGCCGGTTTCCTTCAGTGGATCCTCGCCTTCTTCGACTGCCAGGCGCAGGTGCTGGGCAGCGGCGCCTACCAGGCGCTCGCCTCGCCCGGCTCGACCCTCGCCCTCGTCCTGACCGGCTTCCTCACCCTCTTCGTCGCCCTGTTCGGATACCGGTTGCTGCTCGGCCAGGGGCCGGACCTGCGCAGCGGGGTGCTCGCCTTCGTGAAGATCGGAATCGTGCTCGCCCTCGCGACGAGCTGGCCGGCCTACCGGACCCTCGTCTACGACGTCGTCATCCACGGCCCGGCCCAGATGGCGAGCGAGATCGGGAGGCCGGCGGGGCTGCCGGGCGCCGACGGCGGGCTCGTCGCCCGGCTCGACGGCGCCGACCGGGCCTTCACCGCTCTGGCCGTGCTCGGCGAGGGCACTCCGCCGCCCGTGGCCGACTCCAATCAGGCGGCGGCGGCGGCCCTCGGAGTCCCGCTCCAGCCCTATTCGGCCACCTTCGCCATCGGCTACTCGCGAATGATTTTCCTGATCGGGGCGATCGCCGGCCTGGGCGGCGTCCGGCTCATCATCGGATTGCTTCTGGCGGTCGGGCCGTTCTTCGTGGCCTTCCTGCTGTTCGACAATACACGTTCCCTGTTCGAAGGCTGGATCCGGGTGCTGGCGGGCGCCGCCCTCGCCGCCGTCGCGACATCGATCGCGCTGGGGGTGGAGCTCGCCCTGCTCGAGCCCTGGCTCAGCGATCTTCTCGCGCGGCGAAGCGCGGAGGAGTGGCTTCCGGGCATGCCGATCGAGATCCTCGTCGCCACCACGGTCTTCGCGCTCATCATCCTGACGATGCTCTACGCGTCCGCAAGGATCGCCTTCGCCTTCCGCTTCGCGCCTCTCATGGCGGCGGCGAGGGAACGGATCAGCGAGTCGTCGCGCAGCGAGGACCGGCGCATAGCCGCGGCCGCGGCCGCGGCCGGCGCTCAGGCGGCGCCGCAGGCGGAGTCCCGGACCCGCGCGGCGACCGTCGTCGATGCCGTTGCCGCCACCCAGCGGCGGGAGGCCGGGCAGGTCGCGTCGGCCATCGCCCGCCAGGATGCCGCGGGAGGCGATATGGCGGGTGCCCGCCGCGCCACCCCCGCCGGCACCGCCCGTGAAGTTTCTCAAACGATTGCACCTGCCCCGCTCGGCCAGAGCTTCCGGCGCCGCACCCGCGGCCGGGTCTCGGCCAGCGCCGGCCGCCGGGACCGCCGCTCATGAACGATCAGAACCGCGAGGCGCTCGACGCCTATTACAAGGAGGCGGCGACCTGGAACCGCGACCGGCTGGAGGCTTCGCGCAAATCGCAGCGCGTCGCCTGGTGGGTCGCGGGGGGAGCGGCCTCGATCGCCGTGCTCGAAGCCGTGGCGCTGATGCTCCTCACTCCGCTCAAGGAGAAGGAGCCTTATACCCTGCTGGTGGACCGGACCACGGGCTACGTGCAGGGGCTGAACCCGATGGAGGCCAACAAGATCGCGCCGGACACGGCGCTCACCCAGTCCTTCCTCGTCCAATATGTGGTCGCCCGCGAGAGCTTCGACATCTCCACCTTGCGGGCCCATCACACCAAAGTCGCCTTGTGGTCGGCCGAGAGGGCGCGCTCCGATTATCTGGCCGTGATGCAGCCCGCCAACCCGCAGAACCCGCTGAACCTCTACCCCCGGACGAGCCTCGTCGAGACCCGGGTGAAGAGCGTCTCGCCGCTGGGCAAGAACGTGGCGCTGGTCCGGTTCGACACGGTCCGCCAGGATCAGGGCGGGCAGTTCCAGGCGCCGCGATCGTGGGTGGCGGTGATCCGCTACCGCTATTCGGGCGAGCCGATGCGGCTCGAGGACCGGTTCGTGAACCCGCTCGGCTTCCAGGTGCTCCGATATCGCAAGGATCCGGAGACCCCGCCGCCGCCCGAAATCGTCCAGGTGCCGGGGCAGACGGCGGTCGTCGGAGTCCCGGTCGTCGTTCCGGGAGGCCCGACCACGACCACGACGACCACGACCGTCGAGCAGCAGGGGGCGACTCCGCTCGGCAGTGCCGCCGCGGCGGCCGCCCGGGCCGCGGCCGAACGGCGCCGCAACCGTGCGCCGGAGCCCGAGCTGTGATGCGGATCCTCGTCTTCCTGGCAGCCGCCTCGCTCGGCGCGGCTCCGCTCGCGGCCCAGGTGAGGCCGCAGGCGGGGACCGGCGACCCGCACGTCCAGACGGTCGATTTCGTGCCCGACCAGGTGGTGCTGCTCGAAGGCTCGCCCGGCTATGCGATCACAGTCCAGCTCTCGCCCGACGAGCAGGTCGAGATCGTCGCCGTCGGCGACGCCGCCGCCTGGGGCGTCTCCGCGAACCGCAAGGGCGACCATCTGTTCGTCAAGGCGATCATGGGCGGAGTCTCGACCAACATGACCGTGATCACCAACGTTCGGATGTACAATTTCGAGCTGGCCCCGCTGAGCGGAGGGCAAATGGCCTATACGGTCCGTTTCCGTTACCCGGCCGCCGCCCCCGGAGCCGAGGACGACGCCCCGACGGCGGCGGGCGAAGGCCTCTACCGGCTCAGCGGGGACAAGGCCTTGCGGCCGAGCGAAATGAGCGACGACGGAAACCATACCTACATGCGGTGGCCGCGCGACCGGTCGCTTCCCGCCGTCTACGCGATCAACGACTCGGGCCAGGAGATGCTGGTGAACGGGATGATGCGCGAGGACGATCTTTTCGTCGTCGACAGCGTGCACAGGAAGCTCGTGTTCCGGGTCGACGACCGGGTCGCCGGCGCGACCCGGCAGAAGCCGAAGAAGCCGAAGACCTGATGGCCAGCCGTACGCCTCCCCTCGATCCGCGCATCGCGAATCCGCCGCCGCCCGCCCAGGAGCCCGCGGAGGCCGGCGTTCGTCCCGTCGTCGCGCTTCCCCGTTCCGGATTGCCGCCGGCGGCGATCGTGGCGGCAATCATCGTCGCCGCGATCATCCTGTTCATCATCCTGGATTCGAGGCGCCGCGCACAGGCGGAGCCGGCGGTGGAGGTTTCGGGCGCCGGCACCGTGACGCCGCCGCCGCCGACCCTGTTCATCCCGCCTGCGCCGCCGCCTCCGGTGCTGGTCGCCGCGCCCGTGCCCGTGGCGGCCGAACGGCCGCCCGCGCCCGCCGCCCGGCCCTACACGCCGCCGCCGCAGCCGGAGATCCGCTATGTCCCGCAGGCGGCCCAGCAGCCCAGCTACCCCGCTTACACGCCGCCGCCGCCGCCGCCGCCGCCGCTGCGGACCTCGAACAGCCCGACGATCGTCATCGACACCTCGCCCGCGCCTCCGGCCGCGCAAGCCGGCGACGGTCCCGGCTCGGGCGGCGGAGACAGGTCCACCATCGGCGGCAATCTCGGCTCCACCCAGCCCGTCGGCCGGGTCCGCTCCGGCGTGTTCGCCAACCGGTCCACCACGGTCGTCCAGGGCGCCCTGATCCCGGCCGTGCTGGAGACGGCGTTCAATTCGCGGCGGCCCGGCTTCGCCCGAGCCATCGTCTCGCGCGACGTTCGGGGCTTCGACGGGACGCGGGTGCTCATCCCCCGAGGGAGCCGGCTCTCGGGCGAGTATCGCTCCGACATCGCTCCGGGCCAGAAGCGGGCGCTGATCAACTGGACCCGGCTGATCCGCCCGGACGGAGTGACGATCGCCCTTGCCTCGCCGGCCGCGGACACGCTCGGCCGGGGCGGCGTGAGCGGCGATTACAACAGCCACTTCTTCGAGCGCTTCACCGGCGCGCTGCTCCAGTCGGCCCTCGATGTCGGAGTCAATGTCGCCAGCCGAGCCGCCGCCGGCAACGTCATCGTCGCCCTCCCGGGATCGACCCAGAACGCCTCGCGCGGCCTCCTCGAATCGGCCCGGATCCTCCCGACCCTGACCGTTCCCGCGGGAACGAGCATCAGCGTCTTCGTTGCCCGCGATCTCGACTTCAGCTCGGCCGAGAGGCCGCGATGAGCGCGGCCCTCGCGGAAAAGGCCTGGACCGACTCGGGCGTCTACCTGCGCTCCTATCTGGCGCCGCTCACCGGCATGCTCGCCCGCCCGGACGTCACCGACATCTACGTCAACCGGCCGCGGGAATTGTGGGTGGAGACGACGGGCGGCGGCATCGAGCGGCACGACGCCCCGGGGCTGGACGAGGGGACGCTCGCCCGCCTCGCCCGCCAGATCGCCGCGCTTTCGCACCAGGGGATAAGCCGGGAGCATCCGCTCCTCTCCGCGACCCTGCCGGACGGCGCCCGGATCCAGATCATCGCGCCGCCGGCGACCCGCGGCCCGCTCGCGCTCGCGATCCGAAAGCACGTCTCCCCGGAGCTCTGCCTGTCCGACTATGTCGCCTCGGGCGCGTTCGGCGAGACCAAGGCCAGGCAGGGCTTCGAGCGCTCGGAGAGCGACCGGGCGCTCGCCGCGATGCTCGCTGCCGGCGACCTCAGCGGGATGCTCGCGGCGGCGGTGAAGGGCCGAAAGAACATCCTGGTCTCGGGCGGCACCTCCACCGGCAAGACGACCTTCCTGAACGCGCTTCTGCGCGAGGTCCCGGCGGATGAGCGCCTGATCCTGATCGAGGACACGCCGGAGCTCTACGTCAGGAACGAGAATTATGTCGGCCTCGTCGCCGCTCGAAGCGCGCTGGGCGAGGCCCAGGTCGAAACGGACGATCTCGTCTCCGCCTCGCTGCGCATGCGTCCGGACCGGATCATCCTGGGCGAGCTGCGCGGCCGCGAAGCTTATTCCTTCCTGCGCGCCGTCAACACCGGCCATCCGGGCTCCATGACCACGGTCCACGCCGACAATCCGGAGCGCGCCGTCGAGCAGATCGTCCTGCTCGTTCTCCAGGGCGGCACCCAGCTCAGCCGCGACGATGTCCGCCATTATGTCAGCCGGACGATCGACGTCTATGTGCAGCTGACCCGCAGCGGCGGGGGCCGCCGAGTCTCGGAGGTGGTCCTTCGCGATTGAGGCCGCGGGCGCCGCCGCTCAGGGCCGATCGGCGCCGCCCGAAGCGCTTGAGTCCGCCCTCGTCACGACGACGAAGAGGGCGAGATTGCGCGCCAGTCCGTCCAGGCCGAGACCGCACCGCCGAAGCGCGGCGAAGCGGCTGAGGCGCGGTTTGTCCCAGAGCCCGGCGAGCGTCTCCACGGCGGCCCGGTGGCGCGGCGACATGCACTCCCCGAAACGTGCGAGCAGGACCGCCGCCTGGCGCGAATAGCGCTTGAGCACCCGCTCCCGCTCCCGGCTGACGAGCGTCCCGTAGACGCGCTGGAAGAAGGTGGAGGTTCGCCGTCGCCTGGCGCCGATCGCATTGCGGCCGTGCTGACGGTAGAGGATCGTCGCATCGTCGATGAAACCGATCGCGCCCGTCGTCGCGGCGACGAGCGCCAGCCAATGGTCGTGCATCATCGCCTCGTCCGGTACCGGGCGGGCCTGCAGGCGGAGCGGCCGGTTGATCACGGTCGTGCAGCCGGTGACGACGTTGCTCAGGAGGATCTCTTCGAGATCGTTGCGGAGCGGATCCCCTCCCGCATATTCGAAAAAGGAATGGCCGAGTATCTCGAGCCGCGGCCCGGTGATGATCAGGTCCGTGTGGACAAGCAGCGGCACTCCCGGCTCGTGCCGTGCCTCCAGGGCGTGCATCGCCTCGAGGCTTTGCTCGATCTTGTGCGGTAGCCAGACGTCGTCATGGTCGCACAGGAAGACATAATCGGCGTCGGCACGGGCCAGGACACGGTCGAAGTTGCCGATGACGCCGCGGCGCGGGCCCTCCGGAAGCTGGACGATACGGCCGGGGAATCGCTTCGAATAGCTTTCGACGATCGCTCTCGTTCCGTCCGTCGAGTCGTCGTCGGCGATCAGGAGGGTGAAGCCCTGGCGCGTCTGGGCGAAAAGGGAATCCAGCAGGGCCGGCAGATAAGGCTCGCTGTTATACGTGGTGAGGCAGACCTCGATCGTCGGCCGCCGGTCGCCGGGGCGCGCGGAATCGGGCATCGAGGGCGGGGCTTCGCTCACGCATCGGCCCCGGGCCCGGGGGGGCGTGCTGCGCGGCGCGGGCTTGGGCAGAGACCCAGAATCTCAATCATGCTCAGCGCCCCGCCATGTGGCCCTCTATCCGACGCAGCCGCATAGGGCGCGGTTCGTCGACTCGCAACGATGAGCGGTCCGCGCCCGGCTATCGCTCCCTCGTCCAGGCTATCATGGTCACGCTCTCGGCCGAATCCGGCCGGGATCGGGCGCGCCGGTTCGCGGCCGCCGCCGCCCGCCGCACCGCCTCCCATCCGGGAGGATCGGTTTCGTCGGCAGGGTCGAGGCCGCAGGCCATGGCTTGGCTCTGGCGAAAGTAGAAGGCGGCGGCTTCCTCGGGGGGCAACAGCCGCACGCGCTCGAAGCCCAGGCCGGCAAGCAGCTCCGACAGGCGCGGAGCATCGAACAAGGCGAGATGGCGCGGCGGCTCCAGCCCCCGCCAATGGCGTCCGAAACGTCGCAGGCCCTCGGACCGGATGTTGGGCAGCGACAACCATAGCCTCCCGCCTGGCACGAGCAGCGACATGGCCTCGCCAAGGGCACCGGCGGGATTGTGCAGGTGCTCGACGACATGGTTGAGGAAGACATGATCGAAGCTTCCCGGAGCCTCGCCGCTGCCGGGGATGCTTGCGCTCCGGACGTCCAATGCCCGGGATCGCGACAGCCCGACCGCCTTCGGGTCGGGATCGATCCCGACCGCGCGATAGCCGAGATCCTGCGCCACGAGGAGGAAATCGCCGTTGCCGCAACCCACGTCGAGCACTTTGCTGCCGGGGCGGCTAGGCGCCGGCAGGTGCCGGATCATGAAGTCGAGATTCTTCACCGCGGGCCGCCGCAACCGCCAGGTCCATCCGCCGATCCGGGCCGCTTGAGGAAAGCGGTAGCCGTAGCGGGCGTTGAGATATCCTCGTCGAACGGCTCCCCGGAAGCCGGGCTCGCGCCACTTGAGGGGCGCTCCGGAGCTGCTGTGCGTATGATAATGCTCATAGGCTTCTAAGAGCGCGTCCGGGGCGGGGCGCGGGTCGAGATAGAGGATTCCGCACGCGCAGGACCAATAGTCCCATTCGCCCGAAGTCCCGAAGACTCCGTCGCTCACCCGCTGGTAAGCCGCCTTTCGCTCGGCGCTTCGGCAGACGGGGCAGCGGCCGAGATGTTCGAGCCCTGTCATCGCGCCCCCGGCAGCGGCGGCAGATCGAGCAGCGCCCGGCGTTCGTTGATGATGCGCTCGACATAATGCGAGCCGTGCTCCGGATCGAGGCGGGGCGAGGGGCTCAGGTCCCAGTTCGAGTCTGGATAATAGCGATTCAAATAAGGCGAAACGGCCGGTCGGAGCGCGTCGACATCGTTCGGGGTGAACCATTCCCGCCAAGCGCCGTAGCGCTTCGTGCGCACAACTCTTTCGAGGGTCGCGGGAACCGCGGCCAATCCGTCGAGACGCATGTCGAGCGCCGCTTCAAGCGAGCCGAATTGGGAATCGACGAGCTGCTCGTAGCGAAACACCGCGAGGTGACGCCGCTCGTCGTGAAATCG
>DASWLY010000077.1:0-36089 GCA_036400035.1 Allosphingosinicella sp.
AGCTGAACGGGAAGATGGCGGCGCCGAGGCCGAGCGGGCTGTTGAACGCGCCCACCGCCACCGAAGCGAGGAGGAAGATCAGCATCTGCGCGACGGTCACCGGCATCGACAGGGTCTGGACCTCGCGAACCGAATTGGCCTGGCTTCCGATGCCGAGGAAGAGCGCTCCGAGCAGGAGGTAATTGGCGCTGTAATAGAGAAGCACGAGGAGGATGAAGATCGGCCAGCCGACGGACGGCTCGGGCAGGTTCCCCGCCTGCTGCGGAAGGAGGACCAGCCCGGCCATGGCACCGCTCACCCAGACGCCGATCCCGACCAGCGAGACCGCGAGCATCGCGCCCAGCTTGCCCACGAAGATGGCGTCGATCGGAAGCGCCGCGGCGAGGACCTCGATGATCTTGTTCGATTTCTCCTCGAGCAGGTTGGACAGCAGCATCCCGGCGAGAAGGACCGTGAGCATGAAGAGGAGAAGCTGGCCGGCCCGGGCGGTGATCGCCCGGGTGGCGGCGAGCGCCCCTTCCGACTGGTCCGTCTCCACCACCGCGATGTCGACCGGCGGCGCCGTCCGGCCGGCGGCGGCGAGCGCCCGCTCCTGCCGGGCCTGATCGAGGATCAGGGACATCTGCTTGCGGATGCTGCCCTCGCCGCTGATCGCGCCGGTGAGCACGGGCCGCTCGACCCCGCCGCTCAGCACCGCGAGGATCCGCTTGCCCGGGCTTCGAAGCAGCGCCTGGACCTGCCGCTCCGGGTCGCCGGCGGGCTCCTCGCGGACGAGCGTCGGCAAGGCACGGCTCCCGAAGCCCGGGTTGAGCCTTTCGCGAGCGGCGGCGAGCGGTGCGAAATCGGCCTGCTTGGCAACGACCGCGACGGTGGCGTGGACGTCCTGGCGCGCCATCCGTCCGCTCACGCTTCCGAACAGGAAGGACAGGCCGATGATGAGCAGCGGCCCGAGCAGGAAGAACAGGAAAGTCCGCGACCATACGGTCGCGACGAAGTCGCGGCGGGCGATGACGTAGGCGGAGTGGAAAAAGCCCATCATGCCCCCTGCTCCACGGCGCTGTCGGCGAGCTCGCGCGCCGCCTGCTCGCCGGCGATGGCCACGAAGGCGTCGTGGAGGCCCGGACGCTCGATCGACAGATCCTCGATCCCCGCGCCGCCGTCGATCAGCGCCTTGAGGAGCGGCTCGATTCCCTCCTGCGGAAGCTCGAACGACCAGAGGCCGTTCTCGTGATTCGCGTCGGCCGGGAGCGCGGTGCGCCAGGGACCCTCGGCGATCCGGGTGCGCAGCCGCACCTGCGGCCGGAGCCGGTCGCGCGCCTCCGACACGCTGCCCTCGAACCGCACCTTGCCGCCGGCGATGATCGCGATCCGCTCGCACAGGCGCTCGGCATGGGCGATGACGTGGGTGGAGAAGATGATCGTCGCTCCTCCGGCCGCCTCGTCGCGGATCAGCTGCTCGAGCCGGCCCTGGTTGATGGCGTCGAGGCCGGAAAAGGGCTCGTCGAGGAAGATCAGCTTCGGCCGGTGGACGATGGTGCCGAACAACTGCACCGTCTGCGCCATGCCCTTGGAAAGGCTTCGGATCGGCTTGTCGACATAATCCGCGAGGCCGTTGGCCTTCAGCATCTCTTCGGCCCGGGCGCGCCCGACGCCGAGCGGCAGGCCGCGAAGCGCGCCCATGAAGGCGACCGATTCGCGCGCGGTCATCGCGGGGTAGAGACCGCGCTCCTCGGGCAGGTAGCCCACCTGGCTGGCGACTTCGAGCGGCCGCTCGTGCCCCAGCAGCGAACGCTCGCCGCTATCCGGATCGATGATCCCGAGCAGCATCCGCAAGGTCGTCGTCTTGCCGGCGCCGTTGGGGCCGAGGATTCCGTAGATGCTGCCTTGCGGAACGGCCAGATCGATGCCGTCGACGGCGGTCTTGCCGTCGAAGGCCTTGAACAGCCGTTTCGCCTCAATAGCTAAGCCACTCGCCACGCGTGCCCCCTTTGAGCGCCTGTGGTAGCGAGCGAGGATGAGCGAACGCAAGCCGAAGCTGGCCGATCTTCGGATCGGCCTGGAAGAGAAAGCGCGAGAGCTCGGCTTCTGCGCGGTCGGCTTCGCGCGCGCCGACGCCGCGCCGAGAAGCGGCGAGCGCCTTCGCCAGTGGCTCGCCGAGGGCGCTCATGGCGACATGATCTGGATGGAGGAGACGGCCGGGCGGCGCGCGTCCCCGGCGGGGCTGTGGCCTGAGGTTCGCTCGATCATCTCGCTGGGCATGAGCTACGCGCCCGCCGTGGACCCGCTGGCGCTGGCGGAGAGGCCGGAAATCGGGCGGATCTCGGTCTATGCCCAGGGCGCCGATTATCACGATCTGGTCAAGAAGGCGCTGAAGGCGCTGGCCCGCTGGCTGGTCGGGGAGGCCGGGTGCGAATTGAAGGTGTTCGTCGATACCGCCCCGGTGATGGAGAAGCCGCTCGCGGAAGCGGCGGGGCTCGGCTGGCAGGGCAAGCACACCAACCTCGTCAGCCGCCGGGACGGAAGCTGGCTGTTCCTGGGCGCGATCTACACGACGCTGGACCTGGAGGAGGCGCCCGCGCCGGCCCGGGTCCATTGCGGCAGCTGCAGCGCCTGCCTCGACGCCTGCCCCACCAACGCCTTCCCGGCGCCGTTCCGGCTCGATGCGCGCCGCTGCATCTCCTATCTGACGATCGAGCATAAGGGGCCGATCCCGAACGAATTCCGCGAGGCGATCGGCAACCGTATCTACGGCTGCGACGATTGCCTCGCCGTCTGCCCGTGGAACCGCTTCGCCGATGCCGCGCGGGCGAACCGCGCGTTCCTGCCGAGGGCCGAGCTGGCGGCGCCTAGGCTGGCCGATTTGCTGGCACTGGACGATGCGAGCTTCCGCAAGGTCTTCGCCGGATCCCCGATCAAGCGGATCGGGCGCGGGCGGATGGTGCGCAACGCGGCCATCGCCGCGGGCAATAGCGGGCTGCCGGAGCTCGCGCCGGTGCTGGAACGGCTGACGGCGGACGAGGATCCGGTGGTCGCCGAGGCGGCGGCTTGGGGGTTGAGCAAGCTGAATTCCTCCCCCGGCTTTCCGGGGGAGGGGGACCAGGCGAAGCCTGGTGGAGGGGTTCTTCGGAGTCTGTAGAACCCCTCCGCCACGCTGCGCGCGGTCCCCCTCCCCGGCAAATGCCGGGGAGGAATTTCCCCCCTACCGCCTCGTCAGCGCCGCCACGCAACTGGCGCGGTCGAAGTCGGTGCCGTCGGGGCGGCGGGCGTCGAGGTGGGTGACGATCGGCTCGCCGCTGCCCTTGGGCGGATAGAGATAGGCGTCGAGGACGCAGGCGGGGCCGGCGAACTGGAGCTTGCGCGCCGGGCCTTCGCGGACGTCGAGCCTGGGCTTGCCGAGCTGAGCCTCGAGCATCCGGCCGGTGCGGCCGAGCACGGCCTCGAGGCCGGTCGTGGTATAGGATACGGGCCTTTCGACCGGCCGCGCCGCCACTTTGGCCGGCGGCGCCGCGCTGGTGGAGGCGCAGCCCGCCAGAACGAGCATCGCGGCGACGGGCGCCGCCTTCCTGCAGATCGCGAAATCCATGGCGCCCTCCCCTGCCCTTGTGCGCGCGCAGAGTGGCGCAGCGCCGCCGGGAGGGCCACGCGCCCCGGCGCCCGCCCGGCCTGCCTTTGCCTCGCCTCGGCGCAATTGACGCGCGGCGCGGCGCCCGGCTAGGGCCGCCCCTCCTCCCGCAGCGTGAAGAGAACCTCAGTGACCGACAAGAGCCTCGACGTCCTTTGCATCGGCAACGCCATCGTCGACGTGATCGCCGCCGCCGACGACGACTTCCTGGCGCAGGAGGGGCTCGACAAGGGCTCGATGCGCCTGATCGACGCCGAAGAGGCGACCCGGCTCTACGGCCGGATGGGACCGGGGCGCGAGATCAGCGGCGGCTCGGCGGGCAATACCGCGGCCGGGGTGGCGATGCTGGGTGGGCGCGCCGGCTTCATCGGCCAGGTCGCCGACGACCAGCTCGGCGAGGTCTACCGCCACGACGTCAGCTCGATCGGGGTCGAGTTCACCACGCCCGCCCGGCCGCAGTCGGAAGCGCCGACGGCGCGCTCGCTCGTCCTCGTGACTCCGGACGCCCAGCGGACGATGAACACCTTCCTCGGCGCCGCCCAGAACCTCAGCAGCGACGCGCTCGACGAGGCGCAGCTGAAGAGCGCGAAGATCCTCTACCTCGAAGGCTATCTGTGGGATCCTGAGGTGCCCCGGGCGGCGATGGAGCGGGCGATCGAGATCACCCGGGCCGCCGGCGGGCAGGTCGCCTTCACCCTCTCCGACAGCTTCTGCATCGAGCGTCACCGTGACAGCTTCAACGCGCTGATCGACAGCGGGCGGCTCGACATATTGTTCGCCAACGAGGCGGAGATCGTCTCGCTGACGGGCAAGACGGATTTCGACTCGGCGGTGGCCTCGGCGGCCGAGCGCGTGAAGGTGCTCGTCGTCACCCGCGGCGACAAGGGCGCGGTCGCGGTCGAGGGCGGGGAGCAGTGCGAGGTGCCGGCGGAGCCGGTGGAGCGGATCGTCGACACGACCGGGGCGGGCGACCTGTTCGCCGCCGGCTTCCTCACCGGCCGGGCGCAGGGGCGCTCGAACGCCGACTGCCTTCGGATGGGCGCGATCGCGGCGGCGGAGGTGATCTCCCATTACGGCGCTCGGCCCGAGGCGGACCTCAAGGCGCTGGTGGCCGACCAGGTCCGCTAGCGCCTGATCGCTTCACTCTAACCCACTATCTAACCCACTATCGTCATTGCGAGCGATGCGAAGCAATCCAGAAGGCGCCTCAGGGGCCCGCCGGATTGCTTCGTCGCTGCCGCGAAGCGGCAGTTTATCCTGAGCGCCGCCGCAGGCGGCGTCGAAGGGCTCCTCGCAATGACGGGTCAGTCGCAGACGACCAGCTAAACAGAAAAGGGAGGCCGAAGCCTCCCTTCCCTTCGGATCAATTGTCGTAGGAGCCGTCCGGCGGACGGATGCCCACCGGCATCGGAGCGTCGGGATCCGCTTCCGGCACCTCGACGATGCCGCGGCCGAGATGGCTATTCCGGTATCCGTAGAGGGCGTAGAAGACGACTCCGATCGCCGTCCAGGCCGGAAGCACCATCATCGCCTCGAACGGCAGGTTGAAGAACAGGAAGAGGCAGCCGAGCACCGTCAGAGTGGCGATCAGGCCGACCGCGGGAACGCGGAAGGCGCGGCGCCGGTCCGGATCGGTCTTGCGCAGCTGCCACACCGCGATCGCCACCATCAAGAAGGCGTAGAGCGTGCCCGCATTGGCGACGTCGGCCAGCGCCCCGACCGGGAAGAAGGCGGCGGCGACGGCGACGATGAGGCCGGTGATGATGGTCACCACGTGCGGGGTCTTCCAGCGCGGATGGACCCGCGACAGCGCCTCGGGAAGCAGGCCGTCGCGCGCCATCACGAAGAAGATCCGGGTCTGGCCGAACAGCAGGATGAGGATGACCGACGGCAAGGCGATGAAGGCGGCGTAGCCGAGCATGTTGCCGATCGAGCCGTAGCCGATCGTGTGAAGGACATGGGCCAGCGGCTCGCGCGAGCAGACCAGGGCCTCGGCAAATTGCGGCGACGCGCACTGCAGCGACAGGGCCTCGCCGGTCGGAAGCGGGATGCCGTTGGCGCCCATGATCGGCTGCCCGCCCATCGCCCCGACCGCGCCCGCGGTCACCAGCATGTAGAAGACGGTGCAGATGAGGAGGCTGCCGATGAGGCCGATGGGCACGTTGCGCTGCGGGTTCTTGGTCTCCTCCGCGGCGGTGGATACGGCGTCGAAGCCGACATAGGCGAAGAACATAGTCGCCGCCGCGCCGACGATGCCGACGCCCGAGCCGAAGCCGCCGAACATTCCGGCCGGGGCGAAGGGCGTGAAGTTCTCGGCCTTGGTCACCGGCAGCGTCAGGATGACGAAGACGGTGAGCGCGGTCACCTTGATCGCCACCAGGATGGCGTTGAACTTGGCGCTTTCCGAAGTGCCTCTCACCAGCAGGAGCGTCATAAGCAAAGCGATGGACAGGGCCGGGAGGTTTAGGAACCCGCCGGCCTTCCCGCCGAGGATCACCGGCCCGGAGCTTAGCCAGTCAGGGAAATCTATGCCCCAACTTCGCTCCATCACCGTGTCGATGAAATAGTTGGACCAGCCGACGGAGACGGCCGAAGCGCCCACCGCATATTCGAGCAGGAGCGCCCAGCCGACCGTCCAGGCGAGGAATTCGCCCTGGACCGCGTAGCTGTAGGTGTAGGCGGAGCCGGCGACCGGCACCATCGACGCGATCTCGGCGTAGCAGAGAGCGGCGACGATGCAGACGGCGCCGGCGATGATGTAGCTGATGAGCAGGCCGGGACCCGCCTTCTGGGCGCCGACCGAGGTCAGCACGAAGATGCCGGTGCCAATGATGCAGCCGACGCCGAAGAGGGTCAGCTGGATCGCTCCCAGGGAGCGATGCAGCGACTTCTTTTCGGCGGTTGCAAGGATTGCGTCGAGAGGCTTGACGCGCCCGAAAATCATATCCGTCCCCTTGTCGTCGTCGTCGGCTCTTCGGCCAACCTGCGTTTATTTGGCCGGAACCTACCCATTAATCCCAGCAGCGCAAACCCTTAATGCGTCTGCTAATGCGTCAGCGCGCCAGCATCGGCCCGAGCGGCCTGCCGCCGAAGATGTGGACGTGGAGGTGAGGTACTTCCTGCCCCGAGTTCATGCCCGCATTGGCGAGCAAGCGGTAGCCCGGCTCGACCAGCCCCTGATCTCGCGCCACCTTGCCGACGGCGCGGACGAAGCCGGCTATTTCCTCGGCTGACGCGCGTTCCGAGAAATCGTCCCACGACACATAGGCGCCCCTGGGGATGACGAGGATATGGACGGGCGCCGCCGGGGCGATGTCGTGGAAGGCGAGGGCATGCTCGTCCTCATAGACCCGCTTGGACGGGATCTCGCCGCGAAGGATCCTGGCGAAGATGTTGCGGTCGTCATAGGGGCGGGTGGCGTCGATCGGCATGGCTGTCTCCTCGGCCCGCCTCAACATCGCCCGCGCGCCGAAGGCAAGCTCGCGCTTGACCCGCGCCCGCGCCTCGTTACCACACGACGGATGCAAGGTGAGACTCCCGACAGCCTGATTCCCTACGACGAGATCGTCCAGGAGGCCCTGCGCGCCGTCGTCGGCCGGGTGCTGGGCGAGGTCGAGACGACCGGTCGGCTGCCGGGCGAGCATCATTTCTACATCACCTTCAAGACCGCCGCCTCCGGGGTCGACATTCCCAGGCACCTTTCCGAGCGCTTCCCGGACGAGATGACCATCGTCATCCAGAACCGCTTCTGGGACCTGAAGGTCGGCGAGGACGGCTTCGAGGTCGGCCTCAGCTTCAACCAGGCGCCGGCGCGGCTGGTCATCCCTTTCTCGGCGATCACCGGCTTCGTCGACCCGGCGGTCAATTTCGCGCTCCAGTTCCAGGCCACCGCCGAAGAAGGCGGGCCCCAGGCGCACGAGGCGGCCGAGAACGACCCGCCCGCCGCCGAACCGGTCGAGGACGGCTCCAACGTCGTCTCGGTGGATTTCAGCCGGAAGAAGTGACGGGGACGGGGTTCCGCCCTGCCCGCCCGAATGTTCGATACCCCGGCCTTCACCTGAAACCGAGCAAAGCTCCCAGCAGGAGCGGCGCCATCAGGAAGAGCGCGAAGAGAAGCAGTGCGAGCATGAGCAGCCTGCCGATGCAGCCTCCGCCGCGCCGCCGCCTGCGCGGCTCCTCATCGTAGCCGAAACGCTCGGGCCGCCCCCTCCGGGCGCGCGCGGCGGCGCCGAGCATGGCGAGCAGGAGCCTCCCGGCGTCGGGACGTGCCCCGCGATCGCCGCCGGGCGCTCCGCTTCCGGCGGGGCCACCCGCGGCCCAAGGGCCCAGGTCGTCGTCGCGACCGTACATGCCTGGCCCCGGCTCGATGAGTTCGGTCGGGCGAGCCCTCGGGCGTTCCGCAGGCGGCGGCGCTTCCCGCACCGGCGCGGGATCGCCGAAGCGCGCGCCGCACCGGGGGCAGGAGGGCGAGTCCACCCAGATCCCCGGAACATGGTTGCCGCAGAAATAGCGGACCGCCGCCTCGCGGCATGCCTCGCATTCCCCGCTCGTCGGCTGGACCGTGCCGCAATTGGGGCACCTGAGGACGAGTCCGCCCGTCATCCGCACTCCCCTGACGCCGGCCCGGCCTCGGCTTCGCTCCGCGGGAAGACGGAAAGGACCAGCTCGGCGGGGACGTGGAGGCGGTGGACCCGCGGCAGGGACCCGGGAACGTAGCGGGCAATGGTCGGCACCCGCTCATAAGGTCCGAAGGACTGGCGCGGCAGCCGTCGGGAAAGTGCCACGGTCGTCAAAATCGGGTGCGTCTCATAGGCCGGATAGATGGCGTAGCCCTCCTCCACATGGTCGTGGCCTCGAACCATGTGAGTCACCGGCCGGCTCATGCGTGCGCTGAGCGCGCAGAAAGCCGCGAAATCCTCCCGGCCGAACTGGCTGCCCCGGGTGAAGCGGTTCGGCATCTTCTTGCGCGCGGTCGGATGCGCCCGGGTCCAGGTGAAGTCGGACAGGCAGGCCGGGTCGTTCCAGTTTCCGGTCTCTTCCAGGCGCGCGTGGAGGTCGGTGAGCGGAAATCCGGCATGCGCGACCAGCAGCCCGTCCGGCAGGAAGAGCGCATGCGGCGCCTGCTCGAAGAAGCGGACGGCGAGCTTGCCCGCGCGCTCGATCCACTCATGCGCCAGGTTGGCGTTGAGGAAGTCCGCAAAGTCCCCCGGCGAAACGCTGGAGGCGAAGCGAGTGCCGTTGAAGGAAAGCGCTTCGTCATGGTTGCCGACGATCACGCAAAACCTGCCGGGCGACCCGAGGATGAGCTCGAAGACGCGCAGAAGGAGTTCGAGGCCATGGCCTTCGTCGTCGAACAGATCGCCGAGCAGGATGATGTTGGCAGGCGCCCCGGTGTCCTTCGAGCTCCTGTCGATAAGGGCCAGAGCCGCTTCCAGCGCGAGAAGGTCGCCGTGCAGGTCGCCGATGATCCACAAGGGCGCCTCCGGATCGACGTCCCCGACCTGGATGGCCTGGTCTGCGGCGCCGGTCCGATACTCGTCGAACAGCAGACCGAGCCCTTCCTGCCGGTCCAGCAGCGCTTCGAACGCTTCGACCGTCGCTCGAATCCGGGACCGCACCGCCGCCGGCGACACGGCCTCGCGAATCGCGGCCCAGTCGAGATCGCGAACGTCTTCGGCCGGGGGGATCCCGATGGGCGCCGACTCTTCCGCGGAGGCTTCCGGCGCCGCTTCGCCGGAGATGTGCGCCGCCGCGCCGCATTCGCCGGCCGCTTCGGTCGCCGGCTCCACGGCCGCTTCGGGACCGTCGTCCATCATGCCGCCCGGACGGTGAGCGGAAGCTTGGCGATCTTCTTCGCTTCGCTTCCGACCGCGATCTGGTCGCCGGCGCGCAGCGAATGCGCGCCGGCCAAGGCGCGGCCGTTAACGAGGGTCTGGTTGGTCGTGGCTCCGGCCGGCTTCAGGGTCCATTGTCCCGAGGCGGTTCGCTCCAGGACGCACTGGCGCTCATCCCAATATTCCGCCTCAGCCCCGAACTGGCGCATGAGGATCTTGCCCAATTCGGTTCGGATCCGGACTTGCAGCGTCCTTCCGCCCGGCGCCACCAGCTCGACCGCGTTCGAGACGATCGCGGCCCCGCCCGCGCCCGGAGCGGGGCGGGGCGGCGAGGGAGCGGCCGGCTTCGCCGCCCCGGCGGCGACCGGGCGCGGGGCGGGCGGCGAGGCCGGCTTCCTGTCGCGGCCGCTCAGCGTCGCCCGAAGCTCCATCGCGGTCGGCCGCTTGGCGGGATCGGGGTTCAGGCAGCGGTGAAGGGCGGCGCTCACGTCGGCGTTCCCGGCCGGCCACGGCATCGGCCCGAGAAGGGCGGGCGGCTCGGCCTTGTAGCCCTGGACCAGACGGGCATATTCCGACTGGTCCTCCGACCAGTAGGGGTGGCGCCCGGCCAGCAGCTCGTAAAGTATGAGGCCGCAGGTGAAGACATCGGAGGCGGGCACCGGGACCGACCCCCTCGTCAGATGCTCGGGCGACCGGTAATTGTCCGTCCCGACATAGCCTTGATGGCCGTGCCAGGGTGGACGCCGGTCGGCCAGGACCGAGAAGTCCATGTCGATCAGCTTCAGCTGGAATTCCGACGCGATGGTCGGATCCTCGATCAGATAGGCGTTCGCCGGCTTGAGGTCGGCATGGACGATCTTCACGTCGTGAAGGGCGGCGATTCCGGCGACGAGCACCTTGGCCCAGGTCGCGTGCCGGGCCCAGATCGCCGGATCGCCCGTCGGCGCCTTTTTCGTCGCCCGATGCGCCTCGCGCTCCTTGTCCAGGACCTGCTGGAGATCGGCGCCGTTCTCGACGAACTGAAACGCCTGGAAATAGCAGCGCCCGCCCCACACCTCTTCGAAGGAATCGACCTGGGCGACCGCGAAATTGTCCGCCTTGCCCCGGACGACCCGGGCGGAAAGCTCCTTCTGGTAGGCGACGAAGTCATTGTACCAGACCACCGTCGGCGCCGGCGACTTGTACTGCTTGAAGAACACCTTCCTCCCGCTCGGCGCCAGAGCGGCATAGGAGATGGCCATCATCCCGGGGCCGAACACCTTCGTGATCCGGTAGCCCCGGATGACGTCACCGACTTTCAGCTTTTTCGCCATCGCCCGCGCTCAGGGCCGGTTCCGCGCCCTCAAAGGGCGACCGTTTCGGCGGAGCGCGAGACGCTGGCGGCGAGCTGTTTCAAGGTGTTGCGGAAGTTGGTCTGGTCGGAGGTGAACTTCTGAAGCGCCTCCTGCGCGTTCAGGCCCTCATACTCGACCACCTCCCACTCCGATTTGTCGATCTGGCTGAGCCGGTCGTAGCCTTCGAAATTGGGCGCGAAGATGCTGAGGATGATGCGGTTCGCCATCACCGCGTTGGCGACGTCCTGAAGCGATCCGCCCTTGGCCTCCGGGATGCTCATCGTCTCCTTGAACGAGGCGTCGGTGAACACGACGACGACCCGCGCCGCGTCGCTTCGATAACGCCACTTGCCCGCCTCGACCGTTTGCGCCCCCTTCGCGGCCGCCTCCATCGTCGCGACCTTGTAGAGCGTGTCGAGGAGCGACTCCGGCTCGTCCCCGCCGCCATTGGCCTGAAGCGCCGCGAGCTGGGCCTTGAGCTCTGCGGGATCGCGGACGAACAGATTGTCGACGATCCAGGGCAGTCCCTCGCTCTCGGCGGCCTCGATGTCGCGATAGCCGACCACCTTCGCGCGCCAATCCTTGACCGGCGCGGCGTTGTTGGCGTCGCCGCTGCTGAGCGAACCGACGAACGTCTCGATATTCTGGCGCAGGGCGTCGATGCACGGGGCCATGCTGCCGCTGATGTCGACGACGAAGACGATATCCGCGACGCCTTTGGTCTTCTCGCGGCTCTGCGGGGCCTGCGCGGCGCTCGCGATCTCCGAGACTCCGCCGGAGCTTGCCTCCGTGGGCATGGGTGAGCCCGCCAGATCCGGAGCGGCGGCCTCCGGCGGGAGGGTCTCGGGAGACGGGGTCTCGGGCGCCGCGGTTCCGGTCTCGTCGGCGACAGGGGCTGTCGGATCGGTGCTGCTCATACAAATACTCCATTTACGGCTGGACGCCGGACGGCGGACCCACTGCCGGAGCGAACGACATTTCGTGGGGTTCGTTCCGACACCTTGCGCCCGGCGCGGTCGCCTCGTTCCCGGAAGAAAAATAATCTCGGAAGTGGAGGGAAAAGGCCGTCACCTCGAACTTGTTTCAGGGTCCGGCTTCCCGTACGCCGCGCCGGTCATCCGGCCGGATGCCGAACCAGGTTCGCAAATGACGAGCTCCCACGAGGTAGAATGATCTCCACCGCCACCGCCCGCACCGAAACCGACAGCTTCGGCGGCATCGACGTTCCCGGCGACGCTTATTGGGGCGCCCAGACCCAGCGTTCGATCCAGAACTTCCCGTTCGGGCCGCGCGAGACCATGCCGGTCGAGATCGTCCATGCCCTGGGCTTCGTGAAGCAGGCGGCGGCGCGGGTGAACGCGCGCATCGGGGGCCTCGACGCCGAGCTCGCCGAGGCGGTCCAGCAGGCGGCGGGTGAGGTCGCCAGCGGAATGCACGACGACCAGTTCCCGCTCGTCATCTGGCAGACCGGCTCGGGCACCCAGTCGAACATGAACGCCAACGAGGTGATCGCCGGCCGGGCCAACGAGATCCTCACCGGCAACCGCGGCGGCAAGAGCCCGGTCCATCCCAACGACCATGTCAACAAGGGCCAGTCGTCCAACGACAGCTTCCCGACGGCGATGCACATCGCCGCGGCGCGGGCGGTCGAAGCCCGGCTGATCCCGGCGCTGCAGGGGATGCACCGCCGGCTCGCCGCCCAGGCCGCTTCGTGGGACAGGATCGTCAAGATCGGCCGGACCCACCTCCAGGACGCCACCCCGCTGACGCTCGGCCAGGAATTCTCCGGCTACGCGGCGCAGATCGAGGCCGCGATGGAGCGGCTGCGCAGCGTCCAGCCGCGGGTCCTCCAGCTCGCCCAGGGCGGAACCGCCGTCGGCACCGGCCTCAACGCGCCCGAGGGTTTCGCCGAGGCTTTCGCGGCCGAAGTGGCGAAGCTCACCAAGCTTCGCTTCACCAGCGCCGCCAACAAGTTCGAGGCCCTCGCCGCCCATGACACTCTGGTCGAGCTGTCCGGGGTGCTCAACGTCATCGCCGTGTCGCTGACCAAGATCGCCAACGACATTCGCCTGATGGGCTCCGGCCCGCGCTGCGGCCTGGGCGAGCTCAGGCTTCCGGAGAACGAGCCGGGAAGCTCGATCATGCCCGGCAAGGTCAACCCGACGCAGGCCGAGATGCTGACCATGGTCGCCGCCCAGGTGATGGGAAACCATGTCGCCGTCACCGTCGGGGGCTTGCAGGGCCATCTCGAGCTCAACGTGTTCAAGCCCGTCATCGCCGCCAACGTGCTCCGCTCGATCGAGCTTCTGGCGACCGGCGTGGAAAGCTTCACCGAGCGCACGCTCGACGGCCTCGAGCCGGACGAGGGCCGGATCGCGGACCTGATGAACCGCTCGCTGATGCTGGTCACGGCGCTGGCGCCCGAGATCGGCTACGACAACGCCGCCGCGATCGCCAAGCACGCCCACAAGAACGGCCAGACGCTGAAGGAGGCGGGGCTGGAGCTAGGCCTCGTCGACGAGGAGACGTTCGACCGCGTGGTGAAGCCCGAGGCGATGCTCGGGCGCTAAGGCGCTCCGGCCGTCACGCCGCCGGCGTGGGCAGCCGTGTGTCGACGGCGATCCAGTTCGCCTCCCAGGTGCGGCCGCCGTCGGCGGAGAAGGCCTGCTCGAAGCGGACGGAGCGGGGCGTAATGTCCGAGATCACGAATCGGACAAGCACGGTGCGTCCGCCGAAAGTCTCCTGATTGTAGAACTCGCCGCGGCCGTTGCGGAAGGCGCCGACCGAGGGCACGCCGAGGACGCCGCCGGCGCTGTTGGCGAAGTTCAGGGTCCATTCCCGCGTAGCCGGATTGTAGAGCCGAAGCGACAGGGCCTGGAGCCGGCCGGCCGCGCCTTCCACCTCCAGCTCCACCAGGTTGGCCTTGCCGCCCCACACCTTGGTGACCGTCGTCGTTCCGGAATAGGAAACCCATTCCGCCGAGCCGGTGAGCGGATGCTTCAGCCGCCGAAGCTGCGTCTTCCAGCGGCCGATCTCAAAATCGAAATCGCGGGCGCCGTCCCGCGGCGCGGCGGCGGCGGCGGACGAGGGCTCGGCCAAAGTCGAGGCGGGCACCGCCAGGCACAGGGCCAGGAGCGTGGCCGATGCGGCGGAACGGGAGAAGGCGCCGGTCGTGCCGCGCCTCGAGGGCGGCGGGGCCATTTCAACTTCAGCCATGGGCCTGTACCGCTCCGTCTTGCAGCGCCGAGGTTCTGTACTAATTGGGATAAAACCAGCGGGTCAAGAGGTTTTGTTCTAAATGGAACATAAAGGCCCGCGCCGCCCCGGAAGGCCGCCCGCTTACGATCGGGACGAGGTGATCGAGAACGCGCAACGCCTCTTCTGGAAGGACGGCGCGGCAGGCGTTTCGCTCGACGCGCTCAGCGGCGCGACGGGCCTTCACAAGCCCAGCCTCTATGCGGCCTTCGGAGGCAAGGCCGGCCTCTACGTGGCGGCGCTCGACGCCTATATCGAGCGCGGCGCGCCCGACGTCCAGGGCGCCTTCGCCCGGGCGTCGCTCCGGGCCGCGCTCGAGGCGTTCTTCGAAGCGGATCTCGATGTCTTCTGCGGCGCTCCGGGAAGGAGCGGCTGCTTCCTCGTCGGGACCGCCATCGAGGCCGCCGCGCGGAGCCCGGAGGTGCGATCGCGAGTCGACGCGGTATTCGCCGGACTGCGCCGCTCGCTTCGCGCCCGCCTGGAGCGGGGAGTCGCCGAGGGCGACCTCGCCGGGGACGCGGACCTGGAGGCGCTGACGGAAATCCTCTTCGGCACCCATATCGCCCTGGCGGTCGAAGCGCGCGCGGGAGCGGAGAGGGCCGAGCTGCGGGCGAGGTTCCTGCGAGTGCTGGATTTTCTGGGACCGCCGGCGACTAGCGCAGCTTGAAGTTCACCCGGACGCCTATCGTGTCGAGGCCGGGATTTTGCCGGCTCGCCAGCTGCGCATGGCTGAGATGGACCCAGCTCGCCTCGACGGATACCCGATCCGTGATCCGGGCCCCGACGCCGAGCTCGGGCGCGAACAGCACCCGGGAGCCGAAATCGATCCGGTCGTCCCCCGGCACCACCCGCCCGGGGCCGGTGTGGACGGCAAGGCCGATCCCCGGCCGCAGATAGACCCGGCCGCCGAACTTCCAGGAGAGGCCGGCCGCGGCGAAATGGGTGTTGCCGGCGCTGTTGAGCGAGACCAGGGCGTGCGGCCTCGGTCCGCCGATCGAGCGCAGAAAGCCGATCCTGTCGCCGCGCCAGCCCAGCTCGAAGTCGAAGCCTTCTTCGAAGCCGCTCTTCGTCAGGCCGGTGTCGACGTCGTGCGCGTAGATCCCGCCGAACAGCTCCTGTCCATGAGCGGGGGCCGCGGCCAAGACGACAGCGAGGACGGTGCCCGTAATGAGCGGCTTCATGGCACGGCAAACCCGCCGCCGCCGACGCGGGTTCCTTGGGAGGAACCGCTTCGGCTTGACGCGGGTTGGACCTGCATGAGCAACGACAACACCGCTCCGGGCGACGAAGCCGAGCCCGGAACTCCCGGCACCGGCGAAAATCTTTGCCGCCATTGCAACGGCACGGGCGAGCATGACGGTATCCCCTGCCCCGTCTGCGACGGCACCGGCAAGGTCATCGAGGGCCTCGCCGGAGGCTGAGCCGCCGCCCGGCGGAATCTACCTAACCCACATCAGAAGCGGGGCTTTTCGCGGAACTAGCGGCGTCCGCCGCGGCTTTTCGGGCCATCCCACTGCCCAAAGGATTCCGCATGTTCCGCCCCCTCCTCATCGCCTCCGCCGCCTCCCTCGCCCTCGCCGCCTGCGCCACCGAAGGCGGCATGGCCGGAGGCATGGCCGCCGCCGGCGACATGACTCCCAATCAGCGCGACGCCTATGTCCAGATGGCCGCGGCCAGCGATCTTTACGAAATCCAATCCTCGCAGCTCGCGATGAGCCGGGCCCAGAAGCCCGAAATCAGGGCCTTCGCCCAGATGCTGATGGAGCATCATACCGCCACCAGTCAGCAGGTGGCCGCCGCCGCGACCGCGGCCGGGACTCCGCCGAGCCCGAGCCTGATGCCGATGCAGGCCAAGATGATCGCCCAGCTCCAGGCCGCGAACGGCGCCGCGTTCGACAGGCTCTTCGTCAGACAGCAGGTGCAGGCGCATACCATGGCGCTCGCGCTTCACAGCAATTATGCGAGCAACGGCGACACGCCGAGCCTGCGCACCGTCGCGGCCGCGGCGGCGCCGGTCGTCCGCCAGCACCTGGAGCGGGCGCGGACGCTTCGGTAATCGGGCACGTCGGCCCAGCGCAGGCTGGGGCCCCGGCGGGTGAAGACCTCCGCGCCTTTCGCCCCCCTGGGGTCCCAGCCTTCGCTGGGACGACGGATTCAATCAGGCGCCCGCCTGCCAAGCCCTAATCGCCTCGCTCGGCGCCACGAGCATGAGCACGTTGAGCGTCAGATTGTCGCGGATGATCGCCAGGGTCAGAAGCTCGAAACCCACCGCCACAAGCAGGGTCGCCCAGACCGGCAGGCGCCGCGCCAGCGCGAATCCCAGCGCCATCCAGCCGACGTCGGCGACCGAGTTGACGACGGCGTCGCCGCTATAGCCGAGCGCCATCGTCGCCTCGCGATAGCGGTCGATGATGAAGCGGCTGTTCTCGAGCAGCTCCCACCCGGCCTCGATCAGCACCGCTCCGATCAGCCGGTCGCCCGGCGGGTTGCGGCGAAGGCACAGCCAGCCGAGGCCGTAGAAGAGGAAGCCGTGGATGATGTGGCTGGGCGTGTACCAGTCGGCAAGATGCTGGCTGTTGTCCGGGCCGTTCACGGTCCCGACCCACAATTTCACGTCGCCGCAGGTGCAGATAAGCGGACGCCCCATCCACAGCAGGATCAGGGCCATGACCGCGACCAGGGCCAAGGCGGCGAACCAGTAGCCGCGGGTGACCGGAGGCGCTTTCATATCGTCGCCCCAGCGAAGGCTGGGGCCCCAGGGGGTGAGAGGCGCGGGTGTTTCTCACCCGCCGGGGCCCCAGCCTTCGCTGGGGCGACGTACTTCATCATGCCCGGGACATCTCCTGGAGCTTGAGGACGGTCCTCCAGTTGCGCCCGGTAGTCGGAGAGCCGCAGGCCTTGTCGATCAGGCTTGGAGTCAGCTTCGAGGTGCCGACGCCTTCGGGGAAGTGGAACCACAAGGCTCCGCCGGCCGCCTCGACGGTCTCCCCCGCCTGGGCCCGCTCCATCAGCCTGGGCGCGGCGTCGGCGTTCGGCGGACGCTTGGATACCAGCAGCAGGAGCCGGTTGGGCTCATCGTCCGCCGCCTTCGGGAAGGGGTTGGAGGCGGCGAGATCGGCCCATTGCGAGGCGGTGCGGACGATCACGGGCACATCGAGCCCGAAGCGGCCCTTTATCGCCCCCTCCAGTTTCCGCTCCAGCGCCTCGGGGCCCCCGTGGGCGGCGAAGACGACGTTGCCGCTCTGGATGTAGGTCTCGACATCTTCCCAGCCGATCTCGCCGCACAGGGCGCGCAGCTCCGCCATCGGCAGCTTGCGGCCGCCTACATTGACGGCGCGGAGGAGGGCGATGAGGCGGGCCATGTCCCTACCTGCTTGACGCATGGCGGCTCGGCAAGCCAGTAGCGCTCATGGAAATCGCAAGCGCCTTCCAGCGGCGGGGCCTCCTCTTCGTCCTCTCCAGCCCCAGCGGTGCCGGCAAGTCGACCATCGCGCGGATGCTGCTGACGGCGGACGACGGCGTCGCGATGTCGGTTTCGGCGACGACTCGGCCGATCCGGCCGGGCGAGGTGGACGGCCGCGATTATCATTTCGTCGACGACGCCGGCTTCGATTCGATGGTGGCGGCGGGCGAGTTCCTCGAATGGGCGCATGTCTTCGGCCACCGGTACGGCACCCTGAAAAGCGAGGTGCTGAAGACGATCGAGGGCGGCCGCGACGTCCTGCTCGACATCGACTGGCAGGGCACTCAGCAGTTGAAGCAGGTCGATCCCGACATCGTCCGGGTGTTCATCCTGCCGCCCTCGATGAAGGAGCTGGAGCGGCGCCTGCGAACGCGCGGCACCGACAGCGAGGACGTCATCGGGCGCCGGATGGAGCGCGCCTCCGCCGAGATCAGTCACTGGGCCGAATATGATTATGTGCTGATCAACAACGACGCCGAGAAATGCCGCGAGCTCGTCCACAACATATTGAAGGCCGAGCGGCTGAAGGCGACCCGGCGAGTCTTCCTCCACGATTTCGTGAGGCAGCTGATCGGCTGATTGGTTTCGCGGCCGGTTCGGCGTAGGATCGTGCCGCAACAAAGGGGGATGACCATGATACGGACCGTGATCGGCGGCCTCGTCGCCGGCATCATCATATTCGTCGCGGGCTTCATCTTCTGGGCGACGCCGCTCGGGGAAATACCCTATTCGACGGCGGATGAAGCGCAGAACGCGGCCGTCCAGGCGGCACTGGCCCAAAATCTGACTCCGAGCGGCACCGGTGCCTACGTCATCCCCGCCCACAACAGCGCCGCCGGCGCGGTGCTCTACGCCAAGGGCCCGATCGCCACCGTACACTTCAACACAAAGGGTTATTCGCCCGACGACATGTCGGCGATCCTGCCGGGCTTCATCGTCGCGGTGGTTTCCGGCCTGCTGATCGCCTTCGGCCTCGCCGCGGTCGGAGCGGGGCGCAGCTTCGCCAGCCTAGCCCAGCTCGTCGTCTGCTTTTCCCTGGGCTTCACGGTGTGGGAGTTCCTCGGATCGCCGATCTTCAACCATTATGGCTGGGGCTATTGGATCTATGCCTTCATCGCCGAATCGGTGGCGCTGATCCTGGCCGGGCTTGTCGTGGCCCGCTGGTTTACGCCCCACCACGCGGCAGTCGCGGCCGAGGCTCCGCGCGCTACAGAAGCGTAAGGAAGAGGTAAGCCGCCTCGAAGTCGCGCCGCCGGTTCTCGAGGGAAGCGGCGGCGAGCGGATCCGCGCCCCATTGCTCGGCCTGCCACGCTTCGTCGAGCATGGCCGCGTCCCACGCGGTCTCGAGGCCGATCGCGCCCTCGGCGAGAGCGAGGGCGATGATCAGCGAACCGGCGATGGTGACCAGAGGCGCCAGCCCGGCGAGCTGGAATGCGCTTCGCGCCGCCACGGCGTGTCCGAGCCGCTCGACCGTCTGCGACGGCTGCCGGCGGTGCATGACCCCCGTCGTGGTCTCGATCTCGATGTCGAAGCGGGTACGGGCCCAGCCGAGCAGCGGGTCCCAAACCCGGCTCTGGCGTTCGACCAAGGATTGCGGGCCGTCCGCCCGGTAGCAGAGCAGGTCGCTCTCTCCATATTCGGCCAGCGTCCGGCCGAAGGCGGTGGGATCGGGTGCGACCCGGTCGATCGCCGCGTTGGCGAGGCCGGTCAGCGGCATCGAGCGCGGGTCGATCTCCTCCCCCTGGCCGTTCCATTCCCCGGCGATCGCGTCGGCGAGCTCCTCGGTCGGAACGCGCAGCAGGGCTCGGCCCGGAGTGCGCACCGGGCGCCCGTCGAGCGTTATCGCGACCCCGCCCTCCTCCGGGGAGACCGCCGCCTGCTTGTAGAAGCGCTTCATGGTCCGGGCGGGGTCCTCCAGCGCGACACCAGCCATTTGGGGCCCAGGAAGCTGGCGAGGAGGCCGGCCAGGGTGATCGGCAGCCCAAGGACGAGCGTGCCGTTCTCGACGAGGAAATCGGTGTGCCAGATGGCGAGGCCGATCAGGACCACGACCGTCCCGCCGATCCGCACCAGGTTGATCGCGATGAAGCGGTTGCGCCAGAGGGTCTCGTCGTCCTGGGGGGTCATGGCAGAGCCTTCATCCTCATCGTCGCCGCCATCTCCGGCTCGCCCCGCTCGGCGAGCGCGTCGGCGATCCGGGTCCGTACCTCTTCCGGCTTGTCCTGGTCCACCTTGGCGGTGCCGCGCCAGGCCGCCACCTCCATCTCGAAGCCGGATATGGATTTGAGCAGGCCCTCGAACCGCCCCTCGCTCATCTTCGCGCGGGTCCAGGGCGGCTTCGGCGCCAGCCGCGCCTCCCGGTCGGCGGAGAGATCGTCCACCAGTCGGACCAGCGCATCGGGATCGAGCGTCCGGATCGGCCCCTCCAGCTCGACGGCGACGTAGTTCCAGGTCGGCACCCTGTCCTCGAGGCCGTAATATTCGGGGCTGATGTAGGCGTTCGGTCCGGTGGCGACGAACAGGGCCTCGCCGCCGCCGAGCAAGGTCTGGTGAACGGCGTTGCCGCGCGAGACGTGGAAGCGAAGGCGCTCGCCCTCCAGCAGCACCGGCACATGCACCGCCCGAGGCCCCTCGGCCGTCGGCACGAACAACACTCCGAAGCCGAGCTCGCGCACCAGCGCGGCCATCGCCTCGCGGTCGGAGATGTGGAATTTCCGGTTCGGGTGCATCAGGCGCGCCTTATCCGTCATTCCGGCGAAAGCCGGAATCCATGAACACTGCCGCTCGCACATATTCCCCTTGCCGGGTGTTCATGGATGCCGGGTCAAGCCCGGCATGACGGGTGCCCCTCACCTCTGCCCCCTTCCCCGCCGCTCGCCCTTGCGCTCCTTGCGGCGCGACTTGGCGGCGGCGGAGGCGGCCCGGCGCTTGCCTTCCTCCGTCTCGGAGAATTTCACCTCGTCGAGCGGCAGATCCGCCAGCTCCGGGTCGAAGCCGAGATTGGCGATGGTCTCGGCGAAGTGCGAGGGCAGCTCGGCGGTGATGTCGAGCGTGTCGCCGTCGGGGTGGTCGATGCGCAGGCGGCGGGCGTGGAGGTGGAGCTTGCGGCTGATCGCGCCGGTCAGGAAGGCGTCGGGCCCGCCATATTTGCCGTCGCCGAGGATCGGATGGCCGATCGCCGCCATGTGGACCCGAAGCTGGTGGGTCCGGCCGGTCAGCGGCTGGAGCTCGAGCCAGGCGGCGCTGTTGCCGGCGCGCTCGATCATCCGGTAGCGGGTCCTGGACGGAAGCCCGCCTTCCCCTTCCTCGACATGCATCTTCTCGCCGCCGGTGCCGGGCTGCTTGGCGAGCGGCAGGTCGATGAAGCCGTCGGCGATGTCCGGCACTCCGGTGACGATCGCCCAATAGACCTTGCGCGCCGTACGCCCCGAGAAAGCCTTGGAGAAGAAGCCGGCGGCGCGGGCGGTGCGGGCGAGGAGGAGGACCCCCGACGTGTCCTTGTCGAGCCGGTGGACGAGCTTGGGGCGGTTGCCGGCCTCGTCGGCGAGCCCGTCGAGCAGACCGTCGAGATGGGTGAAGGTCTTGGTGCCGCCCTGGGTGGCGAGGCCGGGCGGCTTGTTGACGACGATGGCCTGCGAGTCGCGGTGGATGACGATCTCGTTGACGAAGGCGACCTCGTCCTCGCTCAGCCGCGGCCGGTCCGGCTTCGCGCGCGCCGGCGTCGGCGCGGCGGCGGCGGGCTCGGCGGGCGGGACCCGGATCGACTGGCCGGCCTCGACCCGGTCGCCCGGAGCGGCCCGCTTGCCGTCGATGCGCAGCTGCCCCGTCCGCGCCCAGCGCGAGACGGTGTTGAAGCTCGCTTCCGGCAAATGGCGCTTGAACCAGCGATCGAGACGGATTCCGTCGTCGTCGGGGGCGACGGTGAACTGCCGGACTTCGCTCATGGCGGCGATGTAGCTGGAGAGGAGGTGAGGCGCCAGCCGTTCGTCACCCCTGCCGCCGGACGCCGCGACCTTCCCGTCATCCCGGCGCAAGCCGGGATCTCGCGGAGACCGATCCCGTCATCCCGGCGAACGCCGGGATCTCGCGGAGACGGATACCGTCATCCCGGCGAACGCCGGGATCTCGTGGAGACCGGCCGAGACTTCTTGTCCTGAGATCCCCGCTTTCGCCGGGATGACGATTGTCATGAGATCCCGGCTTTCGCCGGGATGACGCTGGTCCGGAAGATCCCCGCTTTCGTCGGGACGGCGCCCGCCCCTATCGCCCGTTATTGGCGATCAGGGCGACTTCGGAGCCTTTCGGCTTGGGCGTGACGATCAGGTAGAAGGCGCCCTTGTCGCGCGCGTTGCCGCCGGCGAGGATATGATCGCCGTCCCGCACCTGGTGCTCGGACGAGTAGCCGGCGCCTACCGCCTTGGTGTGGTACCAGTTGAGGACGCGCTGCCAATTGTCGGCGGTGGCGAAGGTGACGACCCGGGTGCTGCAGCCGGACTGGTTGTTCGCGGCGGCGTCGGTCACCTTGCCGCCGGGATAGATCGGGAAGTTCGGAGCGAGGCGGTTGGCCCAGGCCAGATCATACTCGAAGCGGCGCGCGTCCGAGCAACCCTTGCCGCCCGGATCGATGGCGGCGGCGGCGGCGCTGGGCGCCTTGCCCGGGGCCGCGGGCGTTGCGTCCGGAGCCGGATAAGGCGCGCCCGCCGGAGTCGGCGAGGGCCGGGCCGCGTTCCGGTTGGACTGGGTGGCCAGGTTCGCGTCGACGAGGATCTGGTCGTTGAGCGCGCTGGTCACCGCGGGATCGGCGTCGTTGCCGAGATCGGAGAGGTTCTCCTCGCCCGCGCTGGGGTTGCAGGCGGCGAGCGCGAGTGCCGCGGTCAAAGCGGTCAGGCGAAGCAGCGGAAAAGCGCGTTCGGTCATCGAAGGAACTCCTTGAAGCCGTCGCTATGGCGCATCCGCGCGCAAAATGGGTGACGAGAGATGGTTAACGGGACGCGTCTTCGCCGTCTGTCCCGCTTCGGGACTGCCAGAATTCGAAGCTTTCCGCCTGCACCCGGTCGATGAAGCGGCGCGCTTCGGGTCCTTCCCACGGCCCCTCATAGCCGCGCGAGCGGGCGCCGCCGGCCACCCACCAGCCCTGGCCGGGCAGGCCGTCGCTCTGGCGGACGACGAGCACCGCAAGCTCCGGCTCGCCCCGCCGCGCCGCCGCCTCGTCGACCGTGCCGAGGATCGCGCAGAGCGCGCGCATCTTCGGGCGCGAGAAGGAATAGCCGAGCTGACCCAGCAGCTCGCCATAGCTGAGCGCCGTCCCCGCCTTGGCGGCGGCGACGAGGTGAAGCCGCACATATTCGGGCTCGGCGAGCGCGGCCACGACCCCCTCCCTCAGTCGCCGTGGCGGACCGCCAACCGTCCGTCGGTGCCGCCGCCCGGGCGCGGGCTCAGCCGAAGCCTGAAGGGGTGGCCGTCGCGCTTCTGGACGCCGCTGAAGAGCCAGGAATCGCCTTCCTTCGCCGCATTTCGCAAGGAAAAGCCGTCGGCGCGCCCGGGATCGCGGTACCAGGCCACCACCTTGTCGGCCGGATCGGGGGTCGAGAACCGGATCTCGACCTCGCTGTCGCCGCTCTTGTCGCTGCCCGGGCCGGCGGCGATGGCCATTCCGCGGAGCGTCGCCCCCGGGTAGAGAAGCTTGCTGTCGCGCTCGGCCCGGGCCTCGTCGGCCACGCCCTTGGGCAGGCTGATCGTCATGTCGACGCCGGGCATCTTGAGCGAGATCTTGCCTTCCTCGGCCTTCCCTTCGGCGGAGGCCGGGGCGTCCGCGGCGACATTGTCAGGCTCCTCGGGGCGGACGTTGCCGTCGCAGCCGCCAAGCGTCCCGGCGGCGGCGGCAAGGGCGGTGAAGAGGCTCTGGCGGTTCATTCTCTCTCCTTGGATCCGGCCCGATCCTAGCCGCTCCCGAGGCGCCCGCCAAATGCTTGTCGCGGACCCCGCCCTGGGCTACCCGCGCCTCAGTGACCGACGCCGCCCGCACCCGATCCGGCCTGCTCATGGGGCTGGGCGCCTATGCCTTGTGGGGCGTGCTGCCGCTTTATTTCAAGGCGCTGGTCCACGTCGCCTCCACGGAGATCGTCGCCCATCGCATCCTGTGGTCGCTCATCTTCCTCGGCGCGCTCGCCACCTTGTGGAAGCGGTGGCCGAAAATCCGAGCGGCGCTGACCGACCGCCGGGTCGCTCTCACCCTATTGCTCACCGCGGTGCTGATCGGGATAAATTGGCTGGTCTACATCTACGCCGTCGTCAGCGGGCACGTGCTGGAGGGCAGCCTCGGCTATTATCTGAACCCGCTCGTCAACGTTCTGCTCGGCGTGTTCCTGCTCAAGGAGAAGCTCAGCCGGTTCCAGAAGGCCGCGGTCTTCCTCGCCGCCGGCGGGGTCGCCATCCTCGCTTTCGGCGCCGGCGGAGCGATCTGGATCAGCCTCACCCTCGCCGCCAGCTTCGCCGTCTACGGCTACCTCAGGAAGGTGGCGCCGGTCGAGTCGCTCGAGGGTCTGTGGATCGAGACCCTCTTCCTGGCGCCGCTCGCCTTCGGCTGGGTGATGTGGCTGACCTCGACCGGGGAGGGCGCCTTCCTCGGCGACCGAACCACGGACATCCTGCTCATCCTCGGCGGAGCGCTGACCGCGATCCCGCTCCTCCTGTTCACGGCGGCGGCCAAGCGGCTGCCTTATTCCACCCTCGGCTTCCTTCAATATGTCGCTCCCTCGCTCCAGTTCCTCCTCGCCGTGCTCGTCTTCGGGGAGCCGCTCACCACCGCCCACCTGATCTGCTTCGGAGCGATCTGGGCGGCGCTGGCGATTTTCGTGTGGGAAGGATTGCGCGTAGGCCGCGTCGCGCGCGCCGAAGCCGCGGCCGAGGCTGCGGTCTAGCCCGCCCGGCGGCGACCCGCTAAGGCACGTTGCGATGCTGAACATCCTCTCCCTCCTGATCGGCGCCTTCGCCCTGCTCTGCGCCGTTCCCGCCTTCATTCCGCTTCTGGGCTGGATGAACTGGCTGATCGTGCCGGTGGCGCTCGTCGGCCTCGTGCTCGGCGTCGCTTCGCGGCGCACCAGCGGCCGCAACCTCAACCTGGCCGTGCTCGTCGTCGCCGTGGTCCGGCTGTTCCTCGGCGGAGGGATATTTTGACTCGCCTGCCCGCCGCTCTGGCCGCTCCCCTTTTGCTCCTTGCCGCCGGCTGCACTTCCACCGCCCGGATTTCGGAAACCGTCTACTCGCCCTGCCACGTGCTGGGCTCGTCGGACTGGAAGGCGCATGTGGAATTCTCCTCCACCGCCAGCCCGATACCTTATTTGCGGCGCCAGCTCGTCGTCACCGGCAAGGTCACCACCGCCGGGGGCTATCAAGCCGCCATCGACCCGGGTCCGGTCGCACAGCTCGACGAGCCGGTGCAGCAGGTGATGGTCCGAACCGAAGGCTCCGCTTCGGCGGGCGCGGCGCCGGTCGTCCACAATGTCCGGGCAGTCATGCCGGCGCTGAAGCGCTATGGCGGAGTCGCGATCCGCTGCGGCGACGGAATCATCGCCGAAATCCGCGACGTCCCGGTCCCGCCCCGCGACAAGGGGGAGAATCCCTGGCGGCTATAGCCAGCGGCCCGCTCAGCCCAGCGCGGCGGCCAGCGCCGGGCGAAGCACCAGCAGGATCCCGACGACGCTGACCAGGAAAGCGATCGTCCGGACCACCGGCACACCCAGCGCATAGAGCGGCAGATAGACGATCCGTGCGCCGAGCCAGAGCCAGGCGCCGATCGCCGTCCACCGATCCTCCAGGCCCGCGACGCCGACGATCAGCGCGGCGGCGGCGAAGATCGGGAAGGTTTCGAAGAAATTGGCCTGCGCCCGGGCCAGGCGGCCGACGATCGGCCGCGGCGGCGGCAATTCCTCGTCACGGGCGCCGGTGTTCCACTTCGTCCCATATTGGCGGGTCTTCACTCGAACGGCGGCGAAGATGTGGACCAAGGCGAGGATGCAGCCCCAGGCGAGGACGGTGAGCTCGGGTTTCATGGGGCCGGTGTCGGGCAAGCGGAGCGGTTGCGCAAGGTCTGGCCCCTTCCCGTCATCCCGGCGAAAGCCGGGATCTCAGCTCAAGAAGGCGCCTTAGTCTCAACGAGATCCCGGCTTTCGCCGGGATGACGGGTCGGGTGACAAGAACCGCCGCCTTTGGCACAAACGCTCATGCCCTCCCCCCACCTCGCCGCCGCCCCGGAGCCGGAGCTCAGCCTTCCCGGCTGGATCTATCGCGACCCTGAATTTTTCGAAGTGGAGATGGAGCGGGTGATCCGCCCCTCCTGGCAGGTGGTCTGCCACGGCAACGACATCCCCGCGGCGGGCGACTGGCGGACCCTCGACTATCTCGGCGAGAGCGTCGTCGTCGTCCGCGGCGACGACGGCGCCGTCAGGGCTTTCTCGAACCTGTGCCGCCACCGCGGCTCACGGGTGGTGAGCGGCGGTTCGGGCTGCGCGAAGCGGCTGACCTGCCCCTATCACGCCTGGACCTACGCCCTCGACGGCCGGCTGGTAGGCGTTCCGAACAAGAGCGACTATCCCGGGATCGAGACGTCGAAGCTCGGGCTGATGCCGGTCGAGCTGGAGTCCTGGCACGGCTTCCTGTTCGTCCGCCTCGAAGCGGGAGGTCCCTCGGTCGCGCGGATGATGGCGCCCCACGAGGACGAGATCGCCCCCTATTGCTTCGAAGGGCTGGAGGCACTCGGCCGGGTCACCCTCCGGCCGCGGGACGTCAACTGGAAGAACGTCGCCGACAATTATTCCGACGGCCTCCACATCCCGGTCGCCCATCCCGGCCTCACCCGCCTGTTCGGCCGCGGCTACGCGATCTCGGCCGGCGAGCATGCCGACCGCATGTCGGGCGACCTGATCGAGCGGCCTTCCGCCAATCCGTCGGAGCGTGCCTATCAGCGGCTGCTGCCGGACGTCCCGCACCTCCCGGCCGAGCTCCAGCGGCGCTGGCTCTATTTCAAGCTCTGGCCCAGCGTCGCCTTCGACATCTACCCGGACCAGGTCGATTTCATGCAGTTCCTGCCGGTCTCGCCGACGCGGACGATGATCCGGGAGATCAGCTACGCCCTTCCCGACGCCGGTATGCCGGAAAGGTGGCGCCGCGAGATGAAGGCGGCGCGCTACCTCAACTGGAGGATCAACCGCCGGGTCAACGCGGAGGATACGGCGCTGATCGAAGGCGTGCAGAAGGGCATGGCCTCCCGGAGCTACGTGCCCGGGCCGCTCGGCAAGAGCGAAGTGTGCCTGAGGAGCTTCGCGAGGAAGATTCGGCGGCTGATCCCGGAAGCCGCTTTGCACCAGCCCCCGAAGCCGGGCTGGAGCCGGGGGGTCTAAGCATGATCATTTGATGATTCCGTCATTGCGAGCGCAGCGAAGCAATCCAGTGCGGTCTCGGAGACGCCGCTGGATTGCTTCGTCGCTTCGCTCCTCGCAATGACGGTCAAAGAGGCGAACCCGGGCCAAGCCGCGCAATGGCGGGTCAAAGAGGCGAACCCGGGCCAGGCGGCGATGACGGTGAAAGGTCCTAAGCCTCGGCGCCGAGCTGCCCCGCCATCCTCATCACCAGCTCGCGCACGGGCGCCGCCATGGCGTCCGGCAAGATCGTCGCCACTTCCTCGCGGGCGGCCCTGTAGCCGGTGCTGACCCGGACGAACTCCATCGACCAGTCGCCGAAGGAGCGCCGATCCACATAGCGCTCGTCCCGAACCTCGAAGGCCGAGTGACGGCTGTCCATCCGGAGCCGCTCGACCAAATTGTCGACCGCCGCCTCGCCGCCTTCGATGATCTGAAGGAAACGGGAACCGTCGAACAGGAGGAGACCGGTCACTCCGTCCAGCGCGTTGAGGTGACGCGCCGTCTGGTGAATATCGATCAGATCCTCGTCCCGAAGATCGAGACGGGCACGGCTGGTGTAGGTCAAGGTCTTTAGCTGCAAGGCTCGCTCCTTGCGTCGCGGTCGCACGAAGGGACCGCCCGGATCAATATTCACGCAGGCCTGAATCTCCTCCGTTCCGGATCAGGTCGGCAGGGGAAGCGGCGCTTGATGCACTGGTTGAAGTAGCGGCCCGCGGAAGGGGCCTTGCAGATCCCCTCGTAGATCGCCTTCGGCACGTCCGAATAGATGTAGCGTCCGGTCTCCCTGAACCAGATGCTGAGCGCCTTTTCCTCCTCGTCATAGGCGACTCGGGCGATGACGCTCGAGGACAGTCTGGCGGCGCGCATGATCCTCTCCACGGCAGAGAATCGCGTGCCAGCGAATGGCGGAATCGCCTGTTCCGGCGCCTTCGCCGGACCGAATCGATTCAAGGCTGAAGCGAGTCTATAACCCCCACATGACCCGCGACCCGCGAATCGACTCCTATATCGCCCGGCAGGCGGATTTCGCCCGGCCGATCCTCGAGCATCTGCGCGCAGTCGTCCACGCCGCCTGCCCGGAGGCGGAGGAGACGCTGAAATGGGGCATGCCGCATTTCCTCTACGGGGGGCAGATGCTCGCCGGCATGGCCGCCTTCAAGGCGCACGCCACCTTCGGCTTCCGGCGCGCGAAGGAGGTGCTCGGCGAAACCGGGGCCGAGCGCGACGCGATGGGGCAGTTCGGCCGGCTGACCGGCGTGGCGGACCTGCCGGCGGACGACGATCTCAAGGCGATGGTCCGTGAAGCGATGGCGCTGACCGACTCGGGAGCCCGCCCGGCGCGGCCCGAAGCGGGGCCGAAGCCGGAGCTGGAGACTCCGCCGGACCTCGAAGCGGCGCTCGCCGCCAGCCCCGCCGCCCGCGCCCAGTTCGACGGCTTCCCGCCGGGGGCTCGGCGCGATTATGTCGAATGGGTGGTCGAGGCGAAGCGGCCCGAGACCCGCGCCAGGCGGATCGCTCAGGCGATCGAGTGGATGGCCGAGGGCAAAAGGCGGAACTGGAAATACGAAAAATGCTGAGGTGCCGGGCCTCACGAAACGCCCCCCCGTCATCCCGGCGAAAGCCGGGACCTCGGCGAGGATAAGGCGCCCTTTCTTCCATGAGGTCCCGGCTTTCGCCGGGATGACGGGAAAGCGCGCGGATGACGGAAAGCGCGCGGATGATGGGAAAGCGCGCCGGATGACGGGAAAGCACGCCGGGAGCAATATCGGGGCGCCGACGGCTCGCCGCATTCCATCCCGTCCTTAACACTCCATCAAAACCTTGCGGCTAGGGACAGGGCAACCCGGCAGCATGCAGGAATCCCATGTATCACGCGCCCGTTCCCTTGGATGTCGACCCGCAGGAATTGGAGCCGGCGGAGCTTGCGGATGAAAGCGTCGGCGCCGACGCGAGCAGCCAGAGGCTCCGCGACGCCCATCTCCACAACGGCCAGGCACAGACTCGCCTGCTTTTCGCGCCCTTTTTCGCACTCACCGGCGCGGGCGCCGCTCTGCTCGTCGCCTGGGCGATGGTGGGCACGACCCGGATAGAGCTGATCGCCGGCTGGCTCGCCTTGGTCGGCTTCGCCAACTGGACCTATTACCGCTTCGCCAAGACCGAGGGCGCCGCGGCCGAAAGCCGGTCCGCCGAAGGCCGCCCGCTGGTGCGCGCGATCGGCGAGGCGGTGGGCCTCGCCGCCATCTGGTCCGCCTTCCCGACCTACGCCTTCGCCACCCAGCCCCACGAGGTGCAGGTGGTGATCGGCGGCGCCATGGGCGCGATGATCATGGCCGCGATCGGCCTCGCCTCCGTTCCGGCCGCCGCCTTCGCCTGGATCGCGACGATGACCGCCGCCTTGTGCTGCGCCTACTATCTCGGCAGCTCGGATCTCGACCCGACCTTCGGCGCCTCGATCGTCGGAGTCGCCGCGGTCGCCATCTTCGGCGTGGCGCGGCTCACCCGCTGGACCTTCCAGCAGCTTCAGACCATCGCCAACGTCCGCACCCAGGCCGAGTCGGTCCGGCTGCTGCTCAAGGAATATGAGCATCGCGGGGTGGGTTGGCTGTGGCAGGTCGATGCCGAGAACCGGGTGGTCTACATCTCCTCGCGGATGACCTCGCTGCTCGGACGCTCCGCCAGCCAGCTGATCGGCCATTCGCTCCCCGCGACCCTGGGCGGCAACAGCGCGCTCGGCCGCACGCTGCTCGCCCGCGCTCCCTTCGCCAGCCTCGAGATGGAATTGAAGACCCGCCGCGGAACGCGCTGGATCAGCCTCGCGGGCGATCCGATCATCGACATGGCCGGCCAGTTCCAGGGCTTCCGCGGAGTCGGCTCGGACATCACCGAGGTCCGCCGCACTCAGGAGCGGCTGACCAACCTCGCCAACATGGACGTGCTTTCGGGCCTTCCCAACCGTGGCCGCGTCCGCCAGCTGCTCGGCGAGGCTCTCTCGACGTCGCAGTCGAGCAATGTGCCCTGCGCGATCATGTTCCTCGACCTCGACGGCTTCAAGCCGGTCAACGACACGTTCGGCCATCCCAAGGGCGACGCGGTCCTGAAGAGCGTCTCACAGCGCCTGGTGAAAGAGGCCGGCGAATCGGGTCATGTCGGCCGGATGGGCGGCGACGAGTTCGCCATCGTGATGCGCGACGCCCAGAGCCGCAAGAAGGTCGACGACCTCGCCCGCCGGATCATCTCTGCAGTCGCCGAACCCTATCATATCGACAAGGCCGAGATCCGCATCGGAGTGTCGATCGGCTGCGCCTTCGGCCCGATCGACGGCCAGAGCGTCGACGACCTCATTCAGAAGGCCGATCTCGCCCTCTACCAGGCGAAGGGCCAGGGCCGCGGCACCTGCTGCTACTTCTCCGCCGACATGCAGAACGAGGCCGAGGATCGCCTCCGGCTCGAGCAGGACCTGAGGCAGGCGCTGACTCTCAAGCAGTTCCGGCTCGACTATCAGCCGCTCGTCAACGCCGCCGACCAGAGCCTGATCGGCTTCGAGGCCCTGATCCGCTGGCACCACCCCACCCGCGGAATGGTCTCGCCGGTCGAGTTCATCCCGCTCGCGGAAGAGACCGGCCTGATCATGCAGCTGGGCGACTGGGTCATCGACGAAGCCTGCCGCGCCGCCTCCGTATGGCCCGATTATATCAGCGTCGCCCTGAATCTCTCGGCGCGCCAGCTCATCCTTCCGGCGCTTCCCAACACTGTGTCCGAGGCGCTCGCCAAGTACCGGCTGAAGGCCAACCGGCTCGAGCTCGAAGTGACCGAATCGGTGTTCCTCGGCGACTCGGAGGGCTCGCTCGACGTTCTCAAGCGGCTCCGCGCCCTCGGCGTCGGCATCGCTCTGGACGATTTCGGAACCGGCTATTCCTCGCTCGGCTACCTCAACAAGGCGGTCTTCCATAAGCTCAAGATCGACGGCAGCTTCGTCCGAGACGCCGCCAACAACCGCGAGACGGTGGCGATCATCCAGTCGATCGTCCAGCTCGCCAAGAGCTTCCGGATGACGGTGACCGCCGAAGGCGTCGAGACCGCCGACGACTTCACCCGCATGCGCGATCTGGGCTGTCACCAGATCCAGGGCTATCTGTTCGGCCGACCGATGAGCTTCGAGCGCGCCACCGACCTCATCCACGGCACCCAGAGCCGCCTCACCGCATAACTTGCCTCCCCATCCCTTGCGGACGGGGAGGCAATTCGCTGCACGACGCGCTATGGGTGCCCGATGCGCTCGCGGGCCCTCCTCCCCCTCCTTCTCCTCGCCGCCTGCGGCGGCGAGCGCGAGACCGCGCAGCAGGCGCAGCAGCGGGAACAGGCCTCCCGCCCTCCCATGCCCGAGCTCGAGCCGCCGCCGGCGCCGACGGCCCAGGACCGCGAGGACAGCGGCGACGCCGCGGCCACGCTCAAGCTCTATTATTCCCGGATCGGGTCGAGGGATTACGACTCGGCGATGGCGCTTCGCTCGGGAGAGAGCGGCGCCGACGCCCGCCGGCGCTTCGCCGACAATTTCAAAGCCTATGAAACCTACCGCGCCGATGTCGGAACGCCGAGCGAGCCCGTCCAGGCGAAAGGCTGGGCCTATGTCGAGGTGCCGGTGATGATCCACGGCACCTTCCGCGGCGGCAAGCCCTTCACCAGCGCCGGCAGCGTCACTCTGCGCCGGGCGACGTCCGGCCCCGAGGCGGGCGGCGGATGGCGCATCTATACGGGCGAGGCACGCCGCTGAGCGCCCCGTCGTCCCAGCGAAGGCTGGGACCCCAGCGAGAACCGGGCGCCGAGCCATTCACCCGCCGGGGCCCCAGCCTTCGCTGGGGCGACGACGTGAACCCGTTGCCACCTCTCCTCGTCATTGATATGATGTTACATAACATCGAGGAGAGAAGGGATGGAGCGTCGCCGAATCGCCTACGCCACCGTCAGTGAAGAGCCGTTCAGCACCGTCAATACGACGCCGCTGATCGACGTCATGCTCGTCCTCCTCATCATGTTCATCATCACCATCCCGGTGATGACCCACAGCGTGAAGATCGACCTTCCCGGTCCGGACGTGAAGGGCACCGAGAAACCGGAGACTCATCAGCTCGCCCTGGATTCCGCGAGCCGGCTGAGCTGGAACGGCGTTGCGATCACCGAGGCCGACCTCCCCGCCCGACTCGCCGCCTTCCGGGCCGCGCCGCAGGAATCGACCCTCCACTTCCGCGCCGAGGCGGAAACGCGCTATGAGGATTTCGACCGCATCCTCGCGGACGTGAAGCGCGCCGGAGTGAGGCACCTAGGCTTCGTCGGCAACGAGCGCTTCGCCCGAGCGTATTGACGTCGAATGCCAAGGGAGTGTGACATGAAGGCCTGGGCAACGCTTGCCGCGATCGGAGTATTTCTCGCCGGATGCGAGGACGGAGCTCCGCAGCGGAACGTGACCAAAATGGTCGTCGCCAATCCGATGAGCGACCAGCTCAAGGCCTTGAGCGAGCCGACCCGCAACCTCGGCCTCTACCGGGCGATTCGCGACAACGGCCGGCGCTGCAAGCGGGTCGACCGCGCCGCCTATCAGCAGCAGTACAAGACGATGGCGATGTGGACCGCCCGGTGCACCGACAGCGGCGAATATGCGGTCTACATCGCGCCCAACAGCGACGTGCAGGTGAGCCACTGCAAGGACGCCGGGCAACTGGGGCTGCCGGAATGCCGAACGGCGGACAACGGCCCGCCCGCTCAATCCTGAGCGGCTTGCTCGGTGAATCGGTAGCGACCGCGGATCCGGCTGTTGAAGTGCCGCCCTTTGATGCGGGCGGCGCGGAACGCCTCGGCGGCTTCGGGCGGCACGTCATGAAACAAGTAGCGGCGGCCGGTGGTGAACAGCACGTCGAGCTCGCGCGCCTCGGCGCGGTAGGCGATGGAGAGGATGACCGTGGACGGCACCGGCCCCCGATTCTTGAACCCGCGTCTTGGATGAGCAGGTCGACGGCCTCCGCCGGGCGGCCTGAGCCGCCCGGCGGAACCTGCGGCGCTTAGCGGTAGCGCCAGCCGTAGCCGTCCCAATAACGGCGGCGATCGTCGTAGCGGTAGCCGTAGCGGTCGTCCCGCCAGCGATCGCGCCGGGCGTCTCGGATCTCGCGCCGGCACTCGCGCAGCTCGCGGTAATATTCGCGGCGGCTGTCGGCACGGCGCAATTCGCGACGGCACTCGCGGCGCTCCTGGCGGACTTCGCCCCGATTGTTGTAGCCGTAATGGTTGCCGTAATGCCGCGCCGAAGCGGCCGTCGCCGGAAGCGCGACCGCGGCCGCCAGCGTGGCGGCCAGAACATACATACGCATACTCGTCTCTCCTCGACTGGAGCGCCCGCGTGGATCGCGGACGCCGAAAGAACAAGCGGAGATTATGGCGCGTTGCATGAACCGGAAACTACGACCTGTTCATCTGGGGTGCAGCCGAGCGGCGGCCATTTCCCGGGCCCGGCGGCGGGAAGCGTCGAGCGTCTCCAGCATCAGGGTCTCCAGCCGGCCTTCGGCGTCGAGCACCCTCAGCCCGGCTTCGGTCGTGCCGCCGGGGCTCGCCACCCGGCGGGCCAGTTGTTGCGGGCTCGCCCCGCCTACGGCGGCGAGGGCGCTCGACCCATCCGCCATCAACGCGACGAGACGGGCCGCCTGCTCCGGCGGAAGGCCCAGTTCTTCCCCCGCCGCCGCCAGCGCGTCGAGGAAGCGGTAGAGGAAGGCGGGCGCCGCGGCGGTGAGAGCGCTGGCGACGCCGAAGAGGTTCTCGTCATCGAACCAGAAAGCGTGGCCCAGGGCCTGCATCAGCCGTTCGACTTCGGCCTTCGCCGCCTGGTCGCTCTCGCCGTCGGTGTGGAGCTCCGTCACGCCCTTGCGCAGGCTGACGGGTAGATTCGGCATGGCTTTGACGATCGTGTGGGGGGTGGGGAACAGCGAGCGCAACGTCTCCAGGGTGGTTCCGGCGAGGATGGAGATGAGTATCGTTTCCCGCTCCAGCGCCGGAGCGACGGTCGGAGCGATCTCGGCGAGCTTCTGCGGCTTGACGCCGAGCAGGACCAGCCTCGGGACCTCGTCCTCGGGCAAGGCGGTGAGGGTGCGGATGCCGGGGGCGGGCGCTCGGCCGCTGGGCCGGACGACGGTGATCAGGCTCGGATCGGCGCCGGCGGCCAGCCAGCCCTCGAGCATCGCTCCGGCCATGTTGCCGCAGCCGATCAGGAAGAGCGGACCGGGGAGGGAGAATTGGGTCATGGCGGCTCCGTCGCCCCAGCGAAGGCTGGGGCCCCAGGGGGTGAAAAGCTCTAACGCTTTTGTGAGGCGCTGCTCAACCGTCGGCGCGAACTCTCGCTGGGGTCCCAGCCTTCGCTGGGACGACGAGACTCGCCCTCCGCCTTACGCCTCGCCCTGGGTCTCGATCAGCGCGGCGGCGATGGCTTCCTGGGGGGTCTTGCCGGCCCACAGGACGAACTGGAAGACGGGGTAGAAGCGCTCGCATTCCTCGATCGCGGCTTCGACCAAAGTCTCGGCGTGCTGGAGCGTCAACACTCCGCCTTCCTCGCCTTCGAGCAAAGTGGCGTGGCGGAAGAGGACGAGGCCGGAGGAGGCCCAGAGCTCGAAATGACCGATCCACAGCTGCTCGTTGATGAGGCCGATCGTCTCGTAGACGGCGGCGCGCTTGTCCTGCGGGACCCGGATGTCCGGCAAGGCGAGATACTGAAGGACGTGATCCTCGTCCCGCCACACCGCGCGCATCTCATATTGCGCCCAGCTGCCCTGGAAGTTGGCGACGATCTCGTCCTCGCCCCGCTCGCAGGCCCAGCCATGGGCGCTGAAATAATGTTCGAGCATGTCGATCGGGCCGCCCGGTTCGCGCTCCAGCTCGAATTCGTCCACGTTCATCGACTTAGCTTTCCCGCCGCCCTGGTTCAACGAAACTGCCCGCCTGCGCGGGCCGGCGCAAGAGACGCAGGTTAGGCGACCCACGATATGTTGTGGATTACTGTCCCGCCGGCCCAGCACCGGCCTCGGGACCGGTTGGCCGCGTCGGCTCGGCCGCGGCGGCCGCTTCGAGCGCCTCGACCCGTTTCTTGAGCGCGGCGCTCTCCTCGCGGGCGGCGATGGCGATCGCCTTCATCGCCTCGAATTCCTCGCGCGAGACCATGTCGAGGCCTCCGACCCAGTCGCGCATGCGGTCGCGAAAGGCGCCCTCGGCCTCGCGGCCCATGCCCGCGAGGGTGCCGGCGGCGCCGTTCATCACCTTGACGAAATCGTCGAACAGACGGTTTTCGGACTGCATCGCGTCCTCCTTCGAAAATACCTAGAGGGCGATATCGGTAGCCGACCCGCCCGGTGCAAGCTCCGAGGCCCCGGGGTTGAGGAGGCCGATCTGCCAGGTGAGCAAGGCGGCGAAGCTCAGCCAGGCGATATAGGGCAGCATCAGAAGCGCGGCGGACCGGCGGATCCGCCAGAAAAGAAAGGCCGTGACAGCCGAAATCAGGATCATCGCGAGGATCGTCCACAAGGCCGCGCCGACCTCGTGATAGGCGAAGAAAATGGGCGACCAGGCGTAGTTGAGCAGGAGCTGGAGGATGAACAGGGCCAGCGCCAGGCCGCGGCCGCGGGCGCCGCGGGCGTGGAGGATGAGGGCCACGGCGAGCCCGAGGCATATGTAGAGAATCGTCCAGGCAAGCCCGAACATCCATCCGGGCGGCATGATGGCGGGCTTCTGAAGAGCATCGAACCAGGCATTGCCGTAGCCGGAATTGGCGATACGGCCGGAGACCGTGCCGAGCAGAAGCACCAGCGGCACCGTGAACAAAGCATAGCGCAGGAACGACATCCTGAGCTGGGACCTGGACGCGATCGCGGTCATCGGGCTCCCCGTTCTTCCAAGGTGAAGTTCATGAAGTTCACGATCTCCCGAATTTCCGCCGAGGCCGGCCGCACGATCCCCGTCGAGGCGCAGGACAGAGTGAAAGCGGTGGGGGCTAAGACGGACATGGAAGCAGCCTGACAGACGAAATCCTGCTTGTCCCCTTCAATCCGCCGGCGCCGGCTGAGCGCGGCGCCGGAAAATAGCGCGTCATTGCGAGGAGCGGAGCGACGAAGCAATCCAGCTTTGGCGCGAGGC
>DASWLY010000078.1:0-6954 GCA_036400035.1 Allosphingosinicella sp.
CGCGGCGGCTTTCCTCGTGAGCACGGCCGCGGAAGCCCAGCGGCCGAGGGCGCGCGAAGCGGGCGTCGAGATCGGAATCCTCGCCCCCGGACCGCTCAACGCCATCACCGACGTGGCCGGGGTGACGGTGGGCCACCGCACGATCGTCGAGGGCGACGGCATCCGCACCGGAGTGACGGCGATCCTGCCCCACGGCGGCAATCTCTACCAGGACAAGGTGCCCGCCGGCTTCGCCGTCGCCAACGGCTACGGCAAGTTCATCGGCTCCACCCAGATCGAGGAGCTGGGAGAGATCGAGGCGCCGATCCTCCTCACCAACACCCTCTCCGTCCCCGAAGCCGCCGCCGCGGGCATCGAATGGACTCTCCGCCGCCCCGGCAACGAGAAGGTGCGATCGGTCAACGCCGTGGTCGGCGAGACCAACGACGGGCAGCTCAACGACATCCGCGCGCGCCGGGTGACGAAAGAGGACGGGCTCGCCGCGCTCGCCGCCGCCCGCACCGGGCCGGTGGCGGAAGGATCGGTCGGCGCCGGCACCGGCACCGTGGCCTTCGGGTGGAAGGGCGGGATCGGCACCAGCTCGCGCCGGCTTCCCGCGAGGCTCGGCGGCTGGACCGTGGGCGTACTCGTGCAGAGCAATTACGGAGGCGTGCTGAGCGTCGGCGGAGTGCCCGTCGGCCGGAAGCTGGGGCAGTATCTCCTCAAGGACGAACTCTCCTCGGCCGCGGGCGACGGATCGGTCATCGTGGTGATCGCGACCGACGCGCCTTTGTCCGACCGCAACCTCGAACGCCTCGCCCGCCGCGCCTTTCTCGGGATCGGCCGGACGGGCTCGCCGATCACCAACGGCTCGGGGGATTACGCCCTCGCCTTCTCGACCCACCCGGGCGTCCGCCGCACGGCGGCGCGCAGGGGCGGCACCGCCCCGATCGAGGACCTTGCCAACGAGCGTGTCTCGCCGCTCTTCCAGGCGGCGGTGGAGGCGACCGAGGAAGCGGTCCTCAACTCGCTGTTCAAGGCCGAGACGATGGAGTCGAACGGGGCGCGGGTCGAAGCGCTTCCGGTGGGACGGGTGATGGAGCTTTACCGCGCCGGGGCCGGACGGCCCTGATCCACGGCATCAGGCCGCCTCTTCCCAGGGCGGCGTCGGCCCCGGCAGCCACTTTCCCCGCATCCAGCCGCGGGCGGCGCGCGTCAGCCGTTCGGCATAGCCGTCCAGTTCGGCCCCGACGAGCGGGAGGCCGGTCTCGGATATCGTCGCCGCTATTCCGGCATCGTCCAATGCTCGGCCCGCGGCGACCGCCCGGCGCGCGATCTCCATCTCCTGCCCCCAGAAATAGGTGGCGGCCGCACCGACATTCTCCTGCATCCGCCGGACCTCCTCGACCCGGTCGCCATCGACCAGCGGTAGCCAGATGTCCGGCATCATCAGGTCGACGGGCAGATCGGGCGTGTAGGCAAAGGCGTCGCCCTCGACGATCCGCAGCTTCGAGCGCGCCGTTTCCGGAAGCTGAGCGAAGAGATCGAGCTCCCGATGCAAGGCGAGCACCTCCGGGTCCTTCTCCACCACGGTAACCGCCGTCACCGCGTCGATCGCCGCGCTCGCGGCCGCGGCCCACCCCATGCCGAGCCCGAAGATCAGCACATGGCCCCGAGCGAGGCGCACGCCCGTCTCCTGGCTTTCGATCTCGTAGGGCGTGATCGACATCCAGCACCGGCCGCCGCGCACCAGCGCCGCCATCTGCTCCACCACGGCCGGACCGCTCCAATAGCCCGGACAGTGGCAGAGGCCGGCGATACGCAGCTCCCAGTCGCCGCTGGCCAGCGGGCGGTAGCGCGGGACGAACAGATCGCCTTCGAATGCCATTGCTGTTTCCCCGGGGCGTGAAGCTTCGCCGGCAGGCTAGACGGGCGCCGGCCGAAGGGAAAGCGACGGCTGCGACGGAACTGCCAAGGGCTTGGAATCGTATCTCCAGCTCCAGGAACGGCAAGGGAGTTACCATGCTCTCTCGATCCGGGCTCCGGACGGCAGGCGTGCTGGCGGCGCTCGCGCTCGACCTTGCTAGGCGGGCCGAGCGGCAGCCGGACCCTGCTCTACCCGTCCGACTCCAAGGAGCCGTATCTGGTCGCCGGCGACCAGAAATACATCATCCTCAAGGACAGCGAAGGCGATCCGCTGACCACTTACGAGGGCTATTCGCCCAATTTCCGGCAGGTCGGCAGCACCAACGCCTGGTGGGGCAAATTCCCCGCGCCGCCGCCCGAGGTCAAGACTTCAAGAATTTCCTGCCCGTCGAGAACATCCCGATCACGGACCGGTGAGGATGCGCCGGCCGGCGAGATGGGCGGCGGTTCTGACGGCGCTGGCCTCCTCTGCCTCGGCGTCCCCGTGGCAGGACGACCGCCCGGAGCCGGCCCCCGATTCACCGGCTGTCGACGCGGAGGCCCGGGCGGCCCTGCCGAGGGCGGAGATCCGCCGGATTACCGGCGAGGTCCGCCGGATCGAGGGCCTGCAGACCGTGATTTCCGGCACTGTGGTGTCGCTCGAGGCGGTGCAGCGTGGGTTGCAGCAAGGCGGCCTCGAAGTGCGCGCGGTGAACGGCGGCCTTCAAGTGATGCTTCCGGGCGACGTGCTCTTCGACTTCGACAAGGCGACGATCCGGGCAACGCCGTCCCGATCCTGGAGAAGGTCGCCGCGGCCGCCCGCCAGACCGGCACCCGCCCGATCCGGGTCGAGGGCCATACCGACGCCGTCGGCCAGCCCGCCTATAACCAGCGGCTGTCGCAGGCTCGGGCGCAGTCGGTGGTGCAATGGCTGGTGAAGGGCGGCATCCCCGCATCGAGGCTGAGCGCCCAAGGCTTCGGAGCGACCAGGCCGGTGGCGCCGAACAAGACGGCCGGCGGCAAGGACGATCCCGCGGGCCGGCAGAAGAACCGCCGGGTGACGGTGACCTTCCAGGGCTGAGCACGCTCCTTGCCTGACTTCGTTCGTCATCCCGGCGAAAGCCGGGATCTCGGGTCGAGAAGTCTCGGCGGGTCTCGCTGAGATCCCGGCTTTCGCCGGGATGACGGTCACCTCGGGTCGAGAAGTCTCGGCGGGTCTCCCTGAGATCCCGGCTTTCGCCGGGATGACGGTCACGCAATGCGTACCGTCGACCCCAGCAAGCTGGGGAGGAATTCGTCTAAACGTCCAGGTTCGCGACGTTGAGCGCATTCTCCTGGATGAACTCGCGGCGGGGTTCGACGACGTCGCCCATCAGGCGGGTGAATATCTCGTCGGCGACGTCGGCCTGGGCGACCTCGACCCGGAGCAGGGAGCGGTTGTCCGGATCGAGGGTGGTTTCCCAGAGCTGGTCGGCATTCATCTCGCCGAGGCCCTTGTAGCGCTGGATGGCGAGGCCCTTGCGGCCGGCGGCGAGGATCGCGTCGAGCAATTCGGTCGGCCGGCGCACGAGGATGCCGCGGGCGTCGGGGGCGCGGCCGGAGTCGGGGACGCCTTCCACCTTGACGTGCGGATCGTCGCTGTCGGGATTGGCCTCCTCGTCCTCCGCGGCGGCGGCCGCGGCGGTCCTCATCGAGACGAGGCGCGACGCGCTGGCATAGGTCGCGGCCTGCTCGGCGGCGAGGCCGTGCAGCTTGCGCGCCTCGGCCGAGGCGACGAACTTGTGGTCGACGACGTGGTGGTCGGTGACTCCGCGCCACAGGCGGCGAAGAACGTAATCGCCGTCGGCGCCGACCTCTCCGGTCCAGGTCGACGATTCGTCGCTCGCCTGGAGGAAGGCGGCGGCTCGGGCGATCGCTTCGGCGCGCCGAGCCGCCGGCAGGGCCGGATCGAGCGCGCCGTTCAGGGCCAGCGCCTCGATCAGCCCCGGATCGTAGCGGCGCGGGACGTAGCGCATGAGGCTTCGGACTCGGCGGGCATGGTCGGCGAGATCCTTGAGATCGACGCCCGTGCGCGGCCCCTCCGCCGTCTCAAGCCGCAGCAGCGCGATGCCGGCATCGACGAGATAATCGTCGAGCTTGGCATCGTCCTTGAGATAGACTTCGGAGCGGCCCTTGGCGACCTTGTAGAGCGGCGGCTGGGCGATGAAGAGGTGCCCGCGCTCGATGATCTGCGGCATCTGCCGGTAGAAGAAGGTGAGCAGAAGGGTGCGGATATGGGCGCCGTCGACGTCGGCGTCCGTCATGATCACGATCTTGTGGTAGCGAAGCTTGTCGATGTTGAAATCGTCGCGGCCGATGCCGGTGCCCATCGCCTGGATGAGCGTCCCGACCTCCTTCGACGACAGCATCCGGTCGAACCGGGCGCGCTCGACGTTGAGGATCTTGCCCTTCAAGGGCAGGATCGCCTGGACCTCGCGGTTGCGGCCCTGCTTGGCCGAGCCGCCGGCGCTGTCGCCCTCGACCAGGAAGAGCTCGCATTTGGCGGGATCGCGCTCCTGGCAGTCGGCGAGCTTGCCGGGCAGCGAGGCGACCCCGAGAACGCTCTTGCGGCTCGCCTCGCGGGCCTTGCGGGCCGCCTCGCGCGCCGCCGCCGCGTCGATGATCTTCTGGATGATCGTCCGGGCGTGGGTCGGATTTTCCTCGAGCCATTCCGCAAGCTTGTCGGCCATCAGGCTCTCGAGCGGCTGACGGACCTCGGAGGAGACGAGCTTGTCCTTGGTCTGCGACCCGAACTTGGGGTCGGGCAGCTTCACGGAGACGATCGCGGTCAGCCCCTCGCGCATGTCGTCGCCGGTGAGGCTGACCTTCTCGCGCTTCATCATGCCGGACTTCTCGGCATAATTGTTGAGCGTCCGGGTCAGCGCCGCTCGGAAGGCGGCGAGGTGGGTGCCGCCGTCGCGCTGCGGGATGTTGTTGGTGAAGCAGAGGGTCTGCTCGTAATAGCTGTCGTTCCACTCCAGCGCGACCTCGATGCCGACGTCGTCGCGCTGGCCGGTGACCGAGATCGGATCCGGGATGAGCGCGGTCTTGGCGCGGTCGAGGTAGCGGACGAAGGCGGAGATTCCGCCCTCGTAGTAGAGCTCGACCTCTTTCTCCTCCTCGTGCCGGGCGTCGGTGAGGATCAGGCGAACGCCCGAATTGAGAAAGGCGAGCTCGCGGAAGCGGTGCTCGAGCCTGTCCCAGTCGAACTCGACGATCTTGAACGTCTCCGGCGACGGCAGGAAGGTGACCCGGGTTCCCTTCTTCTCGCCGGCGGGGCCGACCTTCCTCAGCGGCGCCTCGGCATCGCCGTGGCGGAAGCGCATGTAATGCTCCTCGCCGTCGCGCCAGATGGTGAGATCGAGCCATTCGGACAAAGCGTTGACGACCGAGACTCCGACGCCGTGGAGGCCTCCGGAAACCTTGTAGGCGTTGTCGTCCGAAGTGTTCTCGAACTTGCCGCCGGCATGGAGCTGGGTCATGATGACCTCGGCCGCCGAAACGCCTTCCTCGGCATGGATTCCGGTCGGGATTCCCCGGCCATTGTCTTCGACGGAGACCGAGCCGTCCGGGTTCAGGACGATCCGGATGAGGTCGCAATGGCCGGCCAAAGCCTCGTCGATCGCATTGTCGGAGACTTCGAACACCATATGGTGGAGGCCGGAGCCGTCGTCGGTGTCGCCGATATACATTCCGGGCCGCTTGCGGACCGCGTCGAGGCCCTTGAGCACCTTGATGGAGTCGGCGCCGTAAGCATTTTCGCTGGGGGATGTTGCCATCTGCCAGACATAGCGACGGCAGGTGCAAAACCCAAGGATTTTGGCGGGTTTCAAGGGGTTTTTTCGCAGGTGCAACATGGGATCGGTGCTGCCGTGCCGATCCGGACCTGGCGGACGAAGCGGGCGGCCCGGGCTTTGCGCCGGGACGGGCTTCATCGCCTGCCGGTGCGGGCGCCTCGCCACCCTGTTCAAGGGAAGACACGAAGGCGCGAAGGGACAAGGGAGAAAGGCTCCGTCATCCCGGCGCAAGCCGGGATCCGGTGGAGACCCGCGGTGCCTTTTCCGTCCTGAGGTCCCGGCGTTCGCCGGGATGACGGGAGGGGGGGCGAGACCGGGTTGAAGAACGCACCGTCATCCCGGCGGAAGCCGGGATCCGGTGGAGACCCGCGGCGACTTCTTGTCCTGAGGTCCCGGCTTTCGCCGGGATGACGGGAGGGGCGGCGAGTCCGGGTTGAAGAACGCACCGTCATCCCGGCGGAAGCCGGGATCTGGTGGAGACCCGCGGTGCCTTTTCCGTTCTGAGGTCCCGGTTTTCGGCGGGATGACGGGAGGGGCGGCGAGTCCGGGTTGAAGAATGCACCGTCATCCCGGCGGAAGCCGGGATCCGGTGGAGACCCGCGCCTTTTCCGTCCTGAGATCCCGGCTTTCGCCGGGATGACGGGGGGGGGGCGGCGAGTCCGGGTTGAAGAACCACCGTCATCCCGGCGGAAGCCGGGATCCGGTGGAGACCCGCGCCTTTTCCGTCCTGAGGTCCCGGCTTTCGCCGGGATGACGGGAGGGCGGCGAGTCCGGGTTGAAGAATGCACGTCATCCCGGCGCAAGCCGGGATCCGGTGGAGACCCGCGCCTTTTTCGGCCTGAGGTCCCGGCTTTCGCCGGGATGACGGGAGGGGCGGCGAGTTCGGGTTGAAGAACGCACCGTCATCCCGGCGGAAGCCGGGATCCGGTGGAGACCCGCGCCTTTTTCGCCCTGGGATCCCGGCTTTCGCCGAGATGACGGGAGGGGCGGCGAGTTCGGGTTGAAGAATGCACCGTCATCCCGGCGCAAGCCGGGATCCGGTGGAGACCCGCGCCTTTTCCGTCCTGGGATCCCGGCTTTCGCCGGGATGACGGGAGGGGCGGCGAGTCCGGGTTGGAGAACGCTCCGTCATCCCGGCGGACGCCGGGATCCGGTGGAGACCCGCGCCTTTTTCGTCCTGGGATCCCGGCTTTCGCCGGGATGACGGGAGGGGCGGCGAGTCCGGGTTGAAGAA
>DASWLY010000079.1:0-19741 GCA_036400035.1 Allosphingosinicella sp.
GCGGCCGAGCACGCGCACCTCGTCCTTGAACAGCTCGCGAAGCGGCTCGACCAGCTTCATGTTCATCCGCTCGGGCAGGCCGCCGACATTGTGGTGGCTCTTGATCGTGACGGATGGGCCGCCGGTGAAACTGACGCTCTCGATCACGTCGGGATAAAGCGTGCCCTGGGCGAGGAAGTCGGCGCCGCCGATTTTGCGCGCTTCCTCCTCGAACACGTCGATGAAGGTCTTGCCGATGAACTTGCGCTTGGCCTCCGGGTCGGCGAGGCCGGCGAGGCCGGAGAGGAAGAGCTCCTCCGCCTCCACATGGACGAGCGGGATGTTGTAATGGCCGCGGAACAGCGAGACGACCTGCTCCGCCTCGGCCTCCCGCATCAGGCCGTGGTCGACGAAGACGCAGGTCAGCTGGTGGCCGATCGCCTCGTGGATGAGGACGGCGGCGACGGCGGAATCGACGCCGCCCGAAAGGCCGCAAATGACCCGGCCGGTGCCGACCTGCTCGCGGATCTCGGCGATCTTGGTTTCGCGGAACTCGGCCATGGTCCAGTCGCCGGCGAGGCCGCAGACGTGGCGGACGAAATTGGCGATCAGCTTGCCGCCGTCCGGTGTGTGGACGACCTCCGGATGGAATTGCAGGCCGTAGAAGCGGCGGTCCTCGTCGGCCGTCGCCGCGAAGGGCGCGCCCGGCGACTGGGCGACGATCCGGAAGCCGGGCGGGAGCGCGTCGACCTTGTCGCCGTGGCTCATCCAGACCTGGTGCTTCTCACCCGCCGACCAGAGGCCGTCGAACAGCGCGCAGCCGTCCTGAACTTCGAGAAAGGCGCGCCCGAACTCGCTGTGATCGCCGGTCACCACCTTGCCGCCCAACTGCTCGGCCATCAGCTGCTGGCCGTAGCAGATGCCGAGCATCGGGACGCCCGAGCCGAACAGCGACGGATCGGCGCGCGGGCTGTCCTGCAGAGTAACCGAGGACGGGCCGCCGGAGAGGATGATGCCCTTCGGCTTGAGCCGTTCGAAGGCCTCGACGGCGCGGCTGAACGGCGCGATCTCGCTATAGACGCCGGCTTCGCGGACCCGCCGGGCGATGAGCTGAGTCACCTGGCTCCCGAAATCGACGATCAGGATGGTCTCGGCGGGATGGACGGTCATGCAGGCCGATAAGCCCGGCGGTCGCCGCGTGTAAAGAGACCGCCGTCACCCCGGCGGAATCCAGGGCTCGGAGAGACCCGCACCCGTCACCCCGGCGGAAGCCGGGGTCTCGGGGAGACCCGCCGTGACTTCTCGTCCTGAGATCGCGGCTTTCGCCGGGATGACGGCGCAAAAAGAAATGCGCGCGGACTCTCGCCCGCGCGCATTCCCTTACGCGTTCTGCCGCTGATTACAGGCGGAAGTCGGTGATCCGGCCATTGCCGCGGGCGACGCAGGTGAAGTCGTCGCGCCCGTAGCTGCCCCGGTCGTAGCGGTCGTAGCGGCCGTAACGGCTGTCATAGCCACGGTCGTAACGGCTGTCATAACCGCGGTTGTAACCGCGGTCGTAGCCGCCGTAGCCGCGGTCGTAGCCGCCGTAGCCGCCGCCGTAGCCCGCCTGGACCACGCCGCGGACCCGGTAGCGGTCGTGGCCGACACGGTCGACGTCGACGACCTGGACCCGGCCGCGGGCCATGCGCTGCGCTTCCTGGGCGCAGGACTGGACGGCATAATTGTAGTGGTCGCGATAGCGGTCGCGGTAACCATAGCCGTAGCGGCTGCCGTCGCGGTCGAGCGCTGAGCCGATCGCGGCGATGCCGCCGAGGATGGCGACTCCGGTGATGATGTCGCCCGCGTCGATGCCGCGGTCACGGTCGCGATAGCGGTCGCGATACTGGGCATCGGCCGGAGCGGCGAAGCCGACGGCGGCAACGGCAGCGGCGCCCGCGCCCAGAATGGTTTTCGAAATGGCCTTCATGGCAAAATCCTCCTGTAGACGTGGGCCCGGTACGAACGCTTGGGCTATGCTCCCTCTCTACAGGTCGCGGTCTGAGCGCGTCCTGAACCGGACTGTCGGCTGTTGTTCAGCTTCGCGACCGGACGCGGGAACAGGGCATTCGCAGCGCAGTTGAGGGCGCGAGCAGCATTTCCCCTTCGCAGGAGACGGACATGGCGAACTACGACGACGATCGCACCTATTGGAACGCCACCGCCCAGGCGCCGGACTTCCCCGCCCTTTCCGGCGATGTCAGCGTCGACGTGGCGATCATCGGCGGCGGCATCGTCGGAATCACCACCGCCCGGCTGCTCAAGGACCGCGGGGTCACCGTCGCGGTGATCGAGGCGCGCCGGGTGGGACGGCAGGTCACCGGCAAGTCCACGGCGAAGATGAGCTCTCAGCACGGGGCCTCGCACTACCAGACGCTGGAGCGCAAGTTCGGCGAGGATCGGGCGCGCCTCTATGCGGAGGCGCAGGAGACCGGCATTCGCCGGATTTCGGAGCTCGCCGCCCGGCATCGGATCGAGGCCGACATCGAGCCGATGCCCTCCTTCATCTACACGAGGGACGAAAGCTACGTCTCCCAGATCGAGAAGGAGGTGGAGGTCGCCCAGCGGCTCGGCCTGCCCGCCAGCCTGACCCGCGACACGGGGCTCCCGTTCGACGTTCTGCAGGCGATGCGCTGGGACGGGCAGGCCCAGTTCCACCCGGTCAGATATGTCGCCGGGCTGGCCGCGACGATCCCGGGCGACGGCTGCCACGTCTTCGAGAGCAGCCGGGCGATCGAGTGGGAGCCGACCCGGGTCGTCACCGACCGCGGCACCGTCTCGGCCCGCCACGTGGTCATGGCGACCCACCTGCCGCTCGGCCAGGTCGGAATGTATTACGCGACCAACTTCCCCAAGGCCGAGCCGGTGATCGCGGCTCCGATCCGCCGGGTGCCGCCCGGGATGTACAAGAATGCGGAGGTGCCGGGCCACTCGATCCGAACCCACCGGCACGAGAACGGCCAGGTTTACGGGATCGTCGCCGGGACCAGCTTCAAGCCCGGCCACCCGGACGAGGAGCGCGAGTATCTCGCCGACATCGAGCGCTGGCTGACCGAGAATTTCGACGCCGGGCCGATCGAGTATCGCTGGATCAACGAGGATTACACGCCGATGGACGGAGCGCCGTTCATCGGCTGGTCGTCCAGGTCCGACGGCTATCTGGTCGCGACGGGTTTCGACGCATGGGGGATCAGCAACGGCACGGTCGCGGCGGAGATCATCGCCGATCTCGCCACCGGCAAGGAGAATCGCTGGCTCGAAGTCTTCGATGCGACCCGGGTCAAGCCGGTCGCCGGCGGTCCGGAGTTCGTGAAGGAGAATCTGTCCGTCGCCGCTCACCTAGTCGGCGGCTACCTGGGCAGCAAGGCCAAATCCTATGACGAGCTCGGGCCCGGCGAAGCGGCGATCCTGAAGGTGGACGGCGACAACGTCGCTGCCTTCCGGGACGAGGGCGGAACCCTCCACGCCGTCTCGGCCGTCTGCACCCACATGGGCTGCCTGGTCGGCTGGAACGACACCGACCGGACCTGGGACTGCCCCTGCCACGGCTCCCGCTTCGAATTGAGCGGCGAGGTGATCCACGGCCCGGCGACTCAGCCTTTGGGATCGAAGGTGACGGGCTGAGGCGCCGCCCGAGCAAAAATTGCACGAGGCCATCCGAGAACCGCTTCCCAAACCACCCGTCATGCCTAAGTATCGGTGATGAAAGCCGTTATTCCGATGCTGGCGCTGCCGGCGCTGTTGTCGGCCTGCGCTCCGCAGGCCCCCCGGGTGGAAGCGCTGTCGCCCGCCGCAGTGCGGGCAAGCGCTGAGGTGGCCGAGCAGGTCCGCCGGTGCTACCGGCACCCGCGAGTGCCTTCGGTCGGCCGCGGCATCTCGACTCGCCTCCTCGTCCGCTACACGGCGGACGGCGAGCTGGTGGGCCTTCCCCTTCTGGTCTGGCAGCAAGGGGTCAGCCCGGAAAGCCAGCCCTATGCCGGAAGGATGACGGAAGCGGCCAAGCAGGCGGTCCTCCGCTGCAACCCGGTGCGCCTGCCGCAGGAGGCGGGCGCGAGCCGCGGGAGCGACTTCTACCTCACCTTCAGCCCGCGGCGGAGCGCCTAGAGCGAGCTCGACTGGACGGATACACTCCGTCAAACAGTCCAGAGCGGCCTTCCGAGGCCCGCTGGATTGCCGCGTCGCTTCGCTCCTCGCAATGACGGATCAGTAAGAGGCGATCATGCCCTAGAAGCGGAAGCGCACAGTCGCTCGCGCCGTCGTCGGAGCGCCGGGCGCGATATTGTTGTCGTTGTGCGCGGTCGGGAAATAGTCGGCGCCGAACAGATTCTCGACGTTCACCTGAGCCTCGATCCCGTCGGACAGCTGGTAGAAGACGGCCGCGTCCACCCGGGCATAGCCGGGCAGGGTCACCTGATTGCTGATCGAGGCGAAGGATCTGGAGGCGGCGATCACGCCCAGGCCGAAGCCCAGCGCCTTGTCGATATTGTAGCGGTTCCAGACCGAGAATTGATGGCGCGGCACCAGCGGCACCTCGCACTTGCCGGTCGGGCAGGCGGTGGTGGCACGGGTCACCTTCGCCTCCTGAAGGGCATAGCCGGCCGAGACCTGCCACTTGTCGGTGATGTTGCGCTCCAGGCCGATCTCCAGGCCCTTGCTGCGTTGCGCGCCGGTGAGGACTGTGAGGTTGGTCGCCGGATCGATCGCTCGGGTATTGGTGCGGTCGAGCCGGTAGAGGGCGATCGTCGCGAGCAGCCCCGGGATCGGCTCCCACTTGGCGCCGATCTCGTAATTGTCGAAACGCTCCGGCTTCAGGCTTTGCGACGTGACGTCGAGCGAGCTGAACTGGTCGCCCGCGCTCGGCAGGTAGGAACGGCCGTAGCTGGCGTAGAGCGACAGCTCCGTCACCGGCTTCACGATCAGCCCGATCCGGGGGGAAAGCAGATTGTCGGTTCGGCTGAAGGTCTGGCCGTTGTTGCGGTTGAGGATGTCGAGCTTGAAGCGGTCGTAGCGAAGGCCGGCGACGATCTCGACCTGCTCGGAAACGCGCAGCTGCTCCTGGACGTAGACGGCGAGGACCGAACCCTCGCCTTCGTTGAAATTGGACGGGGTTCGAAGCGCGTTGGTGTTGACCGGCAGGAAGACGACGTTCGACGCGTCGATGGTCGGCGAGTCCAGCGGGACGGTGATCGAGCCGGTGCCGAGCGGGTTGGCGGCGGTGACGAAGAAGCCGTTGATGCGCCGGCTCAGACTGTCCTGGCGGCCGATCTCGGCGCCAAGCAGCAGGGTGTGGGAGAGCCCGCCCAGATCGCTCTCGACGACGAGGTCGGTCTGGCTGAACAGGTTCCGCCGCTTCAGGATGTCGTTATAGGCTGAGAGGGTGACACGGGTCCCGGCCGCGTTCACCGCGCCCGGGAAGATGTTCTGGTAGAATTTATCGTAGTCGCCGTAGCTGGTCCGGTTCCTCAGAGTGACCGAATCCGAGAAGCGGTGCTCGACCGCGAGGCTGGCGATGTGCGCGTCCACCCTGGCGAAGCTCAGGTCCGGATCTCCGAAGAAGACCCGGTCGACCCCCCGCAGCGGCCGGCCGGCGAAGGCGGGTATGCCCCGGTCGGCCGTCCTGCGATCGTGGAAATATTCGTAGGACAGGTCGATCCGGGTGTCGCCGAAGCCGGCGCCGAGCACCGGATTGACGCCGTAGCGCTCCAGCTCGACGTGGCGCCGGAAGCTCTCGCCATTCTCGTAGATGCCGTTCAGCCGCAGGCCGAGCGAATCGCCGAGTGGCTGGTCGAGGTCTCCGGTCAGCCGGACGCCGCCTTCGCTGTCGCCCTGGGCCGCGAACTCGCTATAGGAGCGGAAGCTGGAGCGCTTGGTCACCCGGTTGACGACCCCGCCGCCGCCGCCGCGGCCGAAGATCATCGCATTGGGCCCGCGGAGTATCTCGATCCGCTCGGCATTGTAGAGGTCCCGGAAATACTGGACGTCGTCGCGGATCCCGTTGACGAAGAAATCGGCGGTCGTGTTGTTGCCGCGAAGCGTGATCTGGTCGCGATTGCCCTCGCCGGTGCCGGGCGTGGCGCCGGGCACGTACATCAGCACGTCGGCGATCGAGCGCAGCGCCTGATCCTCGATCTGGCTTTCCGAGATCACCGAGATGGATTGCGGCACGTCCTCGACGTCGGTGCAGGTGCGGGTCGCGGTGCAGGTCTCCTTGGCGCCATATTCGAAGCGCTGGCCGGTGACGACGATGCTCTGGTCGGCCGAGTCGTCGGCGGCGGCGTCGGCGGCGGCGACCTCGTCGAGGCCGGCTTCGGCCGCGAAGGCCGGCGCGGCGAGCGCGAAGCTGATCGCGGCCAGGGAGGCGTAACGGACGGACATTGGTACCCCTTGCTGTTGAGGGGCCACTATCTCTGTTGCGAATAATTCGCAATAGCATTCCTGTGCGCTTCTTCCCCTCTCCCTGTAGGGGAGAGGGAGGGGCCCGCGAAGCGGGAGGGTGAGGGCCTGTAGCACAGGAGTCAGGGAAGGCCCTCACCTCCCACCGCTTCGCGGCGGGCCCCTCCTCTCCCCTACAGGGAGAGGGTTGCGGCTCAGCGCCTCAACAAAGTCAACGGCATCCCTCCGGCGGGGCGGAGGGTCACCATCCCATGGACCCGGACCTCACGCCCGGGCACCGGATCGAAGCGCCAGCGGCCGAGCCAGTGGGCGAGGATGGTGAGCGCCTCGGCGGTCGCGAAGCGCGCGCCGACGCAGAGCCTCGGCCCGGCGCCGAACGGGATATATTGGAAGCGGTGGCGCCCTTCCCGCCGCCCCGGCGCGAACCGGTCCGGGTCGAACGCGTCGGGACGCTCCCACAAGGCCTCGTGGCGGTGGAGGATCCAGGGCCAGATCGAGACGATGTCGCCCGGCCGGACCTCCTCGTCGCCGAGCCGGTCCGGCTCGACCGCCTGGCGGTCGAAGCGCGGCGCCGGCGGGTAGAGGCGGAGGGTTTCCTCCAGCACCCTGCGCAGCAGCGGCAGGCGCTCGGGAAGGTCCGGGCCTTCGCCTCCCGCCACCGCCGCCGCGCTCTCCGCCGCCACCCGTGACTGAAGCTCCGGCTGCTCCGAGAGAAGGTAGAGCGTCCAGCTGACCGCGTTCGCCGTCGTCTCATGGCCCGCGAGATAGAAGGTCATCGCGTTGTCCGCCGCGAGCCTGGCCGCCTGCCCCGGCTCGAACCGCTCGCCCAGGCCGCGGATGAGCTTGCCCAGGAAGTCGGCCGGCCCGCCGTCGGGAAGCCGCTCGCGCACCACCGCCTCGAGCGTTCCGCGCAGATATTTCTGGCCCTTCTGCGCCTTCCACCCCTGGCGGGTCCACGGGATCCGGGGCAGGCCGAGCATCGCCTGCAGGCGCGCTTCGCTCACCCCGTCGAGGGCCGCGGCGATATGCGCCATCGCGGCCTCGCTGGTGAGCCGGGCATCGCCGCTGAACAGGGTATTGGAGATCACCCGCATCGTCGCCTGGGTCGCTTCCACGGCCATGTCGCGCACGCCGGGCCGCCAGCGCTCCAGCGCCTCGCGGCCCACGCTTCCGAACTCCGGCATCAGGGCATCGACGGCGGCCGGAGCGAAGTTCGCGGCGACGATCCGCCTTTGCTCCCGCCACAGCCCGCCGTCGGAGGTGAGCAGCCCTTCCCCGATCGCCGGCGCGAGCAGCCGCTTGACGACGTCGGGCTTCACGTAATTGGCGGCATTGTCGAGCAGCACGCGCTGGACCAGGTCCGGATCGAGCGGGATGTGGACGTTGAAGCCGAGGATCTTGCGGCGCATGTAGCTCTGGCGGAAGGCAAGCTCGGACCAGCCGTAGACGGCGGTGCGCGCCCGCTCCCCGACGAAACCGCGCCAGACGGGTACCGGACCGGCGCCGCGCGGCGGGTAAGGCGGGATGAAGGGCCTCTCTTGCCTCCCTGCCGGCGCAGCCGGTGGGGAGGGGGACCAGGCGGAGCCTGGTGAAGGGGTAGCTGCTCCGAGGCCGCCGGTTCCCATCAGATCCTCTGACTCCTGCGCCATCTACCCCTCCACCACACTTCGTGTGGTCCCCCTCCCCATCTTGCGATGGGGAGGCAAGCTATTCCGCCGCCAGAAGCCGCTCGGCCCCGCCGAGATCGACGCTGACCAGGCGGCTGACGCCCTTCTCGATCATGGTCACTCCGAACAGGCGGTGCATCCGGCTCATCGTCACCGCATTGTGGGTGACGATGAGGTAGCGGGTCTGGGTCTCGTTCACCATCCGGTCGAGCAAGTCGCAGAAGCGTTCGATGTTGGCGTCGTCGAGGGGGGCGTCAACTTCGTCGAGAACGCAGATCGGCGCCGGGTTGGTGAGGAACAAGGCGAAGATCAGGGCGACGGCGGTCAGCGCCTGCTCGCCGCCCGAGAGCAAGGTCAAGGCGGAGAGGCGCTTGCCGGGGGGCTGGGCCATGATCTCGAGCCCCGCCTCCAGAGGATCGTCGGATTCGACCAGCTCGAGATGCGCCTGGCCGCCTTCGAACAAGGTGGTGAACAGGCTTCGGAAATGGCGGTCGACCGTCTCAAAGGCGGTGAGCAGGCGGGCACGGCCCTCGCGGTTGAGGCTTCCGATCGAGCCGCGAAGCCGGTTGATCGCGAGCCCGAGCTCCTCGCGCTCGGCCTGGGAGGCGGCGCGGCCCTCGTCGAGCTCGGCGAGCTCGCGCTCGGCGATGAGGTTGACCGGCCCGATCCGCTCGCGCTCCGCCGAAAGCCGTTCGTGCCGGGTCGATTCCTCGCCGGCGGGGACGATCCCGGCTTCGTCGAAGCCGAGCCGCTCGGGCAGGAGCGGCGGCGGGCATTGGAAGCGCTCGCCGGAGATCCGGCCCATCTCGATCCGCCGGGCCTCCTGGTTCTCGTGCCGGGCGGCAGCGCCGGCGCGCGCCTCGCGGGCGGTGGCGAGCGCTTCGGCGACCTCGGCGAGCCGGGCCTCGGTCCCGCGCAACGCGGCCTCGCCTTCGCGCTCGGCCGCCGCGGCCGCCGCCGCCGCTTCGGCCGCTCCGACGGCCTCGCTCTCCATCGCCTCGATCCGGCGCGCGATCTCGGCCGGGGCGCCGGTCAGCCGCTCGACTTCGGCCTCGGCCTCGGCAATTCGCGAGCCCATGTCGGCGTGGCGCTTGCCGGCCTCGGCGGCTCGGACGCTCCAGTCCGCCGCCTCCTTGAGCGCCGCTTCGGAGCGTTGCTTGTCGGCGCTCACCGCCCGGGCATGGGTGGCAGCTTCGGCGCGCACCTGCGCCAGCGCCTGCTGAGCGGCTTCCGCGACCCGGCTCAGATCCGCCACCCGCGCCTGAGTGGCGGAATCGTCGGGCAAGGCGTCGACGATTCTCCGGGCTTCCCCCTCGCCGCTGCGGGCTTCGGCCAGGTCCTGAGCCGCCTGATCGAGGCGCTCGGCGAGCCCGGTACGCCGAAGCTCGAGGCGTTCGATCTCCACGCGAGCGGAATCTTCCGCCCGGCCGGCGTCGCGGATCGCGGCCGAGGCCTCCGCTTCGGCCCTGCGCGCCGAGTCCGCGGCGTCGCGGGCGGCGGCCATCTGCGCCAGCGCCGCGGCAATCCGGCCCTGGGCCGAATCGACCGCGGCCGCGGCGGCGGGGAGCGCCCGCTCGATCTCGGCAAGGCGGTTGACCCGGATCAGCCGCTCCGCGACGGCGGCGCCGAGGCCGGTGGCGACGAAGCCGTCCCAGCGGCGAAGGCGGCCGTCGCGGGTGACGAGGCGCTGGCCGACCGCAAGCGCCAGGCCCTCGTCCCGATCCACCACTCCGATCTGCCCCAGCCGCCGATGCAGAGCGGCCGGAGCCTGGACATGGCCGGCCAGCGGCTCGCACCCGGCCGGGAGCGGCGGATCGCCCGGGAGCGGCTCCGCTCCGGACCAGCGCCGCGGCGAATCGCCTTCGAGCGCCGCTTCCAGATCGTCGCCGAGGGCGGCGGCGAGCGCTCGCTCATAGCCCGGATCGGCCGTGACATGGTTGATCGCCCGGTCGCCGCTTGTGCCTTCGACCGCCTTGATCAGCGCCTTGGCTTCCGATTCGAGGGCGGCGAGGGCGGCCCGGGCTGTGGACCCTTCGCTTTCGGCCGAGTCGCGGGCGGAAGCCCCCTTCTGCCGGCGCGCCTCGGCGATCCCGATCGCCTCGCCGGCGGCTTCGAGCCGCGCTTCAGCCTCCTCCCGGCGCCGGCGCGCGGCGCGAAGCGATTCCAGGAGGGGCGCTTCCTCGCCGAGGCCGGCCATCTGCTCCTCGAGACGGCGGCTCTCGGCTTCGGCGCGGACCAGCTTCGCCCGGGCCGCTTCCAGAGCGGCCCGGGCGACCCGTGCCTCGGCCTGCTCCGCCGCCTGGACCGCCCGAGCCCTGCCGAGCTCCGCTTCGGCGTCGCGGGCCGAATCTTCCAGCTCGACCGTGCGCACGTCGATCGTTCCGCGCGACGCTTCGGCGGCCGCGAGGCGGGCGGCGATGTCGCTTCTTTCCCCGTCGAGCCGGGCCAAAGCCGCCTTCGCGTCCTCGCCCAATGCCGCTTCCCGCGCCCGGTCGCCGTGAAGGGAGGTCCGGCGCTCCTCCAGCTCGCGAAGCCGGCGGGCGAGACCGTCCCGTTCGGCCCGAAGAGTCGCCAGCTGGTGAGCGAGCGAGGTCGAGCGGTCGCGGGCGGCCAAGGCCGCGGCCCGACGCTCGGCCAGGGCCTGCGCCGCCTGCGCCTGCCAGGCCGCCGCGGCGCGCTGGGCTTCGGAGGCCTTTTCGACGGCCGAGGCGGCGGCCTCTGAGTCGCGCTTGGCGGCGTCGGCCGCGGTGGCGGCCTCGCGCCAGCGGGCGTAGATCATCCGCCCCTCCGCGATCCGTATCTGGTCGGAAAGCTTGCGGTAGCGTTCGGCCGCCTTCGCCTGGCGGCGAAGGGCCGAGGCGCGCATCTCCATGTCGGCGAGCACTTCGTCGAGGCGGGTGAGGTTCGCCTCGGCGGCGCGCAGTTTCTGCTCGGCGTCCTTGCGCCGGACGTGGAGGCCGGAAATGCCGGCCGCTTCCTCCAGCATCAGCCGGCGCTCGGTCGGCTTGGCGGCGATGACGGCGCTGATCTTGCCCTGGCTGACGAGAGCGGGGGAATGGGCGCCGGTGGCGGCGTCGGCGAACAGCAAGGCCACGTCCCTGGCGCGGACGTCGCGGCCGTTGACCCGGTAGGCGGAGCCGGCGCCGCGCTCGATCCGGCGGGCCACCTCGACGTCGCCGATCGGGGCGAGGGTGACGTCGCCGGGCATGTCCTCGGCTTCGCGCTCGACGAGCAGGGAGACTTCGGCGAAGTCCCGCGACGGGCGGGCGGCCGTGCCGGCGAAGATGACGTCGTCCATGCCGGCGCCGCGCATCGACTTGGCGGACGATTCGCCCATGACCCAGCGAATCGCCTCGAGCACGTTGGACTTGCCGCAACCGTTGGGACCGACGACTCCGGTGAGGCCCGGCTCGATCCGGAGCTCGGCCGGCTCGACGAAGCTTTTGAAGCCGGAAAGCTTCAGCCGCTTTATCTGCATGGCTGCCCCCCGGCCGTCATCCTACCCCGCCGCTTCGCGCAGGATCGGTTCCAAGGTCTTCCAGCTATGGGAGCCGACATTGGCGCCGTTGAGGAAGAAGGTGGGCGTGCCCTCCACGCCCTTGGCCGTGGCCGCTTCGTTCATCGTGCCGAGCCGATCGAACGCCGCCCGGTCGACGAGGCAGCTCTTCGACCTGGCGGGAGCGAGGCCCTGCATCGCGGCGAATTGGGGGATGCCCGCCAGCTCCGCCAGCCGGCCCAGCCGCTGGTTTTCCGGAAGCGCGTTCACCGCCTGCTTCTGAGCGTCGGTAAGGGCCTTGACCCGGCCCTTCCACTGGTCCTGGGTCGCGTAGAGCTTGTCCGTCACCGGGAAGAACCGGCCCGGCCCGCCGCAGCGAGCCACCAGCGTGGCGGCAACGTCGAGGCCGTTGAGGACCATGTTGCGATATTCGTAGCTGACCTTGCCCGTGCGCACGTAAGTGCCCACCAGCGACGCCATCCCCTCCTTCGCGAAAGCCGCGCAATGGCTGCAGGTCAGCGAGCCATATTCGATGAGCTTCACCTTGGCGGCGGGATTGCCCATGCGGAAGCCGCCCTCGGGCGTGGCGACGACGGTGCGGTCCCAGTTCGCCGAGGCCGGCGCCGCCTTGCCCGCGGGCGCCGAGCCCGCCGGAGCCGCCGCGGTCGCGGCCAGGGCCGCCAGGATCAGATAAGGCGCGGGCTTCATCACGAGATCGCCCCCCGCAGCAGGGGCTCCAGGCCCGCCCAGTTCCCGACCCCGGCGAACGTGCCGTTGACGAAGAAGGACGGTGTGCCGTTCACCCCCTGCTCGTCGCCAAGACGCTTGATCGCGACGACCTTGTCGATCACCGCCGGATCGGCGAGGCAGGACTGGATCCGGGAGCTGGGCATTCCGCGCTGGCGGAAGAATTCGTCCAGCCCGCCCGCCTTCACGATAATCGCCGCCGCGTCGCGCGGAGCCATGGTCTGAAGCGCCTGCTGCTGCTCCGCGGGCATCGACTGGATCTTGCCCATCCAGCCCTCCTGGTCCTTGTAGAGCTGCTCGACCGACGGGAAGAAGGCATTCTCGTTCTGGCACAGGAGCAGCATCGAGACGCCGGGATCGGTCGGGAAGAGCAGATAGGGGCGGAATTCCCAGCTGACCTGGCCGCTCTTCACATAGGTGTCGCGAAGCTCGGGCGCGCCCTGCTCCTCGAACTCGGCGCAGACGTGGCAGCCGAGCGAGCCATATTCGACCAGCTTCACCGGAGCGTCCGGATTGCCCATGCGGAAGCCGCCTTCCGGAGTCTTCGCGACCATCTGGGTCCAATCGCCGTTCGGCGCCGGGATCTGCTTCAGAGCGCCGTTGTCGGCCGCGGCCGCCTGGCCGTTGGCGTTGCCGCCGCCGTCGCCGCAGCCGCCAAGAACCAGCGCCAAAGCGGCCGCACCGGCCGCGAACATCGACTTCATCTCTTCGTCTCTCCACCAATTCTGCCGAGCACCGGAATGGCAAGCGCCGGCCCGAGCGCCGCCTCGTTAGCCGCAACGCCTCGCGCAAGCGATTCGAGGCAGGCGCGAAGCTCCGGATCCGCGACCTCGCGCAGCGAATCGCCGAGCTCGACCGGGATCGGGCGCAACGAAGGCGGCGCCGCGCGAGTCCTGGCGCGGGAAATCTGAACCAATCCTTGCCTGAACGCGACCCGACCCACGGCCTGATAGCCGAAGAACCGGTTTACCCGTTCGACGATCACCGGCGCGACATGCTGCATCATCGGCGCGTGGGCGCCTTCGACGATCAGGTTGAGCACTCCGTCCGAGCGCTTGCCCGCGGGGAAACGGATCGATTCGGGCGAGGAGACGGCGGCATAGCGCTCCCCGACGATCTCGCGCCAGCGGCTGACGATCGACGACTGGACGAAGCCGAAGCGGCGGAAGGCGGCCCGGCCGATGTCGGGGACGATGTCGGATACCGCGCGGGCACGGTTCGCCCGCGGCGCCTCCGCCTGCTTTTTCGAAATTCCCCCCGATTTCGCCATGCTCCGGATCATGGCATAGGCACGGCATGCCCGTCGATGCTTGCGATGCCCTGTTGCGGTGGTTTGCTGTGGATAAACGGCCGTTGCCGTGGCGCGCGGAGGGGAGCGAAGGTCCGGATCCCTATCGGGTGTGGCTTTCCGAAGTGATGCTCCAGCAGACCACCTGCGCCCATGCCGCGCCCTATTTCGAGACCTTCACCCGTCGCTGGCCGACCGTGGAAGCGCTCGCCGCGGCGCCGGAGGAGGAGGTCATGGCCGCCTGGGCGGGGCTCGGCTATTACGCCCGCGCCCGCAACCTGATCGCCTGCGCCCGGGCCGTGGCGGCCGATCTCGGCGGCCGCTTCCCCGACACCGAGGAGGGGCTGCGCAAGCTCCCGGGCATCGGCCGCTATACGGCTGCCGCCATCGCCGCCATCGCCTTCGGGCGGCGGGCGGTGGTGGTCGACGCCAATGTGGAGCGGGTCGTCGCCCGGCTGTTCGCGGTCGAAACCGAGCTGCCGGCGGCTCGGGAGGAGATCTACGGTCTCGCCGGCTCGATCACCCCCGTTTCCGACTCGGGCGACTTCGCGCAGGCGATGATGGACCTCGGTGCCACGATCTGCACCCCGCGCTCGCCCGAATGCGGCCGCTGCCCGCTCGCCTCCCGCTGCGCCGCGCGGGCGCGGGGCGATCCGCGATCCTATCCCCGCAAGGCGGCCAAGGTGCCGAAACCGAGGCGGGAAGGGATCGCCTATTGGCTGGAGCACGACGGCCACGTCCTGCTCGTCCGCCGGCCCGGCAAAGGCCTGCTCGGCGGAATGCTGGCGCTTCCGACCGACAGCGAGGGGGCTCCGGCGGACGCCGAGTGGAGGGAGGCGGGGAGCGTGGACCATGTCTTCACCCATTTCGCGCTGAATATGCGCCTGCTCTGCGCCGAAACGGCCAAGCGGCCGGACGGGAGCTGGTGGCCAATCGGGCGGATCGGCGAAGCGGGCCTTCCGACCCTGTTCGCCAAGCTTGCTTCCCGCGGGGCCGAGTGGCGTACCTTAACCCTCTCCCTGCAGGGGAGAGGGGGGGACCCATTGCGGGAGCAATGGGGGGGTGAGGGCAAGGAAGTTGGAGGGCAGGCCCTCACCCTCCCACCGCTTCGCGGCGGGCCCCTCCCTCTCCCCTGCAGGGAGAGGGGGTCTTGAGGCCGGGCTTCACCGGCGCGCGGCTGGACCGCGCCGACCATCTACGCCTCGACGAGGCACGGCTGGCCGAGCTCGCCTCCAGCCTCGACGCACGTTTGCTGCGCCTCAGCGGCCTCGACCCGGAGCTTGACGAGGAAGGCCGCCTCGGCTGGAGCTCGATGCTGGAAGCCGGCGAGCGGATCTTCCTCGGCTTCCGTGAGGGCGCGCCGCTGTTCGCGCCTCTGGTCCGGGTCGAGCCCGGGCAGCGCGCATGGTCGGTCTTCGCGCTTCTCAACCGGATGGCGGCGGACGACAGCGCCGTGTGGGGCACTGCTCGAAGCCTGATCGAATGGCACAACCGTCATCGTTTCTGCGGCAATTGCGGGGCGCCCACGCTCGCCTTCCGCGGCGGCTGGGGGCGGCGCTGCGGCGGCTGCGGGCTCGAGCATTTCCCGCGCGTCGATCCGGTGGTGATCATGCTCGCCGAGCATGACGGTCGAGTCCTTCTCGGCCGTCAGCCGCAATATCCCCAGGGCCGCTATTCCGCCCTCGCGGGCTTCGTGGAGCCGGGCGAATCGATAGAGGAGGCGGTGGCGCGCGAGCTCGGCGAGGAAGCGGGAATCGCGGTCAGCGACGTCCGCTACGTCGCCAGCCAGCCCTGGCCTTTTCCCGGCCAGCTGATGATCGCCTGCACCGCGACGGCGGCCAGCGACGAGATCGTCCTCGACACCAAGGAGCTGGAGGACGCGATCTGGGTGGACCGGGAGGGGGTGCGGGCGGCTCTGGCCGGCGACCCGGGCGCGCCGTTCCTGGCGCCGCCCCATTTCGCGATTGCCCATAGCCTGCTGCGACATTGGGTGGATAGCTGAGGCGGCGTCTTGCCCCGCCTCACCGCCCCGCCTAAAGGGGCTCGCGAATTCCGTCACTCTCGCGCGCCGCGCGCCGCCCTGGAGGTCTTTGAAGGCATGGACAATCGCTCCAACACGATTGCGGGCTGGGTGCTCGGCGCGGGCATCGTCGCGCTCGGCGCCTCGATCGTCTCCGGCGAGATGTTCCACCAGGAGCGGCCCGAGAAGATGGGCTATCCGATCGAGGGCGTGGTCCTTCCCAATGACGGCCCGGCCGAGGCCGAGCAGCCGATCGCCAACTTCCTCGCCGGCGCCAACATTGCCAAGGGCGAGGGCCAGTTCAAGAAGTGCAGCGCCTGCCACACGATCAACCAGGGCGGCGCCAACGGAACCGGGCCGAATCTGTGGGGCGTGCTGGGAAGCCCGATCGGCAAGCATTCTCCCGGCTTCGCTTATTCTCCGGCGCTGGCCGGCAAGGGCGGGAACTGGGACTGGGAGTCGATGAGCCAGTGGATCAAGTCGCCGCGCGACTTCGCTCCGGGAACCAAGATGACCTTCGCCGGGATCGGCAAGCCCGAGGACCGGGCCGATCTCCTCGCCTATCTCAATGCGCAGGGCAGCAACCTGCCGCTGCCCAACCCGCAGGCGGCGGCGCCGAACCCGGCCAAGGCCGCGGCCGAGAAGGGCGACCAGCCCGCGGCCGGCGACAAGGCCGAGGACGAGCCGGTGCTGACCGAGCAGCAGGCCGGGCCGAACCGGATCGGGGCCGAGGGCGCGCCCGCGGTGGCGGGGCGCGACGAGCAGACCAAGGCGCAGCCGAAGCAATAAAGGAGGCATCGGGATGGTCAGCAGCAAGGCGCCGACTCCCGAAGCCTATCTCTCCGAACTGCCGCCCGAGCGGGCGGACCTGGTCTCGCGCGTGCGCGACCTGATCAACGCCAACCTCCCCGACGGCTATGTCGAGCGGATGAGCTGGGGGATGATCAGCTGGGAGGTGCCGGTCGAGCGCTATCCCGACACGCATAACGGGCAGCCGCTCGCTTATGCCTCGCTCGCGGCGCAGAAGAACTACACCGCGCTCTACCTCAACTGCGTCTACGCCTCCGAGGAGAGGACCGAGCGGCTCCGCTCGGCCTGGGCCGCGACCGGCAGGAAGCTCGACATGGGCAAGAGCTGCCTGCGCTTCAAACGGCCCGAGGACATCGCCGAGGACGTGCTCGCGCACACCATTCGCTCGGTTCCGGTCGACCGCTTCATCGCCGAATATGAGGCGGGCCGGGCGAAAGGCTGACCCAGGCCTATTACTTGCCTCCCCGCGCCGAAGGCGGTGGGAGGGGGACCATGCGCAGCATGGTGGAGGGGTAACCGGAAGCTGACCTGTGCGGGGTCACCCCTCCACCACCCTTCGGTGGTCCCCTCCCCATGCTGCGCATGGGGAGGCAAGAAAGGCCTCGGCCTCAGGCGACCGGCTCGTTTCTCGCGGCATAATGGCGGCAGACATGCTCCCACGCTTCCTCGGCGGTGTCGACGAAGGTGAACAGCTTGAGATCGTCCGGAGCGACGACGCCCTCCTCGACCAGGGCATCGAAATCGACCACCCGCTCCCAGAATTCGCGGCCGAAGAAGAGGATGGGCAGCGCCTTGACCTTGCCGGTCTGGACCAAGGTGAGCAGCTCGAAGGCCTCGTCGAACGTTCCGAAGCCCCCCGGGAAGACCGCCACGGCTCGCGCCCGGAGCAGGAAATGCATCTTCCTCAGCGCGAAATAGTGGAACTGGAAGCTGAGCGCCGGAGTGACATAGGGGTTGGGCATCTGCTCGTGCATCAGGACGATGTTGAGGCCGACCGACTCCGCGCCTTCGTCATGGGCGCCGCGATTGGCCGCTTCCATGATCGACGGCCCGCCGCCGGAGCAGACGACGAAATGCCTGAGGCCGGTCTCGTCGGGCTCCCAGCGGCTGGCGAGGCGGGCGAGGCGGCGCGCCTCCTCGTAATATTTGGACTTGGCCTTGAGCCGCTCCGCGATGTGGCGCTGCCCGTCGGTCGCCGCGGCGGCGATCAGAGCGTCGGCCTTGTCCGGCTCGGGAATTCGGGCGGAGCCGTAGAAGACGAAGGTCGAGGCGATCTTCGCCTCGTCGAGCAGAAGCTCGGGCTTGAGCAATTCGAGCTGGAAGCGGACCGGGCGCAGATCCTCGCGCAGGAGGAAGTCCATGTCCTGGAAGGCGAGACGATAGGCGTCATGCTCGGTCTGGGCCGACGGGGTCGGCTGGTTGGCGGTCTCGGCTTCCTGGCGGGCTGCCGGGAAGACGCGGTTGTGCGGGATGGGATCGGTCATGGCGGCCCGTTTAGCGGCAATACGGCCCCTGTCCCATGTCGAAATGAAGATGGTCGCGGTGGAAGGCGTCGGCATCGGGGCCGAGCACGATCCCGAAGCGCCGGCAACCGGCGGCGTGGACGGCGCGAAGGAACCGGCGCACCTCCTCGTCACCACCGCTCCAGCCCGCCAGGACGGTGACCCGGCGGCCGTTGGCGAGGACGAAGGCGCCGATATCGACCGCATTGGCCCGCCCGTGCTCGCTCAGGCGAGCGCCGGGCCGGCCGTTGACCGGACGGCAGCTGTAGGTGCCGAAGCTCTCGATCCTGACGACCCGGCTGCCGAGCCGGGCCTGGGCGGCCGGCTGGACCGCCTCGCGGGCCCAGCGCGCGAACTGGCGGGCCAGCGGGCAGGTCATCGCTCCCAGATCGGTAACGGGGGTGCCGATGTCGAGGAGCTGGACGGCGCCGATCGCGGTGCAGCCGTTGCCGAAGGTTCGGTCGGGGAGCGCCCTGTAGCGGATGCCTTCGCGGGAGAGGTCGGCGTGGCATTGGAGGGTCGCCTTGGCCGGCGACGGCCGGTCACGGGCGCCATCCGCGGGCCTGCGGTCGCTGGAGGGGATGCAGGCGGTCAGAAGCAGGGTTGCCAGGATCGTCCATCGCATAGGGAGATAGCTCTACGCGATGAGCAAGGCGGTCAAGCGCAACCCCCGTCATCCCGGCGAAAGCCGGGACCTCGGCCCGAGAAGTCCCGGCGGGTCTCCACGAGATCCCGGCTTTCGCCGGGATGACGAGGGCGGATCTCCACGAGATCCCGGCTTTCGCCGGGGTGACGAGGGCAGGTCTCCACGAGACTCCGGCTTCCGCCGGGGTGACGGGGGGAGACGCGGTTGACACGAGGTTCCCCGGCCCTAAACCCGCCACGGGCCACGCCGTCCCAACGCGGCGCGTGCTCTCTGCGAGGAGAGTTAGACAGTGACGATTACAAAGCCCGAGGTGCGCCCCGCGCGTCCCTTTTTCTCTTCCGGGCCGTGCGCGAAGCCGCCCGGCTGGGGTCCCGAACATCTCGCTCTGGGCTCGCTCGGGCGCTCGCACCGCTCGAAGCTTGGCAAGGCCCGGCTCGGCCATGCGATCGAGCTGACGCGGCGGGTGCTCCGGGTTCCGGCGAGCCACCGCATCGCCATCGTCCCCGCCTCCGACACCGGCGCCGTCGAGATGGCCTTGTGGTCGATGCTCGGAGCCCGCCCGGTCACTCTCCTCGCCTGGGAGAGCTTCGGCGAAGGCTGGGTCACCGACGTCGTCAAGCAGCTCAAACTCGACGCGACCGTGATCAGGGCGCCCTATGGCGAGCTTCCCGACCTTGCCGCCGTCGACCCGGCGAGCGACGTGATCTTCACCTGGAACGGCACGACCTCGGGGGTGAAGGTGCCGAACGGCGACTGGATCAGCGACGCCCGGGAGGGGCTGATCATCGCGGACGCCACCTCCGCCGCCTTCGCCCAGGACATAGCCTGGGACAAGATCGACGTCGGCACCTTCAGCTGGCAGAAAGTGCTCGGCGGCGAGGGCGGCCACGGCGTGCTGGTCCTCGGCCCCCGCGCGGTGGAGCGGCTGGAGGGCTACACGCCGCCCTGGCCGCTGCCCAAGATCTTCCGGCTGACGAAAGGCGGCAAGCTGGTCGAGGGCCTCTTCCACGGCGAGACGATCAACACGCCCTCGATGCTGGCGGTCGAGGATTATATCTTCGCCCTGGAATGGGCGCTCGGCAGCGGCGGACTACCCGGCCTGATCGCCCGGTCCGAGGCCAATGCCGCGGCGGTAGGCGCCTGGGTGCAGCGGACCG